>JAHLKT010000001.1:323519-647039 GCA_020444545.1 Desulfarculaceae bacterium | reverse complement strand
TGGCCGCGGCGGTGGAGTAGATGTGCAGGCCCACCTTGGTGGAGCCCACGAAGCTGATGCCCTTGATGTCCGGGTGGCGCAGCAAGAGCTCGGCCTGGTCGCGGCCCGCGGTAATCACGTTGATCACGCCGTCGGGGATGCCCGCCTCCTGCCACAGCTCCATGACCCGCATGGCGCTCTGGGGCACGAAGCTGGCGGCCTTCAAGACCATGCAGTTGCCGGTGGCGATGCAGATGGGGGTCATCCAGCCGTGGGGGATCATGGCCGGGAAGTTCCAGGGCGGAATGCCGGCGAACACGCCCATGGGCTCGCGGTAGAGCGAGGTGTCGTAGTTGGTGGACACCTGCATCAGGGCCTCGCCCTTCATGATGTGGGGCGCGCCGCAGGCGAACTCGACCACCTCGGTGACCTTGAGGATGTCGCCCATGGCCTCCTGGTACTTCTTGCTCATCTCCTTGGCCAACAGGACGGTGAGCTCTTCCAGGTTCTCGTCCAACAGGGCCTTCATCTTATAAAGGACCTGCACCCGCTTGCTCACCGGGGTGATGGACCACTTTTCAAAGGCCACCTTGGCCGCCTGCACCGCCTCTTCCACCTCTTCGGTGAGGCACTGGGGGGCCAGGGCGATGACCGCGCCGGTGGAGGGGTTGTAGCAAGGCATATACACGTCGGTGGCGGAAACCTTCCACTGGCCGCCGGCGCAATACTTCAGCTTGATGGGCCTTTCGCCGCTGATGGGATCGACGGCGACCGAATCGTCCACGAAGAAGTAACGTTGGTTTTCGCTCATCTGTTGAACTCCTTAGTCGGTGCTTGCGCGGCCGGGGCCTTGGGCTCCGGCCTGTTCATGTTGTGTTGTCACGGTGAGCCATGCCAGGGTCGCCCTCGCCGGGCCGCATGGCGGTTTAACTGATCTCTTATGGCCGGGGCATCCGTCCGGTTCGCGGGCGGTGCGCGCCTATTTTTCCTCTTCCTCCTCGGGGACCACCACATAGAGGCCGCCCGAGCCCAAGTGCTTCAAGACCATGGCCCGCCCCAGAGCCTGCCGGGGCAGGGAGGCGTCCAAAAGTTGGGCCAGGGGATCGTCCGCCGTGTCCTTGTCGGGGCCGGCCACGTAGCGGGCGTCCAGGTTCAGTCCCAGGGTGGCGGGCTCGAAGGGCTCGCTGCCCGCCGCCTCGGCCATGTAGCGGTCCACCTCCAGGAGGTCGCGGGCGATCTCGGCCCGGGCCCCCACGGTGTCGCGGGCCTCCAGAAAGTCCACGATGCGGCGGTGAGACTCGCGCACGTGGCGATAAAATTCGGGACTGAGTTGCAGTTCGTACTTGGCGTCCCGCAGAAGGTTGTCCACGAAGTCCAGGATGAGGATCAGGAGCGGGTTCTTGCTCATGCGGGCCAGGTAGCGGTGGAAGCTGATGTCCCTGGCCGCGTCGCCGTTTTCGTCGGCTTCGGTTATCTCCGCCAGTTCACGCAGGCGCTCCAGGTCCTTCTCGGTGGCGTTCATGGCGGCCAGATGGGCCACCGACGGCTCCACCGTGAAGCGCAACATGGTGATATCGCTGATGGAGATCGAGCGAAAGTGCAGGAAGTTCATTATGGAGTGGATGGTGGTCTTCATGTCCACTTCGGCCACGAAGACTCCGCCGGTGGTGCCCTTGCGTATCTCCACCAAACCCATGGCCTCCAGCACGCGCAGGGCCTCGCGCATGGTGGCCTTGCTCACCCCGAACTGGGCGATGAGCTCCTTTTCCGAGGCCAGCCGGTCACCGGGCTTGATCTGGCCCGAAAGCACCGCGTCGCGGATCTGCTCGATGATGCGGTCGGAGACCTTCTCGGTTTTGTTGGCGGCCTCGAACATGGGCCCCTTTCGCCTGGGGAGGCGGGCGCGACTGGTGAGCCTTGGCGGCCTCGCCGCCGCGCCTGAGAGTGGTCTAAACGGCCATGAGTGATGGTCTTAGACTTTATAAAAATTCGCGGGCTCGCTTGTCAAGCGAAATATTATAACCTTTATACCTTATCCGCTGCATTTTGCCATATTCCGGCCCCCTCGCCGCAGGCTGCCGCGCCGTGGAATAGCTAATTGTTCTCAAATGCCTTTATAGGCATAATATTTCATAAAAGCAAAAAAGACAATATTAATTAGATGGTTATGCCATTATCGCCTGCCGCGAAGCGGTGCCGGCCGGGGGCCGGAAGGGGATAGATGCGAACTATTATATTAATTATGTTTTTTCGGTTGACTTGGGCCTCTTGGTTCTTGATATGATGCTGGCGTCGAACGACCCCCTAAGACGGGTATCCGATCCAGGACACGGCCGCGGCCCCCTCACGGGACGCCGCGCCGCGCACCTGCCAACCCTTAGCGAGGAATTGAACAGATGGGAGTCAAGATTGATCCGCTCAAGTGCACGGCCTGCATGGCGTGCGAGCTGGCCTGCGGATATCACCGCGACGACGCCTTCGCTCTGTTGTCCTCCTGCATCGTTGTTTACCGCACCCGTGATAAGAAGGACTACTTCGGAGTCATCCTCAAGGAAGAGGAGGATCTGGTAATCGCGCGGCCCGAGGGCCTGGAAGTGAAGCGCATCGGCGCGGTGGAAGAGGGCGGAGGAGGCGGCGACGCCTCGGCCAAGCCCATGCTCCTGCGCGAGGCCTGCGACCTCTGCGAGGACCGCGACGACGGCCCCCTGTGCAAGCAGATATGTCCGGTGGACGCCATCTACCTGGACTGAGGCCGGAGCGAGATTTACCTACCTTCTTATATAGAGGTGACCAGTCATGGAGTTTTTGGCCTCTGACCAAATAGCCATCGTTGACCTGGCCAGCGGCGAGGTGGAGATCGAAGAGTTCTCCGACGAGCTGTGCCAGGAGAAGATAGGCGGGGCGGGTGTCAACCTGGCCCTGTACAACCAGCACCTGGACGGCGATCCCATCGTGTTGGGCGCGGGCCTGTTCACCGGCAGCCTGGTGCCCGGCTCGGGCCTGGGGGTGTTCACCGCCAAGAGCCCCCTCACCGGCACGGTGGTGCACGCGCCGCTGACCCAGTATTTGGGCATGGAGCTCAAGTACTCGGGCTTCGACTACATCGTGATAAAAAACGCGGCCGCCGCCCCCAGCATGCTCTGGGTGCACGACGGCATCCTGGACGTGGAGGACGCCGGAGCCCTGGCGGGCCTGGACGTGTGGGCCGCGGTGGACAAGGTGCGCGCCGAAAAGGGCGACGACCTGATCCAGGTGCTGGGCACCGGCGCGGCGGCCACGGAGCTCTCCGCCCTGATGATCAACTACTGGCCCGCGGGCGACTGCTTCGGCCTTGGCAAGGCCCTGGCCGCCAAGAACCTGCGCGCGGTGGCCATCCGGGGCCTGGGCCTGTTGGAGATCGCCGACGACGAGGCCTTTGTGGACGAGTGCGTGGCCTTGCAGGCCGCGGTCAAGGGCGGGGCCTGGGCCGGCAAAAAGGGCCTGGTGGACCTGGCCAAGGGCATGGGCAATGACGCCCTGGCCGACTGGCTGGCTCCCCTGGTGCACCGCCACCGGGCCAACTTCAACACCCCCTTCGCGGCCAACAGCTTCCTGTTCCTGCAAGGCGACCCCGCCGATCTGCCCGAGCCCGCCGAGGCGGAGATGGGCGTGCTGCTCAGCGACCTGGGCGCGGCGGCTCTGTTCCAGCAGATGGGCCTGTCCCTGGCCGAGGCCGGGGCGATCATCCAGCAGTGCTGCAAGCTGGGCCTGGACCCTGGCCTGGTGGCCAAGGTTTGCCAAGACACCGGCAAGACCGACGCGGCGGCGATCAGCGGCGCGCTGGCGGGCCTGAGCGGCCCGGTGGCCGGTCTGGCCGGGCCTTTCAGCCCCTCGGTGCCCAAGACGGCCATATTCGGGGTGGACCAGGCGGGCGACGACGCCTACTGGACCCGCCGCCAGGCCGTGGCCTACCTCTTCGGCCTGGACCCCCTGTTCGCGCTGTTGTCCCCGGAGCTGAGCGAAGACAAGCTCCTGGAGCTGGCGGGCATCGGCACCGAGCTGGAGTTCGGCCTGGACAGCCTGGAGGCGGTGATAGCGGAGGTTTGCGGCTAGGGGTAGCTGATGCGCAACCCACTCTCGGACGTGAGCGCCTTCAACCGGGGTCTGGCCCGGGGAGGCGCCCCCCCGCCGCCGCCGGCCCTGGCCGGGGCGGGGCGGGAGCGCACCCCGCGCTACCCCCGCCTGGGGGTCTACACCGGGGCGGGCAGCTCCCACTCCTGGCTGTGGTTCGCCGAGTCCCTGGAGCGCCTGGGTTTTTATGACCTCAGGTTCCTGGACCACGGCGAGATCGCGGCCGGAGGGCTGGCCGGTCTGGATGTGCTGGCGGTGAGCGGAGGCGACACCTTTGCCATGGCCCGCGCTCTGGGGCCGCCCGGAGCCAAGGCCCTGGAGGGCTTCCTGGCGGCCGGAGGGCTGTATCTGGGAGCCTGCGCCGGGGCCTATCTCATGCTGCGCTCCTCCAAGGAGCCTCTCTGCTGGTTCAACTTCGTTCAAGCCACCATCGCCAATCTCAGCCGAGACCTTCCCCAACCTCTGGTCCTGCCCGAGAAGTACAAGACCGCCTACGGGTGCGACTACGTGTTCCACCCGGTGCGCGAGGCGATCAGCCTGGCCTGCGCCCCCGGCCCCCTGGGCGGGGTGGAGCTGGCCGCGCCCCTGTACGGCGGACCGGCCATGATCCCGGCCTCGGAGGAGGTGCGGGTGTTGGCCACCTATGCCGCCTTTGAAAAGCGCACCCGCTTTTTGGCCCCGCCCGAGGTCGCGGCCGAGTCCCTGCTGGGCAAGGCGGCGGTCTTGCGCGCGCCCCACGGCCAAGGCGCGCTCTATCTCTTCGGCCCCCATTTCGAGCATCCCGGCTTCCCGGCGGCCAACCGCCTGCTGGCCTCGGCCATCTACGCCGACCTGCCGGAGCAAAGGGCCGAGGCGGCCCCGGAGCCCGCTGACGCACTCAGCGGCCGCGCGGCCAAGGACTGGCTCCTGGCCGTAAAGCGCGAGCTGTCCAACAGCCGCATCGTGGCCCTGGGCCTGGAGGACCACCCCGCCCGCTGGCTAATCGGCAGCAAGGTATACGAGCCGGCCAAGCTCAGGGTCTTCCTGGAGGCCATGTGGAACCGCCTGCGGGCCTTGGGTAAGGCCCCGGCCCTGCGCGGTTCCCCGGACGACCTGGCGGCCCTGCCCGGGTTATTGCCCGGCATAACCGCCCAGGCGCGGGCCCTCAAGCAGGGCCTGGACGCGGGAGCCGACACCCAGGCCCTGGCCGAGGAGCTGTTCCCCGCCCTGGTGGCGGCGGCTTCCTGCTTCATGAAAATTTACTTCGCCACCGCGCTGGCCGGCCTGGGAGAGGGCCCGGCCAAGCGGCGGCTGCACTGAGGTTCGAGGCGCGTATGGCCCTAAAGAGCAAACATCGTTGCCGGGCGGCGGGGCTCATCTTGGCCCTGCTGGCTGCCCTGGCCCTGGCCACGGCGGCCTGGGCCGCGGTCCCGCCGGGCATGGAGTCGTCGTGGTACGTGGACCTGGGCCGCTATCAGGCCGGGGCCCACGGCAAGCTGGAGTGCGCCGAGTGCCACGCCAAACAGGAGCTGGCCCTCCGGCCGGGCAGCAAGACGCCCCACCCGGACACCCAGGACCCCAGCTATCTCATGACCCCGGCCCTTCGGGGTTATGACTACGCCCAGTGCGCCCGCTGCCACAAGAGCGCCTTTGCCCGCTACCACCTGGGCAAGCACGCCGAGGCTCTAAAAAAGGGCACCAAGACCAAGCAGACCCAGAATCTCTCGCCGGTGTGCGGCGACTGCCACCAGGTGCACTACGACAAGGCGCGCCTGGACCGGGTGGAGCTGGGCCGGCGGCAAACCCTGGTCTGCGGCTCCTGCCATCCCGCCCAGGCGGCGACCTATTTGAACGACTACCACGGGCAGGCGGGCGACAAGCTGGGCTGGGACAAGGCGGCCTTCTGCACCGACTGCCACGGGGCCCATGACGTGAAGAGCCTCAAGACCGCGGAGGTGACCGCCGGGGTCTGCTGGCGCTGCCATCCCGGCTCCAACCCCCGCTTCGCGGCCTATTTGGTGCACCCCACCCTGGTGGACCTGGCCCAGGACGACCAGGCCAAGCGCAAGACGCTCTACCTGCTGTTCACCATCAGCGCGGTGCTGGGGGTGCTGGCGGTGTGCGTGGTGGGCTTCTTCTACGGCCACACCTTCCTGTGGCTGCTCCGCGAGATTCAAAACAAGCTGAGGAAGCACTAACCATGATGGAACGCGATTTAGGCAAGGGACAGGTGGAGCGCTTCAGCGTGCTCAACCGCCTGTTGCACGTGCTGGTCATGGTGGGCTTCCTGGGCCTGGGGATCACCGGCTTCTCGCTGTTCTTCGGCGGGGCCTGGTGGGCCCGGGCCATCGCCTGGTGTTTGGGCGGGGCCGCGGGCCTGGCCTGGACCCACCGCTTCCTGGCGGTGATGACCTACGCGGCGGTGATGGCCCACCTGATCTGGCTGGTCTACTACAAGCTGGTGCTGAAAGGCCGCCTCACCGGTCCGGGCACCATGTTCCCCCGCCCCCAGGACGTGAAGGACGTGTTCCGCCACTTGGGCTGGGCCTTGGGGCGCGGCCCCCAGCCTCGCTTCGACCGCTTCGCCTGGTGGGAGAAGATGGACTACTGGGCGGTGCTTCTGGGCATGAACACCATGGGGCTCACCGGCCTGGTGCTGTGGTTCCCGGAGTGGTTCAGCCAGTGGCTGCCCGGCTACTTCATCAATATCGCCCTGTTGCTGCACCTGTTCGAGGCGATCATCGCGGTGGCCATCAAGTTCGTGGTGCACCCCATCCTGGCCCATCTGAGGCCCGAGGTGTGGCCCGCGGACACCAGCATCTTCACCGGCCGCATGAGCGCCGAGCGCATCCGGCACGAGCATCCCGCCCTTTGGGAGCGCATGAACTCCGGCAGCGGGGAGGCGGGCTCATGAGAAGGCTCAGCCTCATCGCCGTGCTGGCGGCCCTGGTGCTCTGGGCCGCCGCAGCCCTGGCCATGCCCCCGGTGGCCATGGACCCGGCCCCGGAAGGGCAGGGCGCCCGCCAGTGCCTGGACTGCCACCATCTGCCCAACCTGGCCTCCAACGAGGGTGTGATCGCCAACCAGCAGCTCTGCCTGGAGTGCCACGCCAAGGAGAGCTGCTCCCGCCAGGTGGACGGGACCAAGGTGCCCCTGGTGGTGACCATGGACCTGTTCGCCACCAGCCGCCACCGCTGGGTGGCCTGCTTGCAGTGCCACACCGACGTGGCCGCCTCGCCCCACAAGAGTAGGGCCGGGGCGCAGTGCCTGAGCTGCCACCCCATCCACGGCGAGGGCGAGATAAACAGCCCCCACCTCTCGGTGGACTGCGCGGCCTGCCACCACAAGAGCCCCTACGTAAAGCTGGACAAAAAAACCGGCGTGGTGAAGCTGGCTCATAAGGATCTCGAGGGCAAGCCCATCCCGCTCACCGAACACGGGCCCACGGACCTGACCCAGGACAAGCACTGCGTGCGCTGCCACGTGGCGGGCAACAAGGTGGGCGCGCCCAACATGGTGCTCCCGGCCAAGGGCCTGATCTGCTTCCCCTGCCACACGGCCAGCTTCTCTCTCGGCTCCTGGTGGTTCGGCCTGGCCTTGCTTGTTTTCCTGGTGGGCATCGTGGGCGGCGGCCTGTTCTACATGCGCGGCCGGGTGGCCGGGGTGGAGAGCGGCCTGCACGACAAGCTCTCCCGGGGCAGCGACAGCCTGTACAAGGCGATCTTCTCGCGCCGTAGCTGGGAGTTCGTCAAGGTGCTGTGGTTCGACGTGCTCTGGCAGCGCCGGGTGCTCAAGCAGAGCGTGCGCCGCTGGTTCTTCCATAGTCTGATCTACCTGTCCATCATGGCCCGCTTCGGCCTGGCCCTGTTCACCTGGGTGGTCTACGAGCTCTGGCCCTCCAGCGACCTGGCCATGGCCCTGATGAACAAGAACTTCGGCTTCGTGGCCGTGGTCAATGACCTGCTGGGCCTGCTGATCCTCATCGGGGTCATCCTGGCCGCCTTGCAGCGCTGGGTGTTCAAGGGCGAGCAGGTGGTGGCCGAGTGGCAGGACAACCTGGCCCTGATCATCCTGGGCCTTATGATCGTGCTGGGCTTTGTGGCCGAGGCGGCCCGCCTGGTGGTGAGCCAGACCCCGCACGGCATCGCGGTGTACTCCTTCGTGGCCTATCCCCTGGCGCGGCTCTTGGCCGCCACCGGAGTCAACTGGCCGGCGGTCTACGGCTGGCTGTGGTACGCCCACGGCCTGGTGGCCGCCCTGTTCGTGGCCTACCTGCCCTTCGGCAAGATGCGCCACATGTTCACCGCGCCCCTGAGCCTGATTATCAACCGCCGCCTGCAATGATTTAGGCGGCGTCGGGAAGAGTCGAGCCATGGCTGATCAGGAAAACAAGCCTCCCGAGGAGAACACCAGCCAGCAGGCGCCCGAGGCGCCCGCGACCGAGGCCCCGGCCCCCGAGGCCCCGGCCGGGCAGGCCGCCGCGCCCGCGCCGGAAGCGCCGGCTGCGCCGCCGGAGCCGCCCGCGGCCGCCGCCCCGCCGGAAACCCCGGCCCCCGAGGCCCCGCCCGCCCCGGAGCCGGAGCCGGAGCCCGAGAGCGCCCCGCTGATCCCCATTCATCTGCTGGAATCCAAGCGCCTGTTGCAGCTGGAGGCCTGCACCCGCTGCGGCGAGTGCCTCTCCTGGTGCCCGGTCTACGACCAGGACGGCCGCCAGGACATCCTGCCCCGGGCCAAGGCGGCGGAGTTTTTGCGCATCATCAAGGGGCAGCACGGCCTCTTGGCCAAGATCGCCCACGGCGGCGGCGATCCCGGCCCCCTGCGCAAGGCCATCGGCAAGGTGTTCGGCTATAAGGAAGTGACCCGCGAAGAGATCGAAAAGTTCGCGGCCGATCTCTACGAGTGCTCCACCTGCGGCCAGTGCCAGATCGTGTGCCCGGCAGGGCTGGACACGGTGAATCTGTGGGAGGAGATCCGCGCGGCCATCGTGGCCGCCGGCTACGGCCCCCTGGAGAGCCAGCAGGGCCTGGTCAAGAGCGTAAAGAGCTACGACAACCCCTGGCAGCAGCCGCGCACCGCCCGGGCCAAGTGGGCCCGCCGGGCCAAAAAAGAAAAGCTCATCGCCGAGGTGCCCCAGGACATCAGTAAAAAGCCGGCCAAGGTGCTGTTGTACCTGGGCTGCACCGCCAGCTACGACACCAACGTGCGCCAGGTGGCGGTTAGCACGGTGAACATCTTCGACGCCCTGGGCATCGACTACGGCATTCTGGGCAACAAGGAGCGCTGCTGCGGCAGCGTGATGCTCAGGATGGGCGACCGCGAGTTCGACCGGGTGGCCCGCGACAACATCGACCAGTTCAATTCTTTGGGGGCCGAGCTGTTGGTCACCTCCTGCTCGGGCTGCTACAAGACCATCCGCGAGGACTACGAGCGGGTCGGCGAGCTGAACCTCAAGGTGATGCACTCGGCCCAGTTCCTGCGCGGGCTCATCGAGAGCGGCGAGCTGAAGTTCAATACCCCGGTCAACCAGACCGTGACCTATCACGACCCCTGCCATCTGGGCCGGGCCAGCCGGGTATACGACGACCCCCGCTTCATCATGGAGCACATACCGGGGCTCACCCTCAACGAGATGCCGCGCAACCGGGAGTATTCCCGCTGCTGCGGCGCGGGCGGCGGGCTCAAGGCTGGCTATCCCGACATCCAGAACAAGATGGCCCAGGCCCGGGTGCGCGAGGCCGAGGGCACCGGGGCCAGCGAGCTGGTCTCCTGCTGCCCCTTCTGCTACCAGGGGCTCCAGGTGGGCATCAACGCGGTGGACTCGGACCTGGTGGCCCGCGACCTCACCGCCCTGGTGGAGATGGCCATGGGGTTAAAGCCTCCGGCCGAGGAATAACACCCCGCGGACCGGGCGCACGCCGCCGCGGGGGCCGGGCCCCGGCGGCGGCGCTGCTTTACGGTGGGGGCGTAGTGTGATTATAGTGATATGGCCCGTGCCGGGAGGGCGGCGGGCTAACCAGAGGGGGATCCGAGGGGAGGGAGCAACATGGGTAAAAGCAAGCTGGGCCTGATCCTCTTGCTGGGCGCGCTCTTGGTCGCGGCCGGGGGCGTTCCCGCCTCGGCGGCGGGCAAGGTGCGCATCGGCTATTTACAGGCGGACATCCACCAGCTGGCCTGCTGGGTGGCCCTGGAAAAGGGCTTCTACAAGCAGCAGGGCTTGGAGGTGGAGGTGGCGGGCATCTTCCGGGCCGGGCCCGAGGAGATGAGCGCCTTTGCCGCCGGGGCCCTGGACATGGGCTACGTGGGCGAGGCCCCGGCCACGGTGGCCGTGGCCAACCACGCGGCCAAGGTGGTGGTGGCCGCCCAGGTGAACACCGAGGGCTCGGCCATCGTGGTGCGCAAGGACAGCCCCATAAACGGGCTGCCCGGCCTGGAGGGCAAGACCGTGGCCGTGCCCGGCCACTCCACGGTGCAGGACTTTTTGCTCAAGAAAGCCCTGGACCAGGCGGGCCTGCCCCTGGACAAGGTGCGCTCCATGGTGCTCAAGCCGCCGGAGATGATCGGGGCGCTCCGCGAAAAGCAGATCAACGCCTTCGTGGCCTGGGAGCCCTATCCCGCCAAGGCGGTGACCATGGGCGTGGGCCGGGTGCTGGTCAACTCGGGCCAGATCTGGCCGCAGCATCCCTGCTGCGTGCTGGTGGCCTCGCGCGAGTTCTACGCCAAGCACCCCGAGCGGGTGGTGGCCCTCACCGCCGCGCACGTCAAGGCCACCGACTTCATCAAGGCGCACCCCGCCGAGGCCCTGAAGATCGCCGAGCGCTACACCGGCATGGACCGGGCCACGGTCAAGCGGGCCATGTCCAACGTTAACTACACCTACAAGCTCAGCGTGACCGGCGAGGTGGAGTACGTGGAGTTCCTGGCCCGTTTGGGTTACATCAAGGTGCCCGACCTGGACGCCTTCCTCAAGGAATTCATGGACCCGACTATCCTAGAGCGGGCGTTGGCCAGGTGAAACCCGCCCGCTGGTGGCTGGCCCTGGCCCTGCTGATCATCTGGCAGGGGCTGAGCATGGCCGGGGTCTTGCCCGCCTACAAGCTGCCCTCGCCCTGGGCGGTCATTCAGGGCTTCGGCGAGCTGGCCACCAAGGGCATGCCCCCGGGCCACCTGCTGCAATGGCATCTGCTCTACAGCCTTTTGCGCGTGGCCATCGGCTTCATCAGCGCCGCGCTCATCGGGGTGCCCCTGGGCCTGGCCTTGGGGGCCTTCCCCCGCTTGCGCGATTCGGTGAGCCCCATCATCGAGGTGCTCCGGCCGGTGCCGCCCCTGGCCTGGATACCCATCGCCATCCTCTGGTTCGGCATCGGCCTGCCCTCGGCGGGCTTCATCATCTTCCTGGGCGCCTTCTTCCCCATCGTCTTGAACACCATCGCCGGGGTGCTGGAGGTCAACCCGGTGCTGGTGGAAGCGGTGCGCACCCTGGGGGCCAAGCGGGGCGACGTGATCAAAAAGGTGCTCTTGCCCGGGGCCCTGCCCAGCATCTTCGTGGGCCTGCGCATCGGGCTGGGCATCGGCTGGATGACCCTGGTGGCCGCCGAGTTCACCGGAGTGCGCACCGGCTACGGCCTGGGCTACATGATCATGACCGCGCGCGATATCCAGCGGCCCGACGAGATCATCGCGGGCATGGCGGTGATCGGCCTGGTGGGCCTGGGCATCGACATCCTCCTGCGCCTGGCCCAACGCCGCCTGGTGCCCTGGCGGGAGGCGCGCTCATGAGCCTGGAGCTTCAGGGCCTGGTCAAAAGCTACCCCGCCGCTAACCACGGCGCGGCCATGCCGGTGTTGGATCGCCTGGACGCCTCGGTGCCCCGGGGCCGCCTGGTCAGCCTCATCGGCCCCAGCGGCTGCGGCAAGACCACCCTGCTGCGTATCATCGCGGGTCTGGAGGCCACGGACCAGGGCAGGGTGCTGCTGGACGGCGGGCCCATCACCGGCCCCAGCGCCCAAGTGGGCATGGTCTTTCAGCAGTACGCCCTGTTGCCCTGGCGCACCTGCCTGGGCAACGTGGAGCTGGGCCTGGAGATCGCGGGTGAGGGCGCGGGGGTGCGCCGCTCGCGGGCCCGGGCCTATCTGGAGGCTCTGGGCCTGGCCGAGTTCGCCCAGCACTACCCCCACCAGCTCTCGGGCGGGATGCAGCAGCGGGTGGCCATCGCCCGCACCCTGATCCTGGAGCCCAAGCTGGTGCTCATGGACGAGCCCTTCGGCTCCCTGGACAGCCAGACCCGCAACGCCTTGCAGGAGTTTCTCGTCAAGGTGTGGTCCGGGCGCGGCGACACTATAGTATTTGTTACCCACAACGTTGACGAGGCGGTGTTCCTCTCCGATGAGGTGCTGGTGCTCTCGGCCCGTCCGGCCCGGGTGCTGCAGCGCTTCGCGATAGAGGAGCCCCGCCCCCGCGACCGCACCTCCGAGGCCTCCAACGCCATCCGCCGCGAGATCCTCACGGTGCTGGGCCGCCAAAAGGAGACAGACGCATGAAGATAATCGGCGTGGCCGCCAGCCCCCGGCCAGGACAATCCACCTTTACCCTGCTCACCGCCGCCCTGCGCGCGGCGGCCGAGGTGAACGACAGCATAACCACCGAGCTCATCGAGCTGGCCGGCCGCCAGGTAAACGGCTGTGTGGCCTGCGGGGCCTGCGCCAAGAAGCTGGCCTGCTCCCAGGACGACGACTTCCCGGCCCTCATCGAGACCCTGGCCTCCCCGGACCTGGGCGGCCTGATCATCGCCACCCCGGTGTACATGAGCGGGCTCACCGCCCAGGCCAAGGCGTTCCTAGACCGCCTGGTGATGTTTAGGCGCAACGGCTGGATGTTGCGCAACAAGGTGGGCGGGGCCATCGCGGTGGGCGGCTTCCGCAACGGCGGCCAGGAGACCGCGGTGCAGAGCATTCTGGCCTCCATGCTGGTGCAGGACATGGTGGTGGTGGGCGACGGCATGCCCACGGCCCACTACGGCGGCACCGGCTGGAGCGGCGCGGAGGGCGGCATCGAGGCCGACAAGGTGGGCCTGACCACCGCCCAGGGCGTGGGCAAGCGGGTGGCGGAAGTTGCGCTCTGCATGATGGGCATCTGAGGCCCGCCGGCTTCGCCAGCCACCGATTCGCTGCGTTACCGGCAGCCGTCCGGGCCGCTCCGCACCCTGCCGCCCCCCAGTGTTTTGGGTGTAGGGGCGGGGTTTATCCCCGCCCATCAGAGCTTTGATCGAAGAGGGCGGGGATAAACCCCGCCCCTACACCGGAAGTGAAAAATGCCGGCTTCCGGCAAATCCAGCCGCGCGCCCCGTGGGATATAGGCGGGTTAGTGCTTTTTTTGTGTGGATCGGATACATACTAGATCGCGGTTTGATGCAGCTTAACTGCATTAAATGCGTGGGTTAGGCCATCGAGCGACCACATCCGGGAGACTGCGCCTTGCAGACCGCCGAAATCATCACCCAACTACAAAGCCTGGGCCTCCGCATGGAGGCCGACGGCGAAAAACGCATCGGCGGGGCGGGCCCGGCCGAGGGCGGCACCCTGATCATCAACGGGGTGGCGGCCACCGCGCCCCTGGACAGCCCCTTTGCCGCGGCCTCGCCCTGGTCCCTGCGCCTGGGGCCAGAGGGCGCGGAGCTTCTGCTGAACGGCGAGGTGGTGGAGGCCGAGGTGGAGCTGGTGCCCACGCCCCGCTTCTACGACGAGGCCACCCCCGAGGGCGTGGCGCTCAGGCAAGTGGCCCTGCTGCACGGCCGTGACTGCCTGGCCAGCACGGTCTTGCAGCGCTGCCTGTTCTACAACAGTCCCAACCGCTGCTCCTTCTGCGGCATCGAGCTTAGCCTGGAAGGCGGCCACACCCTGGAAGAGAAGAGCCCGGAGCAGCTGGCCCTGGCGGCAGCCAAGGCCAAGGAGCTGGACGGCGCCAGCCACGTGGTGCTCACCACCGGCGGGGCTGCCCCGGCCGGGAGCGAGCTCAAACACCTGGCCGCTTGCGCCCGGGCCATCAAGCAGGCCAGCGGCCTGCCCATCCACGCCCAGTTTTTGCCCCCGCCCTTCAACCGCAGCTTCCGCAACCTGGCCGAGGCCGGGGTGGACACGGTGGGCCTGCACATCGAGAGCTTCGATCCCGGGGTGCTCTCGCGCCACGCCATCCCCAAGGCGGGGCTGGGCCTGGGCCGTTTCGTGGAGGCCTGGCTGGAGGCGGTGGAGGTGTTCGGGCCGGGCCAGGTGAGCAGCTTCATCATCGCCGGGCTGGGCGAGGACCCGGACGAGCTGGTGGCCGGCTGCCGCATGTTGGCCGAGATGGGGGTCTACCCCTATCTCCTGCCGCTCCGGCCCATCCCGGGCAGCGAGCTGGCCGAGGCCGCGCCCCCGGACCCGGAGTACATGCGCGGCCTGTACCAGCGGCTGGCGGCGGTGCTGCAACAGACCGGGATGAGCGCAAGCCAATCCAAGGCGGGCTGCGTGCGCTGCGGGGCCTGCTCGGCCCTGGGGGCCTGGGAGCTAGAACCCGCCCGCCTGGTGGTGCGCCCGGCCCGCGACGCGGCCGAGCGCGAGGCCGCCCTGGCGGTGCGGCAACGGGTGTTCGTTGAGGAGCAGGGCATCGTGGCGCTGAGCGACCGCGACGAGACCGACGAGCGCTCCATCCACCTGCTGGCCATCGTGAACGGCGAGGTAGCGGGCACGGTGCGGGTGTATCAGAGCGATGAGCGCCCCGAGGCCTGGGTGGGCGGCCGCTTGGCCGTGGAAAAGGCCCAGCGCCGCACCGGGGCCGGGGCCGCCTTGGTCAAGGAAGCCATGCGCACGGTGCGCCGCCGGGGCTGCACCCACTTCACCGCCGAGATTCAGCAGGCCAACGTGGCTTTCTTCCAGCGCCTGGGCTGGGCCAAGAGCGGCGAGCAATACGAGATTCACGGCTGGGCGCACCAGCCCATGACGGCCGACCTGAGCGCGGCCCCGGACCTGGAGCCAGGAGAGAGCCATGGAGCTTGACCTCAACGCCTTGGCCGCGCACATCAAGGGCTACATGGGCCTCAAGCGCAAGGAGCCCATCGCCGAGGTTTACCGCCACCTGGTGCAGGGCAGCCCCATGGGGCCGCAGCTGGAGAGCTGGGGCGACGACGCGGCGGCCATCCCCTTTACCGACGGCTTTTTGCTCCTGGCCACCGACGGCATCATGGAGGGGCTCTTGGTCAACGAGCCCTATGCCGCGGGCAAGGCCTCGGTCATGGTGGCGGTGGGAGACATCTACTCCATGGGCGGGCGGCCTCTGGCCATGGTCAACGTGTTGGCCAGCGGGCCCCAGGCCCAGCGGGCCGAGATCGTGCGCGGCATCGCCAAGGGCTGCGCCAAGCTTAGGGTGCCCATGGTGGGCGGCCATCTGCACCCCGACGCCGAGGCGGACCACCCCCATCTTTCCGTGGCCATCCTGGGCTGGGCCCAGAAGCTCTTGCGCTGCCATTTGGCCCAGCCCGGCGACGCGCTCATCGTGGCCTGCGACCTGAGCGGCCGCCCGGGATGCGCTTCGGTGACCTCTTGGGACGCCAACAGCACCAAGACCAGCGACGAGCTCTTGGCCCGGCTGGAGGTGCTGCCCGCCTTGGCCGAGCAGGGCCTGGCCCACGCCTGCAAGGACGTGAGCAACGGCGGCCTCCTGGGCACCATGGCCATCATGCTGGAGAACTCGGGGCGCGGCGGAGAGATCGAGCTGAAGGCCATCCCCCGGCCCGAGGGCCTGCCCCTGGAGAAGTGGCTCACCGCCTTCATGAGCTACGGCTTCGTCTTGGCCGCCAGGCCGGAGCACGCCGAGGAGGTCTGCGCCCGCTTCCGGCAGCGCGGGGTCAGCGCCGAGCGGGTGGGCACGGTGAGCCAGGCCCGTCAGGTGGTGCTGGCCTCGGGCCAGGACCGCCACACCCTATTCGATTTCGAGCGCGAGGTCATCACCGGCATCAGCGCGCCGGCGGCCTAGGCCTCTTCGCTCTCCACCCCGTCATCCTCGATGCCGGCCGGGTCCTCGGGCGCTTGCCCCTGGGCCTGGTCCAGCGCCTTGCGCACCGCCTGGGCGATCTCATAGGTGGCGATGGGCTTCATCACAAAGGCGGCCACCCCGATTTCGCGGGCCTGGCGGGGGCTGAGCTGGTGGCTGAAGCCGGTGGCGATAATCACCGGCAGCTCGGGGCGAATGGCCTTGAGCTCGCGCACCAGGGCCGCGCCGGTGAGGCGGGGCATGGTCTGGTCGGTGATCACCAGGTCGTAGGCCATGGGGTCGGAGCGGAAGGCGTCCAGGGCCTCGGGGCTGGCGGTGAAGGCCTCCACCTGGTAGCCCAGCTTGCTCAGGATGTTGCTGGCCACCTCCACCAGGGCGGGCTCGTCGTCCACGAACATCAGGCGCTCGTTGCCCCGGCTGCGGGGAGGCTCGGACAGGGGCGGCGCCTCGGCCTGCTGCTGCTCCGCCTCGGGCAGGAGCACGTGGAACACCGCGCCGCCGCCCATGCGGTCCTCCAGGGTGATGGCCCCGTGGTGCCCCTGCACGATGCCGTGCACCGCCGACAGGCCCAGGCCGGAGCCGCGCCCCGGCTCCTTGGTGGTGAAGAAGGGCTCGAAGACGCGCTCCTTCGCCGAGGGGGAGATGCCCGGCCCGTTGTCGGCCACGCTCAGGCGCACATAGGGTCCGGGCAGCAGGTTGGAACCCGCCAGCTCGTCGCCCGGCGAAAGGTGGGTGCGCCTGACGGTCACCCAGATGTCGCCGCCCCGGTCCTCCATGGCCTGGGTCGCGTTGGTGCAGAGGTTCATCAACAGCTGGTGGATCTGCACCGGGTCGCCCAGCACCCAGCTTTCCTGATCCAGGTTGCTGTGCAGGTCGATGTTGGAGGGCGTGGTGGCCCGAATGAGGCGCATCACCTCCTCCACCACCCCGGCAAGCTGCATCGGCTGGAGCCGGTGCTTGCTGTGGCGGCTGAAGGAAAGTATCTGGCTCACCAGGTCGCGGGCCCGGAGGCAGGCGGTGATTATCTGTTCCAGGTTAAGAGCCACCTGCCCGCCGGGCTGGGTCTCGCCCAGGCTCAGCTCGGCGTAGCCCATGATGGCCGCCAGGATGTTGTTGAAGTCGTGGGCGATGCCCCCGGCCAGGGTGCCCACCGCCTCCAGCTTCTGGCTCTGCCTCAGCTGGGTCTCCATGCGCCGCTGCTCGGTGATGTCGCGGGCTATGTAGAGGATGGCCGGGCGCCCCTTCCAGCTCAGATGCACCGCGCTGGCCTGTATCCAGCGCACCTTGCCGTCCCCGCTGATCACCCGCATGGGGTAGTTGTCCGGCGTGGGCTTGCCCGCCACCCGGTCCTTGTAGCGCTTCCGGGCCAGGGCCCGGTCGTCGGGGTGCAGCACCTCGGAGAAGGGGATTCCGGCCAGCTCCTCGGCGCTGCGCCCGGTGACGCGCTCCACCATGGGGTTGGCGAAAACCAGCTTGGCGTCCTGGATGATGTAGATGGCGTCCTGGGCGGTGCTCACCAGCAGGCGGTACTGCTCCTCGCTCTCGGCCAGGGCCTGTTCGGCGGCCTTGCGCTGGGTTATGTCCTGCACCAGGGAGAGCAGGTACTCCACCCCCGCGATCTCCACGATGGTGCCGGAGAAGAGCACGTCCAGCTCACGGCCGTCCTTGGTGTGCCGTTTCATCTCCATGTCGTGCAAAGAGCCCTGTTCGCGGAGCCGCTCGATCATCCACTGGCGCTCGCTGGGATCGGGGCGGATGCCCAACTCGTCGGTGGTGCGGCCGATCACCTCCTCGCGCGACCAGCCGGTCTGGTCCAGGAAGGCCTGGTTCACGTCCAGGTAGCGGCCCTCCTCCAGCGAGGTCAGCACCACCCACACCGGCGAGTGCCGGAAGATTTTGCTGAACTTCTCCTCGCTTTCGGCCAGGGCCTGGTCGGCCTTCATGCGCTCGGTGATGTCGGAAAAGCTCACCGAGATCATGGCCACGCGGCCCGTGTCCTCCTGGAACAGGGGCCGGGCGTTGACCGTAATCCAGCGGTCGCGCCCGCCGATGCGGAAGATGTAAAGCTCGGCGCTGATGGGCTGGCCGTTGGCCAACACCCGGCGCGAGGGCATCTGCTCCGGTGGGCAGGGCGAGCCGTCGGGCAAGAACAAGGGCCACCCGGCCTGCAAGGTGTTGTGCCCCAGCACCTCGCGGGGGGAGAAGCCGGTTATCTGGGCGGCGGCCTGGTTCCAGCTGAGGATCACCCCTTCGTGGTCTATAAGCACCACGCCCTCGTGCAGGCTGTCCAAAAGGGCCCGCTGGCGGCCTTCGCTCTCGGCCAGGGCACGGGCGGCCCGCTCCCGGCGGCTCACGTCCTCGTAGGTGACCAGCTGTTCGCCGCCGCTCAGGGTGACCGGACGGAACAGAATCTCCTTGACCGTGCCGTCCTTGCAGCGCACCGGATAGGTGCGCGGGCGGGCCTGGCCCGGCTCGGCTAAGGCCTTGTCCTCCTCCCAGGTGCTTATCACCTGGCGGCGCAGCTCCAGGTCGGGGAAGGCCTTGCGGAACCAATCGGAGCCCCGGGAGAGATCCTCCAGGCTATAGCCGGTCATGCGGGTGAAGGAGGAGTTCAGGTAGAGGTAGCCGCCGTCCTCGGCGATGAGGCTCACTCCCAGGGGCGACTCCTCCACCAGGGTGCGGTAGCGCTCCTCGCTTTCGGCCAGGGCCTTGGCCGCGCCCACCAGCTCGGAGGTGCGGCGGTGCACCGCCGCGGTCAGGTCGTCGCGGTGGCCCGAGAGGGCCTTGAGGGCCCGGTGGGCCCGGCCCAGGGCGGCGGCCAGGCAGAGGGCCCCCAGGGAAAGGAAACCCAGGTAGGCCCACATGAGGAACAGGGCCTCCCGGTAGGGCTGGCTGTTGAAGGGGCCCATTCCCAGAGTGGCTGCCACCACCGCGCCAGAGCAAAAAAGCAGCGAGGCGCTGCTGGTCAGGCGGCGGCCGAAGCGGAGCCCTGCCCAGACCAGCAGGGGGAAGGGTAAAAAGTCCAGGGCGTCGGCCATGTCCGGGCTGATGCGCCCGCCGAAGATCAGCCCGCCCACCGCGATGTACATGGCCAGCCACAGGGTGGCTTCCCATACGCGGGGCGGGTGCCAGGTCATGACCGGGCGGGTGGCCCAGGTCAGGATCACCGGGGTCACCAGGATCACTCCCATGGAGTTGCCCAGCCACCAGGAAAGCCAGAGGTGCCAAGAGGGTTGCAGGTAGGGCAGGCCTCCGGCGGCAATGCCCAGCAGGCTGGCGGAGGCGGCGATGGGCCCGCTGACCAGGCCGCCCCATATTGCCAGGTTCACGACATCGCTCACCCGCTCCAGGCTTTTGTCCAGGCCGCGCCAGGCGAGAAGCTTTAGGCCCGCCAGGGGGGCGATGGTGTTGCCCAGGGCGGACAACAAGCAAAAGGAGCAAGAACCGGGAGAGGTAATTCCGGCCAGGAAGGAGCCCACCAGAATCGCCGGGGCCACCCGCCAGCCCAGGATTAGCATCGCGCCCAGGCTCACACCCGCCGGCGGCCAAAACAGGGTGAGCAGGCCTTTTTGGCTCGCCAACAGAATGCTCAGCTTGAATACGGCGAAATAGATTATCGCCACGCCCAAGTTTTTTAGGACATCACTGAGCAGAGAAGATTGGCGATAGCTGCCGGGCAACTGGCAAATCCTTGGTTTGAGGGCAGGATTTGTAAAATTCTAACACAGTTGCGAGGCTGTTTTCCGGCAAAATGCCTTAAGCCCAATGGGGGAGGAGGTTCTCGGGGCCCTTGGCGCTGGCGGGGTGCTAATAGTAAAGTGATAGCAAAACGGGCGGCATCGCTGGTAGCGGCCAGAGGCGAAAGGACGGGCAACATGGCGCGGGACAAGCAGGAACAGCGGGGGGCCGAGCTGGAGAAGGCCCTGGCCGCCCTGGCCGAGAGCGAGGCCCGCTTCCGGGTCACCTTCGAGCAGGCGCCGGTGGGCATCGTGCAGGGCGACCTGACCGGGCGCATTCGCCGGGCCAACCGGCGCATCGGCGAGCTGTTCGGCTATGCCCCCGGCGACCCGTCCTTTCTCACCCTGCGCCTGTGGGAGTGCACCCACCCCGACGACGTGTGGACCATCGAGCGCTTCAAGAAGCTGTTGACCGGGGAAATCTCCGACTACACCGTGGAGAAGCGCTACCTGCGGCGCGACGGCACCGAATGGTGGGCCAAGGTGCGCTGCTCCATGGCCCGCGACGACCGGGGCCAGCCCAAGTACTTCATCGTCATCGTGGAGGACATAACCCTGGCCAAGGCGGCCGAGGAGCAGATGGAGGCCATGGTGGCCCAGCGCACCTCCGAGCTGGAGGCGGCCAACAACGCGCTCAAGGTGATGCTCAACCACCGGGCCGAGGAGAAAAGGGAGCTGGAGGAAAAGGTGGCCGCCAGCGTGGGCTCGTTGGTGCGGCCGTTTCTGGAGCGCCTGTTGGCCAGCGGCCTGGGGCCGGACCAGCGGGCCCTGGCCGAGGCGGTGAAGAGCGGGGTGGAGGAGGTGACCTCGCCCTTTGCCCGGCGGCTCTCCTCCCGCCTGGTGGGGCTCACTCCCAAAGAGCTGGAGGTGGCCCGCCTGGTGCGCGACGGCAAAAGCTCCAGCGAAATCGCCTCCATGCTGGCCATCGGCGAAAACGCGGTGGCTTTCCACCGCCAAAACATCCGCTCCAAGCTGGGGCTTAAGAAGCAAAAAATGAATCTTTGCAGCTATTTGATGAGCCTGACCGACGGATAGCCCCCCAGAGGCGCCAAGTTAAAGTAATAGTTTTCGACTATTGCTATACTGCCAATAAATTATATTTGTATGACAATGGCCAGGCCTTAACATGGGGCCCAGGCAGCGGTTCGGCTTCGAAGGGGCGGATGGCGGGCAACCGTTTCCCTTTCGAGGCCGAGCCGCGCATTTAATGCCTATTCATATCGTTATCGAGAGGGGAGTCAGACATGCCCAAAAAAGCCCTTTTGTCCTTCGCGGCGGCCGCCCTGTTGGCCCTGACCGCCGCTTGGCTGGCCCTGCCCGGACCGGCCGCGGCCGGCAAGTTCTACCGGGTGGAGGCCCGCACCACCACCTTCGGAGGCTCCAGCTACGTCCTGGGCTTCGGCATGTGCGACTTGCTGAACAAGTATTCGGATATGGTGCGCGGCTCGGTGTTGGAGTCCACCGGCACTCCGGAGAACATCAAGGTGGTGGGCGTGGACCCCAAGAAACGCAAACGCACCTTCTTCACCTGCTCGGCCGAGATGTTCGAGGCGGCCCGGGCGGGCAAGCCCCCCTTCACCCAGGTGGCGGACAAGGTCAAGGACATCATGGTGATGTGCTACCAGCAGTCCCTGGCGGTGGCCTTCATCACCCTGGACCCCAACATCAAGACCCTGGCCGACTTGAAGGGCAAGCGCGTGGCCACCTGGCCCCGGGGCACCACCAAGTACGACATGGCCTACAAGTTCCTGGGCGGGGCGGGCAAGGAAGTCCTGGACTCGGTGAAGTGGCAATACACCGGCTACGCGGGCTACAACGACATGATCCTGGGCAAGTGCGACGCGGCGGTGTCCTTCTGCCCCCAGCGGGGTAATGGCATATACACCACCGTGCCCAAGCTCAAGGAGCTCCTGAGCAAGCGTAAGGTGTTCTTCGTCACCGCCACCCCGGCCATGCGCAAGCTTTCGGGCAAGCTCTACGGCCCGGTGTACGGCGCCACGGCCATCATGCCCAAGGGCATCTTGGGTAACGGGATGCCCCAGCAGAAGGTGCTGTGCTACAACATCGTGCTGGCCTGGGCGGTGTATCCCCAGATCCCGGCCGACGTGGTCTACAACATCCTCAAGACCACCTTCGCCCACCGCGAGCAGATGAAGACCTACCACAGCTCGGCCAAGGCCTGGACCCCCGAAAGCCTGGGCGCCTATCCCGCGCCCAAGGCCCAGTGGCACCCCGGGGCCCGCAAGTACTTCGAGGAGAACAAGCTCCCCTACGGCGAGAAGTACTTCGACAAGGTGTACGCGGTGGAGTAAGCGCCTCCTGACGCCATGAACGCGCCCCCCGGCCCCGGCGGCCGGGGGGCGCCCAACTCAAAGGCCCCCACGGAACGGCATCCATGCCCGAGCAACCCACAGCGGCCCCCCCGGCCACGCGCCTGTTCCCCACCTGGTGGGACGCGGCCCTGGCCCTGGTTTCGGTGGCCATGGCCCTGTACCACCTGATCAACGTGTATTGGTCCGTGGTGGGCACCATAGAGCACCGCATGATCCACCTGGTCTTCGCCCTGGTGCTCATCTTCCTGGGCGCGGCCAAGACGGCTAAGCAGAGCAAGGGGCGCTGGTTCTGGTGGCTGATGATCGCGGCGTCGGTGGGGGTGGTGGCCTATCTCTGGGTGAACCTGGAGCGCCTGCTGTTCAACGTGGGCTTCCCCACCACCCTGGACGTGGTGGTGGGCTTCACGGTCCTCTTCATCGTCTTCGCGGCCTGCTGGCGGAGCTTCGGGTGGATACTGCCGGCCATGGCCTGCCTGCTTCTGTCCTACGGCTTTTTCGGCTATCTGCTGGGCGGTCCCGAGCTGGGGGTGGGCGAGCTGATCACCACGGTGGACTTAACCTTCGGCTCCTACGACCTGTGGGGCACCATCCTGATCATCAGCGCCAACGTCATCTTCCTGTTCATCTTCTTCGGGGGCATGCTGGGGGCGCTGGGGGCCAACGACTTTTTCCTGGAGCTGGGCAAGGTGGTGGGGCGCTACTCCCGCTCCGGCCCGGCCATGACCGCGGTGATCTCCTCGGCGCTCATGGGCACCACCACCGGCCAGGCCACTCCCAACATCGCGGTCACCGGGGCCTTCACCATCCCCCTGATGAAGCGGGTGGGCTATAAGCCCGAGGTGGCGGCCAGCGTGGAGGCGGCGGCCTCGGGCGGGGCCCAGATCATGCCGCCCATCATGGGGGCGGGCGCTTTCGTCATGGCCGACCTGTTGGGCGTGCCCTACGCGGACATCATCACCGCCGCGGCCATCCCGGCGGGGCTCTACTTCGTGTCCGTGGCCTTTTTCGTGCACTTCGCGGCCCTGAAGCTCAAGGTGGCCCCGCTCACCGAAAAGCCGGACCGGGGGGTGCTCTTGGCCACCGGGCCGCTGTTCCTCATGCCGGTGGGGGCCATCCTGGTGCTGTTCTTCCTGGGCTTTCCGGCCATGTTCGCCGCCTTCTGGGGCATCCTCAGCCTGCTGTTCCTCAGCCTTCTGCGCCGCCGCACCCGGCCCTCGCTCAAGCAGACCCTGGACGGCTGCGTCAAGGGCGCGGTCACCGGGGCCAAGGTGGCCGTGGCCTGCGCCACCCTGGGGCCGATCATCGCCCTGGTCACCAAGACCGGCTTGGGGCTCTTGGTGGGCTACTCGGTGGAGTCCTGGGCCGGGGGCAGCCTGTTCCTGGCCCTGTTTATGGCCATGGCCTGCGTGATCATCCTGGGCCTGGAAGTGCCCACGGTGGCCGCCTATCTGGTGGGGGCCATGGTGGCCATCCCCGCCCTGATCCGCCTGGGCCTGGAGCCCATCCAGGCCCACATGTTCGCCTTTTACTTCGGGGCCTTCTCCGGCCTCACCCCGCCGGTGGGCATGGCCGCCATCGTGGCCAGCCGCATCGCCGAGGCGCGCTACATCAAGACCGCCCTGTTGTCCATCGGCGCGGCGTCGGCCGGGTTCCTGGTTCCCTACGTGTTTGCCTACAATCCCTCCCTGCTCTTGGTGCCGGGCACCGAGGTGGGGCCCCTGATGGCCACGATGGCCCTGGTGGTGCTGGGCCTGGGCGCCTTGCAGATGGGTTTCGTGGGCTACATGGCCCACGGCCTCCACATGCTGGAGCGGGTTCTGGTGGTCGCCGCGGGCGGGGGCCTTTTGGCAGCCGCCGCCCTGGGCCAGTCCTGGCTGCTCATCCCGGCCGGGGGCCTCTTAGCCGTCATCATAATGAACAACCTGCGCAAGCGCCGGGCCGCCGGCCCGCCGGAGGAGGCCACCGCGCCCTCTCCGGCCGGGGCCGCCGCCTCCCGCCGCGCCTGAGCGCAATTAAGGAGAAGCGCCGCCATGCTGATGGGCAGGGCCTTGGCCCGGAGCGCCGAACGCAACCCCGGCAAGACCGCGATTATCTACGAGGACCGCTCCTGGACCTACGACCAGCTCAACCGGCGGGTGAACCGCCTGTGTTGGGCCCTGAGCGCCTGGGGCCTGGCCAAGGGCGACAAGCTGGCGGTGCTGGCCCTCAACGGGCCGGAGTATCTGGAGATCTACCACGCCTGCGCCAAGCTGGGGGTGTGGCTGGTGCCCATCAACTACCGCCTCAAGGCCCCGGAGGTGGGCTACCGCCTGGAGCACTCCCGGGCTTCGGCCCTGGTGCTGGGGCCGGAATATTTGCCGCTGTTCGATGGCCTGGACCCGGAGTGCAAGCGGGCGGTGCGGGACCGGGTGATGGTGCTGGGCAGCGAGTTGACGCCCCCGGCCATGGCCTCCTACGAGCAGATGCTGGCCGCGGGCGAGGAGGCCGAGCCCGAGGTGGACCTGGCGCCCGAGGACATCCTGTTCATCGGATACACCGGGGGCACCACCGGCCGCTCCAAGGGCGCGCTCACTTCCAACCGGGCCATCGTGGCCGGCTACCTTTACAAGGTGCTGGACTACGGCCTGGGGCCGGGCGAGGTCACCCTGAACCCCGGCCCCTTCTGGCACACCGCGCCGCGCAACTTCTCCTCCCTGGCCCTGTACATGGGCGGCACCGCAGTGGTGATGAAAAGCTTCGACCCGGCCGAGTACCTGCGCCTGGTTGCTAAGCACAAGGTGACCTACAGCTTCCTGGTGCCCACCATGTTCAGCGCCATCCTGGGCCTGGGCGACCACCAGGACCACGACATCTCCAGCCTCAAGGTGCTGCTCTCGGGCGGCTCGCCCCTGCCCACCCCGGTCAAGGAGGCGGCCCTCAGGCGCTTCGGCCCGGTGCTCAACGAGTTCTACGCGGCCACCGAAACGCTCATCGTGACCAGCATCAACGCCCGGGAAATGACCCGCAAGACCCGCTCGGTGGGCCGCCCGGTGTGGGACTCTTACGTCAAGCTCCTGGACGACAAGGGCCGCCCCACCCCCCAGGGCCAGGTGGGCGAGGTGTACATGCGCTGCCCCAGCCTGTTCAGCGGCTATTACCGCGACCCGGAAAAGACCGCCGCCTCCTTCAGGGACGGCTGGTTCACCCTGGGCGACATGGGCCGCCTGGACGAAGAGGGCTTCCTCTACATCGTGGACCGCCGCACCGACATGGTGATCAGCGGGGGGGAAAACATCTACCCCAGCGAGGTGGAGGAGGTGCTCCTGAGGCATCCCAAGGTCGCCGAGGTGGCTGTGATCGGGGTGCCGGACGAGAAATGGGGCGAGACGCTCAAGGCGGTGGTGGTGCTGAAAAATGGCCAGCAGAGCAGCTACGAGGAGATCGCCGAGTACTGCGCCGACAAGCTGGCCGACTACCTGAAGCCGCGCACGGTGGACTTCGTGGCCGAGCTGCCCCGCAGCCCGGTGGGCAAGGTGCTCAAGCGCAAGCTCAGGGACCAATACTGGGGGGACGCCGAGTTCAAGGTGTAGGCCGGGGCCGCCTATCCGTTCCGCGGCGCGCGCCTCGCCGCGGATATGCGGCCTCGGCGGCCTGGCGGAGTGCTCACCGGTGGGAGGATGATTGTTAGCTACAAAAAAGTGAACATGGTGTAACAATAGGGCACGAGTTCCGGGGCCAGGGTCTTGACCTGGGCCCCGCTCTTGCTCAAAGATGTGACCTAACCTGCGGATTATCCCGCGCGAACCTGATATCCACCCCGATCCGAGGGACGCTTTGCGCATAATCGTGGTCAATCCCCCCCTGGCCTCGCCGGCCGCCGCGCCTTGCGCCCCCTTACGGGTGCGGGCCATGCTGACCGGCCTGGAGCCGTTGGGGCTGTGGGACGCCAACCTGGATTATTGGCGCGAGCGCCTGCTGCCCGGCCCGGGGGAGGAAGCGGCCGCCCTGCTCGGGGGCGAGGCCTTTTTTGATCCCGACGCCTACGTGCAGGCCCGCCGCGCCCTCCGGGAACGCCTGGAGGTGCTCTCGGCCGAGGTGGCTCCGGGGCGCTACACCTGGGAGGGCCTGGAGCATCCGGCCAGCCTGGACTCGGAAAGCTCCCTGGCCTGGGCCAAGGAGGAGGACAATCCCCTTACCGCCTTTTTGGCCGCCGGGCTGAGTGAGCGTCTGCCCGCCGGTTCCCCGGCCCTGGCCCTGATCACCCTGGAGAACCCGGGGCAATGGCTGGGCGCCCTGTGCGCCGGGGCCTGGCTCAAACAGCACCGCCCCGATTGCGTGATCGCCTTGGTGGGCGACTGCCTGGAGCAGGCCGGCGCTCCCGGCGGCGGCGGCCAGGCCTGGGACCACGCCCTGCCTCTGCTGTACCCCGATCCCCTGCGCTCCCTGGCCGCCGAGCTGTGCGGGGCCCAGCCCGCCGAGGGCTGCGTGCTGCGCGACCTGGAGCCGCTGCCGGGCCAGTACCTCCTGCCCGCCCAAGTGATGAGCCTGCGCCCGGTGCTGGGCATGGACCTGGAGCTGCACGACTGGCGAGAACAGTCCATCGCCGTGCCCCGGCTCATGCCCCCCGCCCCCCTGGCCCAGGGCCTGTCCCGGCAGGCCGAGCGGGGCGCGGCCGGCTTCCTTTCCCTGCGCCAGGAGATGTCCGCCGCCTATCTGGCCGAGCTGGCCCCAGCCATAAAGGACAACCAGACCCCCTTGGGCCTGGCCGCCTCCCTGGACGATCCGCCCGGCGAAGAGCTGTTCAAGGAGCTGGCCGCCGGGGGCCTGCGCCTGCTCCAGTGGCGGGCCGAGGCCTCGGCCGCCTTGGACCCGGAGCGGCGCCTGGCCCGCATGGAACGGACCCTGGCCCTCTCGGCCCGGGCCGGGCTGTGGAACCATCTGGTGCTGCCCGCCGAGGCCTCCGACCCCCTGGCCGCCGGCCTGCTGGACTTCACCGGGTCCAACCCCCAGGTGGTGCACTCCTGGAGCCGCCCCGCGCTGTGGCCCTGGTCTCCCCGGCCCCGCCAGATCATCGGTGAGCCCCAGGCCCGGGCCTATCGCCAGGTGCCCCCCCTGCCCGGGCGGCCCCTGTGGCGCTTCATGGCCGAGCCGGCCCATTTGTTGCTCTACTTGCAGCGCCACGGCTGCCGCCGTTTGGTGCGCTGGCGGGTGCGCGACGGAGGCGGGGTGCACGCCCTGGGCGAAAACCTCAACTATGTCTTTGCCCGGCCCGAAGAGATCGACCCCAAACGCCTGGAAGAGATCGCCTTGCTGGTCTTGGCCGCGGGCAAGGTCAAGCCCAAGTGGGTGCGCCACAACCTGGCCCATGCCTATTTGGTGAGCTATGTCGAGGAAGATGGGGTGATCGTGGGCACCGACACCCTCAAGCGCCCCCGGCCAGAGTACATAGAGCGCATCAAAAAGCAGAGCGGGGTGGACCTCACCGGCTACACCGAGCGCGGCTACATCTCGGTGAGGCCGGAGTACCGCGCCCTGGGAGTGGGCAACCAGCTCATCCAGGGGCTGGTGGCGCGCAGCGAGGGCCGCAAGATGGTCATCATCACCGGGGCGGACAATATCGCGGGCCAGCGCATCCTGGCCCGCAACGGCCAGCGCCTGGTGAAAACCTACTTCAGCCTGCGCCTGCAAAAGGACATGCAGCTCTGGATGCCCCGCGAGCAGGACCCCGAGATGGG
The DNA here is from genome assembly GCA_020444545.1 of Desulfarculaceae bacterium. Lineage (NCBI taxonomy): Bacteria > Pseudomonadati > Thermodesulfobacteriota > Desulfarculia > Desulfarculales > Desulfarculaceae > Desulfarculaceae bacterium. Next base: position 619,166 of record JAHLKT010000001.1, on the reverse strand, counting down.
CGAGGAGGCCTGGCCGTGAGGCGCCTGGGCGTGGTCTCGGTGCACGGGGAGGAGTTCCATCCCAACCGGCGGCTGATGCAGGCCGCCCGGGAGCGCGGAGTGGAGCTGGTGCTCATGCATCCCTTCCGCGCCGGGTGCGCCCTGGACGACGATGCCGCCGGCCTGCTGGGCGGCCCGGAGCCCCCGCCGGCGGCCCTGCCCCGGGTGGGCTCCACCATCAGCCCCTACACCCTGGCCTATCTTCATCACCTGGAGCTTCTGGGCGTGCGCCTGGTCAACCGGCCGGGCCCCATCGCCCGGGCCAGCCACAAGTACCTCTGCGCCCAGGCCATGGCCGCGGCCGGATGCCCCACCCCGGACACCTGCCTGGTCAACCGGGCCGAGAGCTGGGAGCTGGCCGTTGAGCGCCTGGGCGGCTATCCCCTGGTGGCCAAGCTGCCCCAGGGCCGCCAGGGCACCGGGGTGGCCCTGCTGCGCGACGAGGACCAGGCCGCCCTGGCCAGGCAAATGTGGCTCCAGCAGCGGCGGGGGGTGCTCTTGCAGCGCTACCTGCCTCCCGAAGGCCGCCGCGACTACCGGGTGCTGGTCTTGGGGGGCGAGGCCGTGGCCGGGGTGGAGCTGAGCCCGCCGCCGGGAGACTTCCGGGCCAACGTGCACCTGGGCGGCGCGCCGGTGAACCACCCGCCGACGGGCGACACCGCCCGCCTGGCCCTGGAGGCCACGGCGGCGGTGGGTTTGGACGCGGCCGGGGTGGACCTGGTGCGCTCCGCCAGCGGCGAGCTGATGGTCATGGAAGTGAACTTCTCCCCTGGTTTCAAGGGGCTGGAAGAAGCCACCGGCTTGGATTTCGCCGGGAGGCTGTTGGATTTCGCCCTGGCAAACTCCTGAAAATTACAGCACATTTACTCCTAGTAACCGTTATTATATAATAGTTATGCAGGTTCCCTTATGATTCCTTATAATCGGAATTACGTTATTTTCCCTGACGGAGAATTTTGGGACGGGAAAGAGAGGAAAAACCGTGGTGAAGTGTCTTAAGCGGAGCTATTTGGCCCGCGGCCTGGCCCTGGCGGTCATGGCGGTGGTTTTATTGGGCGGCCTGGCCGTCACCCCGGCGGCGGCCGCCAACGGCATGCTCAAGATCGGGGTGCTCGAGGAGCCCAAGAGCCTCAACCTGTGGCTGGCCACCGACGCTTGGTCCAACCGGGTGCTTAGCCTGATCTACGAGCCTCTGTTTATCCGTGAGCCCAAGACCAACAAGCTGGTGCCCTGGCTGGCCGCCGGCGAGCCGGTCTACGACGCGGGCAAGATGACCTACACCGTCAAACTCCGCCCGGCCAAATGGTCCGACGGCAGCGAGTTCACCGCCGAGGACGTGGTCTTCACCGGCAATTTGATCAAGAAGTTCCGCATGCCTCGCCACAGCTCCAAGTGGAGCTTCATCGAGGAAGTGGTGGCCGTGGACAAGCACACGGTGCGCTTCGAGCTCAAGCGGCCCAAGGCCATCTTCCTCACCCGCACCCTGGTCACCCCCATCGTGCAGAAGAAGCAGTGGGAGAAGATCGTGGCCAGCGCCAAGGGCGCCGAGAAGCCGCTCACGGTCATCCTGCGCCACAAGCTGGAAAACCCCATCGGCACCGGGCCCTTCACGGTGAGCAAGTGGCAAAAGGGCGTCTTCGTGTTCATGAAGGCCAACCCCTACTTCTTCGGCAAGGGCCAGACCATCTCCGGCCACAAGCTGGGGCCCCATATCAAGGGCATCATCTTCAAGGTCTACGGCACCGCCGACGCGGCCATCCTGGCGCTCAGGAAGGGCAGCATCGACTTCTACTGGAACAGCATCCAGGCCGGTTACCTTGAGCAGCTCAAGGACGACAAGGACATCAAGCTGTTCGTGAACAACAAGAGCGGCCTGTACTACCTGGGCTTCAACCTGCGCAAGGAGCCCTTCGACGACGTGGCCCTCCGGCGCGCGGTGGCCACCCTGGTGAGCAAGGAATTCATCATCAAGCGCATCCTCCAGGGCTACGGCGAGGTGCTGCACTCCATGATCCCGCCGGGCAACGATTTCTACTACAACCCCGACGTGCCCAAGTACGGCTACGGCCTGTCCATGGACCAGCGCATGAAGATGGCCTACGACATCTTGCGCCAGGCGGGCTACACCTGGGAGACCCCGCCGGTGGACGCCAACGGCAAGGTGGTCAGGGGCGTGGGCATTCGCCTGCCCAACGGCGACCCCATGAAGGAGTTCACCATCCTCACCCCGCCGGCCGACTACGACCCCCACCGGGCCATGAGCGGCCAGATGATCCAGGAGTGGCTGCGCGCCGCCGGCATGCCCGCGGTGAGCCGCCCCATGGCCTTCGGGGCCCTGATCCAGAAGGTCAAGGGCCAGCATGACTTCGACGCCTTCATCCTGGGCTACGGCAAGCTGTCCCTGGACCCGGGCTACCTCAGGGCCTTCTTCCACTCCAGGTTCAACAAGGAGCGGGGCTACAACATGAGCGGCTACGAGAGCGCCGCCTTCGACGCCCTGTCCACCGAGTCCAACAACGCCATGGACCCCAACCTGCGGCGGGAGATGATCTTCCAGATGCAGGTCATGCTCATGAACGCGGTGCCCTACGTGCCCCTGTACAATCCCCAGGTTGTCGAGGGCGTGCGTTCCGACCGCTTCACCGGCTGGGTGCCTGGGCTGGGCGGCGTGGGCAACATCTGGTCCCTGTGCGAGATAAAGGCCAAGTAAAGGGGGAGGCGATCAGGGTCGGCATCCGGTCCGCCGAGGGAGCATGAGGAAATACATCATAAAACGCCTGGCGCAGGTGGTGGTGATCCTGTTCTTTATCCTCACCATCCTGTTCGTGCTGTTCCGTCTGGCCCCGGGCGATCCGGTGTCGCGCATGGTGGACCCGGAGATGACTCCCGAGGACGCCCAGCACCTCATCGAGCAGCTTGGCCTGGACCAGCCTATCTGGAAGCAGTACCTGGTCTACCTGAAGAACTTCGCCTCGGGCGAGTTCGGCTACTCCATCCACTATGGAGAGCCGGTGGCCAAGATCATCTGGGAGAAGCTGCCCAACACCATCCTGCTGTTCACCACGGCGGTGATCCTCTCGGCCATGGTGGGCATATCCTGGGGCAAGATAGCCGCCTGGAAGAAGGGCAAGGGCGCCGACATCGGCATGACCATCGCCGCCCTGGTGACCCACACTCTGTTCCTACCCTGGTTGGCTCTCTTGCTGGTATGGGTCTTCGCCTACCAGTTGGACTGGTTCCCCATCACCGGCATGGTTTCCGAGGAGGTGTTCCTGGACCCGGATGCCGGGTTCTGGGCCAAGGCCATGGACGTGGGCTATCACATGGTCCTGCCCCTGGCCACCCTGTTCCTGATCCACTTCGGCTCCTATCTGCTGGTGATGCGCTCTTCCATGCTGGAGACGCTCAAGGAGGACTACATCGTCCTGGCCCGGGCCAAGGGCCTCAAGGACCGCGACATCAGAAACAAGCACGCCGCGCCCAACGCCTGGCTGCCGGTGGTGACCAGCGTGGGGCTTTCCCTGGCCTTTTCCATCAACGGCGGGGCGCTCACCGAGACGGTGTTCTCCTGGCCGGGCATCGGCCGGGAGCTGGTCTTCGCGGTCAGCCAGAACGACTACCCCCTGGCCCAGGCCTCGTTCCTGCTCATCTCCACGGTGGTGCTGTTCTCTAACGTGGTGGTGGACGTGCTCTACGCCTACCTCGACCCCCGGATCCGGTACTAGCCATGAGCGCTGAAGCAACCCTGCAATCATTGAAAGCGGGCCGCCGCGCCCTGTGGCGCCAGCGCCTGGCCGAAAACTGGCGGGTGTTCCGGGGCAACCTCCTGGGCAAGATCGGCCTGAGCCTGTTGGTCATGTTCGGGCTCATGGCCGCCCTGAGCTACATCCCGCCCATGATCGACCCCATGTACCATCCCATGACCGGGGTGGACCCCAAGGTGGTCTCCTCGGTGGGCCCCAGCTGGCAGCACTGGCTGGGCACCGACTTCATGGGGCGCGACATCCTGGCCCAGCTGTTGGCCGGGGCGCGGGTGGCCTTCATGGTGGGCGTGTCGGCGGCCTTCATGTCCGTGGTGCTGGGCACCGCGGTGGGCATGACCGCCGGCTACATGGGCAAGCTGCCCGACACTATCCTCATGCGCCTGGCCGACATGATAATGGTGCTGCCCACCCTCTTGGTGGTCTTGATGCTGGCCGCCCTGTTCGGCCGCCTGTCCATCTGGATGATCGTGCTCATGATCGCCCTGTTCCGCTGGCCGGGGGTCAGCCGGGTCATCCGGGCCCAGACGCTCAGCCTTAAGCAGCGGCCCTTCATCGACGCGGCCCGGGTGGCAGGGGCCAGCCACAGCCGCATCATTTTCCGGCACATCATGCCCAACGTCTTGCCCCTGGCGTTTCTTTACATGACCTTCCGGGTCACCAGCGCCATCGTCATCGAGGCGGGCCTGGCCTTCCTGGGCTTCGGCGATCCGGGCACCGTGAGCTGGGGCATGATGCTGCAATGGGTGTGGAAGACGGGCCACATGTTCACCGCGCCCTATTGGCTCCTGCCGCCGGGCATCTGCATCAGCCTCATCACCCTGTCGTTCTACATGCTGGGCCGGGCCATGGACGAGGTCCTGGACCCCCGGCTGCGCGACGAGACCCAGGCGGGCTGACATGGCGCTACTCAACGTAGAAAACCTTTGCATCGGCTACCGCACCAAGAACGGGGTGCTCAAGGCGGTGGATGGGGTGAACATCACCCTGGAAGAGGGACGCTCCCTGGGCCTGGTGGGCGAGAGCGGCTGCGGCAAGACCACCATCGGCATGGCCCTTATGGGCCTGCTGCCCCCCAACGGCGAGATCACCGGCGGCCGCATCGTCCTGGACGGCCTGGAGATAAGCGCCCTGAACGAGGAGCAGCTCCGGGAGGTGCGCTGGAACCAGGTGGCCATGATCTTCCAGGCGGCCATGAACGCCCTGAACCCGGTGATCCGCATCAGCGCCCAGATGATCGAGGCCATCAAGACCCACCGCCCGGACATGGACGACGACGCTATTCTGGAGCGGGTGGAGGGGCTGTTCAATCTGGTGGGCCTGCCCCTGGAGCGGCTGCACGACTTCCCCCACCAATACTCCGGGGGCATGAAGCAGCGGGCCATCATCGCCATGGCCCTGGCCCTGAACCCCAAGCTGATCATCGCCGACGAGCCCACCACCGCCCTGGACGTGATCGTGCAGGACCAGATACTCAAAGAGACCAAGGCCCTGCAAGAGCAGTTCGATATCGGCATCATCTTCATCAGCCACGACATCTCCATCGTGGCCGAGGTGTGCCACGACATCGGGGTGATGTACGCCGGTCAGCTGGTGGAGTCCGGCCCGGCGCAGGAGGTGTTTTTCAACTCCAAGCACCCCTACACCCAGGCCCTGGTGGGCTCCTTCCCCACCCTGGCCGGGCCCAAGAGCAAACTGACCCCCATTCCCGGGGAACCGCCCAACCTGGTCGGCACCATCCCGGGCTGCCGTTTCTGCGACCGCTGCCCCAAGGACACCGCCTCCTGCAAGCTTCAGCCTCCTAAGTGGCAGCAGGTCAGCGAGCGTCACTGGGTCCTGTGCGACCATTGCTAGGGCCGGGAAGGGAAGCCGCCTCATGAGCTCGAACCACAAGGCCATCCTCAAGCTGGAAGGAGTGAGCAAGTTCTACCGCACCCGGGGCAACCGCTACGGCAAGGGCGCGGGGACGGTGGTGGCGCTGAGCAAGGTGAACCTCAACTTCCGGCGGGGCGAGATTTTCGGCCTGGTGGGCGAAAGCGGCTCCGGCAAGACCACCGCCGGCCGCCTGGTGGTGCGCCTGGAGGAGCCCAGCGAGGGGCGCATAACCTTGGACGGCGCGGACATCACCCACCTCAAGGGCAAGGGTATGCGGGACTACCGCCGCAAGGTGCAGATGGTCTTCCAGGACCCCTACCAGTCCCTGAACCCTCAGATGACCATCGCCGACGCGGTGGCCGAGCCCCTGATCACCAACAAGGTGGGCGATCCGGCCGATCACCTGGAGCGGGTGCTGGCGGTGCTGGACACGGCAGGGCTCTCCCCGGCCGAGGACTTCGTGTACCGCTTCCCCCACCAGCTCTCCGGGGGCCAGCGCCAGCGGGTGGCCATCGCCCGGGCCATCGTGTTGGAGCCCAGCCTGCTGGTGGCCGACGAGCCCACCAGCATGCTCGACGCCTCCTACTCGGCCCAGATCTTCGAGATTCTGCAAGGGGTGCGCGACCAGCTGGGAGCCACCATCATTTTCATCACCCACTCCATGGCCGCGGCCCGCTATCTCTGCGACCGCATCGCGGTGATCTATCACGGCCATCTGGTGGAGCAGGGTCCGGCCGAGGCGGTGATCAACTCGCCCAGCCACCCCTACACCAAGGCCCTGATCGACGCGACGCCCAAGTTCGGACGCTGCGAGGGGGTGCCCACCTACGGCACCTATCTGCCCGCTCCCCGTGAGGCCACCCGCCTGGCCGGTTGCCCCTTTTTCCGGCGCTGCTCCCTGGCCGAGCGCCACCGCTGCTCGGCGACCTATCCCCAGTGGCACGAGGTGGCCGAGGACCAGCTGTGCCTGTGTCACTTCGCGGGACAAGGCGGCGAGTCCCCGCCGCCGGACGGCGGCGAATGCCGTCTGGGGGGCTGAAGCGCGCGCCAGACCCTTGTGTCCCTTGGGGCCGCGTAATAAGATAATGCGCCGGGTTCCGAAGCGATTCCTAATGCGAGCGGGAAGATGAACAAAGCAGCCGCCACGGTGGGCCGTTGGCTGAAGGTGCAGCCCGAGGAGATCGGGCTATTCCTGTGGTCCGCCGCGTTGCTCTACCTGATACGCACGGCCAACATCTTCTTCAACAACTTCGCCGAGACCGCGTTCCTCAAGCGCTTCGGGGTGGAATATCTGCCCATCGTCTATGTGGCCAACTCCCTGACCACCTTCATTATCATGGCCGCCATCACCGGGCTGCTGCGCAAGCTGCCCTCCGGGCGCATGCTGGCCTACATGATGCTCTTCTGCGGGGTTTCGGTGGCCGCGCTCAGGCCGGTCTTGGAGATGGGCATCGACCTGATCTACCCGGTGTTGTTCCTCTTGAAGGCCCAGTACGAGGGGCTTTTGGCCCTGGTGTTCTGGAACCTGGCCAACGACCTGTTCAACACCCGCCAGTCCAAGCGCATCTTCCCGCTGATCACCGCGGGCGGGGTCATCGGGGCCATCGTGGGCAGCTTCATCACCCCCGGTCTGGCCCGGACCATCAACTTCGACAACCTCATGCTGGCCTACGGGGTGGTGGCGAGCATGGGCGCCCTGTGCGTGTGGCAGATGTCGCGGCTCTACCCTGTGCTCAACATGCCCGAGCGCGACGCCAAAAAGGGCGGCAAGAAGACGAACATGATCCAGGAGATCAAGCAGGTCGTCCCCATGCTCAAGGAGTCGACCCTGCTCAAGATCCTGGTGCTCCTCACCCTGTTGCCCAACATCGTCCTGCCCATAATGAACTACCAGTTCAACTACGCGGTGAACGAGACCTATGCCACCGAAGGCGGCATGGTGACCTTCTTCGGCTATTTCCGGGGCGTGCTCAACATTATCAGCCTGATCATCCTCCTGTTCGTGAGCAAGCTCTACAGCCGCTGGGGCCTGCCCGTGGCCTTGATGTTCCACCCCATCAACTACGTCATCGCCTTTTTCGCCTTCTTGTTCAACTTCAGCATCTACTCGGCCATGTACGCCCGCATCAGCACGCGGGTGCTCCTGGTGACCATCAACAACCCGGCCCGCAACATCCTGGTGGGCCTGTTCCCGGATCAGTTTCGCGCCCTTTTGCGCCCCTTCCTCCGGGGCACCGTGGTGCGCGTGGGCATCCTCTTGGGCTCGGGGGTGATCTTCCTCTCCGAGCACCTGTTCCACCCCCGCTGGCTATCGCTGGTGGGCGTGGTGGTGGGCCTTACCTGGGTGGTCAGCACCATCTGGCTCAAGCGCTCCTACTCCGACATTCTCCTGGGGCTCATCGGCACCAACGTCATTGACCTGAAGTCGTTGGAAGAGCAGGACGTGGGGGTGATCTTCAAGGACAAGCGGGCCCAGGAGCAGTTGGTGGACGCCTGCCTGAACTCCCAGGGCCGGGCCTGCCTGTGGTACGCCGAGATGATGCGGGTGCAGCAGGTGCCCGACCTGGAGCACCACCTGGTCACCCTGGTGCGCACCAAGGACGAGCAGACCGCCATAAGCCTGCTGCCCCTGATCCCGGCCAGCGCGGGCGAGGCGGCGGTGGCGGCCTACCAGGAGCTGGCCGACCCGGCCAAGCCCCTGCTCTGCGCCGCCCTGGCCGAGGCGGCGGCCCGCCTGCCTTGGGAGATCTCGGGCGCCTTCTTGCAGCGGCTCTACGACGAGCACAGCGACCCGCTGGTGCGGGCCCAGGCGGTGGTGGGGCTCTACCATCACGACCCGGTGAAGTACCAGCCGGTGATCGAGCAGTGGCTGGACAGCGAGGACCTGGATCAGAGGCGGGCCGGAGCGGTGGCCGCCGGCGGCTCGGCCAACCAGGAGTTCCGCCCCCGCCTCCGGGAGATGCTGGGCACCGAAAACGACCGCCAGCTCAGAGGCATGATCCTGGTGGCCCTCAACCGCCTGGACGACCCCCACCTGCACGAGCTGGTGCAGGCCCGCCTGGCCGAGGACCCCTCCTCGGTGCCCCTGGAGGTGCTCAGGAATTTCAATCTGGAGAGCGAGGCCGACATAAAGGCCTTCATCCACCTGCTGGGCAGCGAGGACTCCGAGCGCCACGAGCTGGCCCTGGCCCGCCTGGAGGAGCTGGAGGAGCTGGACAGCGCCCTGCTCATCGAGTCCATGGCCCTGCCCAACCGGCGCATCCGCGACGGCCTCTACGCGCTCATGGCCGAGTTGAAGATCAGCGACCGCGAGATCATCGCCTTTGCCCGCTCCTATCTGGAGGTGGCCTACCTCAACCTGGCCGAGATGAAGGCCCTGGGCAAGCTGGCCGAGAGCCCGGAGCGCGACCTGCTGACCCAGCATTTACGCGAGCGCATCAAGATTCGCATTAACACCATCCTCCGGGTGCTGGCCACCCAGGAGGAGTCGGACCAGATGCGCCTGATCATCCGGGGGCTCTCCTCGGCCAACGCCAAGCTGCGCTCCAACGCGGTGGAGGCCCTGGAGTCCATGGTGGGCCAGGACATCAGCCAGGCCATGATTCCCCTTTTGGAGGACGGCCCGGTGAACGAGACCCTGGGCATCGGACGCAAGCTGTTCAAGCAGCCCCTGCGCTTCGCCGATCCCACGGAGCTTTTCGCGGATCTTTTGGCCAAGAAGAACTGGGTCACCCTATACCTGAGCCTGCTGGTGCTGGCCGGGCAGGAGCTGGAGATCGAACCCTTCCTGCCCGAGCTGGAGCACCTGGCCGAAAACAAAAACCCCTACGTGCGCCAGGAGGCCGGCCGTCTGCTGGCCCGGGCGCGCGGCGGCGAAGGGAGGAGCTGACATGCCCGCCCAAACCAGTTTGTCCGAAAAGATTCTGCTGCTCAGGGGCATGGAGATATTCGAGGGCCTGGCCGTGGCCGAGCTGGCCGCGGTGGCCACGGTGTGCGAAGACTACCTGGCCGCGCCCGGCGAGAAGATCATCGCCGAGGGCGACGTGGGCGAGTCCATGTACCTCATCGTCAAGGGCAAGGTGAAGGTGAGCCAGTCCGGCGAGGACGGCTGCTCCCTGGAGCTGGCCGAGCTGGGAGGGGGCGACTACGTGGGCGAGATGGCCCTGTTCGACGACGCGCCCCGCTCGGCCACGGTGACCGCCGACGGCGAGGTGCAGCTGTTGGTGCTGTACAAGCGCGAGTTCGAGGAGACGGTGCGCGAGTATCCCCAGGTGGCCCTGCAGATGTGCAAGGAGCTCTCCCGGCGCCTACGCCGTTTGCACGAGAAGATTCACGCCATGCCGGTGTGCGACCTGCCGCCCTCTTTCTTCAACGACGAAGGAACACCGAGCGAAGGGCCCGCTCCAAGCGGCGACTGAGTTTCGCCGCCCTGTCCGCGTCCACCCGGCTGTAGGCCGGGTCGGCGTATAGATCCTTGTTCAACTCAATTTGCACCGCGGCCCGGCCTTGGGCCATGAGCCCCGGGCCGTAGCGGGCTATGACGTGCCCCCCGGAGTAGGGGGTGTTGTAGGCCACCGAGAGCCCCTCGGCCTCCAGGGCCGCGCCCAGGCGGCGCAGGAGCTTAGGGGGGCAGGATAGCTCCTTGTCCGGCGTGGCCTCGCCGCCCGCGCCGCCCCGGTTGCTCAGCACCACGTCGGCCCGCTTCTTTCCCGGGTCCGGGGCTCCGGCCGGGCCCACCCCGTCCAGGCTGTGCCCGTCGATGAGCGCGGCCACCCCCGGCGCGGCCAGGGCCTTGGCCACCGCCGCATGCCAGGGCCGCCACCAGTCTGCCACCCCGGCCGCCACCTCCGCCCGTCCCGGCACCCGCCCCGGCCGGAACACCTCGCGCCCCGCGTAGTCGGTGAGGGCCATGACCCCCTTGGGGCCGAAGTCCTCCGGGGCGCGGTTCAGGTCCACCGCCAGGCGGGAAAAGGGGGCGGGGATCAGGGAGAGCACCGGCAGGGGGCCGAAGACCTCGCTGGAGCCCAGGTCCACCGACTCCTGAGCCTCCACCGGCCCCAGGGCCAGGCGGGCGGCCGCCTCGGGGGGCAGCTTTGCCGAGGCGTGGGGCAGGGTGATGACCAGGGGCAGGGTCACGATATGGCGGAGCCCCCCTTGAGCGCCTCCACCTGCTCTTCCACGAAGTCGATGACCGAGGCCTCGATCTTGATGTTGTCCAGGCGGTTGATGCGCGGGATGCCGCCGGGGCTCACCACGTTGATCTCCACCAGCTTGTCGCCGATGATGTCCAGGCCCACGAAATAGAGCCCGTCGGTGATGAGCCGCGGCTTGATGGTCTCGCAGATGCGGCGGTCGCTGTCGCTGATCACGTGCTTGGCCGGGCTGGCCCCGGCGTGGATGTTGGTGCGGAAGTCGCCCTCGGCCGGGATGCGCCGCATGGCCCCCAGGATCTCGCCGTTCAGGAGCATGATGCGCACGTCGCCGTGCTCACGCACCTGGCTGAGGTACTCCTGCACCATGATGGCCTCGCGGTCGGGATAGGGCTTGTAGGAGTTCACGTAGTAGTGGATCAGGGAGTTCAGGTTGTCGCGGTCCGCGCTGGAGACCTTGATCACCCCCTCGCCCTTGGAGCGGCTCAGCGGCTTGACCACCATGGCTCCGCCGAACTCGTCGATGATCTTGCGCAGGCGCTTGGGGTCGCGGCTTACGTGGGTCTCGGGGATGATCCCCGGGAAGTTGAGCAGGTAAAGCTTGGAGGAGGCCACCATCTGCCCGTGGGTGGAGTTGATGATGAACACGTCCTTGCCCACGTGGTGCAGGTATTCCATGGTCTGGTAGTTGAGCGGCGGGTCCTTGCGTAAAAACAGCGCGTCGATGTCGGTGATATCCTCGAAGATCAGCTCGTCGCGCTGCAAGCAGCCCAGCACCAGGTCCCAGTATTCCCGCATGGACAGGCCCGGCGCCACGCTGACGTTACGCATACGGGCCACCAGGCGGGAGCCGCGCACGTAGATGTCGTGGGGTTCCAGGAAGAAAACCGTGTGCCCCCGCTGGTTGCACTCGTACATCAACCAGGAGGTGGTTTCGTTCTCCGGCTCGATGGACTCCAGCGGGTCCATCATAAAGGCGATGATCATACCTAGGCACCAAATTTTGGGGAAAACGCCCCCCTACCAGGGCGCTGAACGGGCCGCCTCGGCGCGGCCCAGGGGGGAGCCCCCGCTCACCCCTCCTCGCCCCCCACTCTAACAGAAACGCCCGGTTGGTTATAGGGCGGCGTAGACCTCCACGGGCTGGGTGCGGCCCTTGACCAGGGTGTTTTCCAGGTACTCCACCCGGCTCCCCGGCTCCAGGGCCGCGGCGGTGTCCCCGCTCAGGAGAATGTCGCGGCCCAGCACCTTGGTGAGGTCTTGCAGGCGGGCGGCCAGGTTAACCGTGTCGCCCACCAGGGCATAGGAGAGCCGCCCCCCGCCGCCGATGTTGGCCGCCATGGCCGCGCCGGTGTGGATGCCGATGCCGTGGCGCAGCTGGGGCCCGCCCTGGGCGGCCAGGACGGCGTTGTACTCGGCCAGGGCGGCGCGCATGTTCCAGGCCGCCTCCAGGGCCAGGCGGGGATGGCCCGCCAGGGCCAGGGGCGCGCCGAACACCGCCTCGATCTCGTCGCCCACGTATTGCAGCACCAGGCCGCTGCTATTCTCCACCGCCTCGGTCATGCGGGTGAAGTAGCCGTTGATGATGCTCACCACCTTCTTGGGCTCAGTGTTTTCCACCAGGGGGGTGAAGTCCCGAAGGTCGGCGAAGAGCATGGTCACCTGCTTGATCTCGCCGTCCAGGGGGATGCGCCCGGCCAATATCTCGTCGCGCACCTGCTGGGACACGTACTTGCCGAAGGTGTCCTTGATGCGCTCGCGCTCGGCCAGGCCGGCGGTCATCTGGTTGATGGCCTCGGCGGTGTAGCCGATCTCGTCGTTGGACATCACCTCCACCCGGGCGCTGAAGTCGCCCTCGCGGACGCGCAGCAGGGCGCGGACGATCTCCCGAAGGGGCCGCACCATGTTCAGGCGGGTGAGAAGGGTGAGCCCCGCCGCGTTGAGCATGAAGATGAAGCACAGAAAGGCCACCGAGTTTTGCAGGTCGGCGAGCATCTGCTCCGGAGGCAGTATTCCCTTGGCCAGCAGGCGGCGCGAGGAGTGGATGGTGGAGAGAATGGCGAAAAGAGGCAACATGCTGGCGGCCATGGTCAACATGCTCAGGCGCAGCCCGATCTTCATGTGCCGGACGCCGCGCACCCGGGTGATGCCCCCCTGGGGGAAGAACACCGGGGCCAGGCGGTGCTGGAGCATGTGCTCCAGCAGGAAAAAGGCCGAGGTCATGGTGATGAGCCCCACCAGCAGGGAGCGCATGGCCATCACCGCGGCCAGGGGGGCGGAGGCGGGGTCTTGCCAGAGCACCACCGGGAAGATGATGGCCGCCAGGACCCACAGGCCCAGGTTCAGGCCCATGGCCAGCCAGGGCTCGTTGAGCAGGCGGCGGCGGGCCAGGCTCAACGCCGGGCGCGGGGTCTGGGTGCCCCGGTACAGGTCCTTGAGGTGGCGGCGGATTGGCCGCTCCCAAAAGAGCAGTATCCCCACCCCCAGGCAGAAGGCGAAGAGGTCGTAGGAGATGATGAGGGTGACCACCGCTTTGGTGCGGGGCAGCGGGACCATGTAGCCGAAGCGGTCCAGCAGGCCCATGATGACCACGCCCATGAAGTTGGCCATCATGTTGCCTAAAAGCATGGCGTTGGCCAGAATGAAGCGTCTTGGCCGGTTCATCCGGCGCCCCCCCTCGGCTTGGCTCAGAGTTCCAGAGTCTGGCCCTCGCGGGCTCCTTCCACTGGCAGGCTGCCCGCTTCGGCGCGGGCCTCGGCGATCATGGCGTCAATCTGGGCGTCGCTGCGCCCGGGGTCGTGGTGAGTCAGGATGAGGCGGTCGGCCCCGGCGGCCTTGGCCAGGGCCAGACAGGCGCGGAACTCGGAGTGGCCCCGCCCGACGCAGATGTCCATCTCGCCGGGCAGGTACTGCGCGTCGTGGATGAGTACCGCCGCTCCCCGGCAGAACTCCACCAGCTCGGCCGGGGGCGGCCCGCCCACGGGCAGCTCGTTGTCGGTGATGAACACCAGGGCCCCGCCCGGGGCCTCGAAGCGGTAGCCGATGGCCCCCTGGGGATGGTTGAGCGGAGTGGTGCGTATCTCCAGCCCCTGCCAGGAGAAGCGCGGCGGGGTCAGGGCCTCGTCGTGGAAGACCTCGCTGGGCAGGTCGGAGAAGGCTACCGGGAAGCCGCCGTCGTAGCGGCCGTTCTTGAACATGCCCTTTATGCCGGCCATGCCCTTGGGCCAGCCGCCCAGGCGGACCTTGGCGCCGGGGGTGTAGGCCGGGGCGAAGAAGGGGAAGCCCATGATGTGGTCGAAGTGCAGGTGGGTCATGAGCAGGGCGACATCCAGGCCCTCGGAGGACTGGCTTCCGCCCATCACGCCGGGGCCCATCAGCTCCATGCCCAGGGCGCGGATGCCGCTGCCCGCGTCGATGACCAGATGGCGTCCCTGGTGCTCGATGGCGCAGCAGGTGCTGTTGCCGCCGTAGACCAGGGTGTCCGGCCCCGGCGCGGGAAGCGATCCCCGGGTTCCCCAAAAGCGAAACTTCACGCGGCCCTCTTCATGCTTCGGTTGATCAATGTAATTAGATTATCACGAGATAATCCCCCCGGCCACCGCGCCTAGGCCCCCTCGGCGGTCGCCAGGCGGGCGAAGGTGTAGAGCGCCACCCGGGCCAGGGGCTCGCTCACCGCTTGGTCGATGCGTTGCTTCAGCTCCGGGGCCAGGGACTCCAGGCCGCCGGCGGCCCAAGCGAACAGGGGGCTGGCCGCGAAGGGTTCGCCCTGGCCCATGGGCAGGGGGATGGCGTGGTGCTCCACCCGGTGGTAGCGCCGCCGCAAATGGCCCTTGGGGTCCAGGATGTCGCCCAGGGGCCGCCGGAAGTAGGCGGACACGTAGAACACCAGGGGCTCCAGATAGGGGAAGCACACCGTCTTGCCCCAGAAGCGGGCCGCGTTCTTAAACAAGGCGGTGTTGCCCGTGGTCATGTTGTGCATGCGCTTGAACTGCAATATGGGCCAGTAGCCGCGCCCGCCGCTCAGGCGGTTGAGCTGCTCGGCGTGGCCCAGGAGCATGCGCTGGTCCAACATGCCGCCGGGCTTGACCCCCCCGAAGGAGCCCGCCGCCTCGCGGCGGTAGGCCACCCGGGCCAGGGGGCGCTGGGGCGAGGCCGGGCTCTTGAACAAGAGCTGACGCGGCCCCATGCGCGAGGTGAGCGCGAAGAACTGCATGGTGTCCGCGTTCTGCCCGCTGAGCACCGTTTCCTGCCGGGCCGCGCCGAAGAGCTGGTACATGGAGGCCGCGTAATGGGCCGCGAAGGGGTCGGTGGCCACCGAGTGCTCCAAACGGGGCCGGTGCACCGGGTCGGCGAAATCCACCTCCACCGGGGTGTAGGGCTTGGCCGCGGCCAGGCAGTTGACCAGGGCGGCGGCCGCCTCCTTGCTGCGCTCGGTGTCGTGATAGGGCGCGGCGTAGTAGATGGTCAGCACGTCGTCGATGCCCTCGTGCCGGCTCATGAGCAGATAATGCGAGTCGATGCCCGTGGAGTAGCACAGGCTGTAGGGGCCCTGGTCCAGGCGGCGGCCCACCACGGCGTAGAGGTCGTCCCAGGAAAAGGCGCGGTTCTCGGCCGGGGGCTCGGGCAGGGCGGCGGACGTGGCGCTCAGGCCCTCGGGCCCCACCGCGTAGAGCACCGCCGCGCTGAGGCGGTTGAGGCCCTTAAAGTAGGTGCGCCCCGGGGCGCAGGTCTTGCGGCGGCTGAACCAGGCCAGCTGCCCGGGGTCGTAGGAGTCCCAGGCCAGGGGATCGACGCCCGCGGTGTAGCGCCGCCAGTCGTCGCAGATCACCACGCCGCCCCCGCCTTGCCACCAGTAGACGGTGTTGGGCAGCTCGTCCGAGGCCAGCACCTGCTCCAGGGCCTCGCCCGAGGCCACCAGCACCAAAAAGGCCCCGGAGAGAGCGGCCATGGCGCTGAGCTGGCCCCGCTCCAGCCAGGCGGCCAGGGCCGCCTCCAGGGCGCGCTCCACCGCGCCGGGCTCGCTCTGGTAGGAAAGCCCCTCGTAGTCCACCAGCCAGTCCGGCCGCCCGCACACGATGACCCGGCGGCCGGCGATGTGGTAATCGGCCACCGGCTCCAGCTCGAACAGGCGGGTCAGGGCGACCCGGGCGTTGGAAAAGCTCAGTTCCACCTGCGCATCCCCCAAACAGACAAAAAAACGCCCCACGGCGGCCATTATAGCTCCGGGGGGCAGGAAAAGGGCGGGCTTAAATCTTGAACCAGGCCTTGAGCTGCTCCACCACCTGGGGCGCGGTCTTCTCGCTCAGGTTGATGGCGTCGCGCTTGCGGAACACGCCGCCCACCTTCTGGTAGCGCCGGAAGCCAGCCTTGGGCTCCTTGAACTCGCCGGTCTTCTTGTCCAGCTCGCGGTAGAGGAACAGCACCGTGGTCCACAGGCCCTTGTTGAGTATCTGCTTGTCCAGCTCCTCCACCAGGACCTGGCCGTCTTCCTCGTATTGCACGGTCAATTCATCGTAATCGCTGGCCACGTTTATTCCTCTCGTTGCGTTCCACCCGGCCCAGTCGCGGGGAGGGCAGGCGTTGTGACTGTATGGGGGCGCGCCTATTTGAAGCGCTGCTTGTCCTCTTCCAGAGCATCCACGATGTGAGCGGACACCTCGGGAAGCTTCCATAGGATGCGCTCCCAGGAGGGCAGGTTGCGCACCTCCAGGGATTCCTCCCGGAGCTTTTCCTCCAGGCGCAGAATGGTCTGTTGCAGGCCCTGATCCACGTACGGCTTGAAATCATCGTAGGCCGCGGTGAGCCGGAGCATTTTTTCCGCGATGTGCGAGGGGGCGGCCAAGTGGTCGGCGGTCTGCACGATGGCCCGGGAGAGCACCTCGTAGACCATGCTCTCCTCGGTATCGCGGTCGTAGGTCAGGTTGTTGAACTCGGCGTTGTCCGAGTACTTCTTGATGGTCTCCTCGGCGATGGACTCGTAGGTGAGAGCCAGGTCGCGGAAGAACTCCTCGCCCACTTCCAGGCCCTCTTCCACGATAAGGGCGTGCAATAGGGTTTGGATGATGTCCAGGGACATCTTGTGCAGCCCTTTTTGGGGGTCATCGGTGCTCACCCGCTGGTGCTTGTGGTCAAAGCTCTTGCGGGTGAACTCCACCTGGGCCACGTGGGAGGCCTTGCGGAACACCTCGATGAGGGTGAATATCTCCACGCCCCAGTTCAAAGAGTAGCGCATCTTCCGGAGCAGCCACATGTCCAGGCAGACCTCGCCTGAAAGCTGGTAGTCGAAGCTGAGCAGGAAGTCCACCAGCCGGAGCATCTTTTCTTCGCTGCCCTCGCTGAACTTGCGCTTCAGGGCCAAAAGGATGGGGTCCAAGAGCAGGCGCTTGACCCGCCCAAAGAGGCGCTGGCCGTTCCAGCGGGCGTAGAAGGCTTTAGAGAACGGGTAGTTATGCACCAATACCGGGTAGAACAGCCGGTCCAGTTGGCGGCGCTGGAAGGTCTTGATGTCCGCGTCCAACAGGCCCACGCAGGTGGCGCCCAGGGCCATGGCCACCCCGAAGCCCATGAAAACGTTGCGGCCCTTGCCCCGGCGCGACAAATCAAAGCCGCCGTCTTCGAGCATCTGGTAGATGCCGCTCACCGCCGGACCGTCGTTCCACTGAATTATGGAGTTGTGAAGTCCGCCTTTGTGGCAGATGTCTATGCAGGTGCGCACGTCTTGTTCGCTGGCTTGGTCCAGGCCAAAGATCACGTGAGCCAAATACTTGGCTCCGGCCAGCTCGTTCACGATGTTTTCGAACACCGGGCGGTTTTCGGGATCGGTGAATTCGCTGGCCAGGGCCGGCACGATGAGCACGGGTTTCTTCCAGCGGGCCGCATGCACCAATTGCTGCAGGATGTCCTGTTTGTCTTGCAGGACGTAGTAGCTGGTGACTCGAGAGTGGGTCTGGGCAAAGCTGGGCATAAAAAAACGGGCTCCTTGGGGAGAGGGCTCCCCGGATGAATTCGATTATTCGGTTTCGTCCCTATTATGCCGCTTGGAAGGGCGCTGGTCCAGGGCGCCGAGGCTGCCCGCCCGGGTGAGGGCCTTTTCTCCGAAGCGGGCCACGATGGCGTCCTCGGCCTTGCCCAGGGCGCCGCGCCGCTCCTTGGCCGGCGCGGCGAAGAGCCCGGCCTGGCCCGCGCCGGGCTCGGCCAGGTGGCTGACCCCCACCCCGATGAGGCGGAAGGGGCCGGGCAAGGCGTAGGCTTCCAGCAGGCCGCGGGCGGCGGCGTAGATCTCCTCGGCCCCGTCGATGGGCCCGGCCAGGGTTTCGCTGCGCGTCACCAGGCGGTGGTCGGCGTGCTTGAGCTTCAGGGTCACGGTGCGCCCCACCAGGCCGCCGCGCCGCAGCCGCCGGGCCACCTTCTGGCTCAGGCCCAGCAGGTGGGCGGCCAAGAGCTCGCGGTCGGTGGTGTCGCCCTCCAGGGTGCGCTCGTTGCTCACGCTTTTCACCTCGCGCCCCGGGCTCACCGGCGTATCGTCGCGCCCCCAGGCCAAATCCCACAGGCGACGGCCGAACACCCCCAGGGCCCGCTCCAGGCGCTCGGCCCCCAGCCCACGCGCCTCGACGAGCCGGGTGAGGCCCATGGCCCCCAGGCGCTCACGGGCCTTGGCCCCCACGCCCGGCACCTCGGCCAGGCTCACCGTGGCCAGAAAGGCCTCCAGATCGCTCACCACGGTGAGGCCGTCGGGCTTGTCGCGGTCGGAGGCGATCTTGGCCAGGAACCTCACCGGGGCCAGGCCCACCGAGCAGGTGAGGCCCGTGGCCGATCGCACCGCCTGCTTGATGGCCCTGCCGGTCTGGTGGGGCGGGCCCCAGAGGCGGGCGGTGCCGCTAAGGTCCAGGTAGGCCTCGTCCACGCTCACCGGCTCCACCAGGGGGCTGAAGCCGGCCAGCACGGCCATGACCTGGCGGCTGAGTTCCACGTAGCGCTCCATGCGCGGGCGCAGGTACACGCCTTGGGGGCAGCGGGCCCGGGCCTGGAACATGGGCATGGCCGAGCGCACCCCGTAGCGGCGGGCCTCGTAGGAAGCGGCCGAAACCACCCCTCGCTTGCCGCCGCCCACGATGATGGGCTTGCCCGCGAGGGTGGGGTCATCCAGCCTTTCCACCGCCGCGTAAAAGGCGTCCATGTCCACGTGGGCCAGCAGCCGGCCCGGCTCTACGCCCAACACTTGCCTCCAAGGGAAAACTGTGCTAGTTTCGCAACCTAGCTTGCTACGGGCCCCTTCAGCATCTGGAGTTGAAACATTTGTATCTGCCAGATGATGCCAACCCCCGCAACCACCTGGGGGAACGGAACTTCGAGTGTCCGCACTACGTCTTCTGCCTGGACATAGCCGCGGCCAATATGTGGCCCAACTTTACCTGCCACTTCTGCATCTACAAGAAGACCAAGGGCGATAAGAAGATCGAAGACCTCGACCTTTGCGCCCCCGGCTGGGAAGACATCTGGGGAGGCAGCGGCTAAGCGCCCTCCCTGTCCCCGAAGAACGCGCGGCATTGCTCCAGCACCCAAGGGTGGGTTCCCTGCGCGGCGGCCACCACGTCACCGGACCATAGCGCCTTGTCTCCGCCCACGAAGTCCGTGACCACTCCCCCGGCCTCGCTGACCAAAAGCACCCCCGCGGCCAAATCCCAGGGCTTGAGCCCCAGCTCCCAGAAGCCCTGACCCCGCCCGGCGGCCACGTAGGCCAAATCCAAAGCAGCGGCCCCGGCCCGGCGCACCCCGGCGCAGCGGGTGAACAGGGCCTTGAACAGCTCCAGATAGCGATCCAGAAGGTTTTTCTCCCGGAAAGGGAAGCCGGTCATCAACAGGGCCCGCTCCATGGGCAGCTCAGCCGTCTTGAGCCGGGTCCGGCCCAGCCAGGCCCCCCCGCCCAGGATGGCGAAGAACTCCTCGCCCTTGGTCACGTCGCGCACCACGCCCACCGCCGGGCGGCCATCCAGCAGCAGGCCCACGCTCACCGCCACGTGGGGGAAGCCGTGGATGAAGTTGGTGGTGCCGTCCAAGGGGTCCACCACCCAGAGGGGGCCCTTGAGGGCCTGGGCCCGGGCCAGGTCGGCCGGGGTCTCCTCCGAGAGGATGTCGTGCTCGGGGTGACGGGTGCGTAGAACTTCCAACACCACGTTTTCACTGGCCAAATCGGCATCGGTCACATAATCGAAGCTGCTCTTGGCCTCCACGTTGAGGCGGTGGCCCCAACGCTCCATGAGCGCCTCGGCCCCGGCTTTGGCGGCGGCGCGGGCGCTGTCCAGATATTGCTCCAGGTTCTGCAAGGCCTTATTCTCCCCCTGGTCGGCGGGCCGCATACAACCCCTTTATTTTCAGGATGCTATGCTATATGATAATAGCCCAATTTAGGTCAGAGGCATACCCCAGCCGGAAGCGCCAGTGAGTTCAGCCGTCCCCCCTACTTCGTGTGACAACCTACCCGAGCCGCTCATTATCCCCAGGGCAGAGCACGGGATAAGCCGCAAGAACATCGACGACGATGCCTTGAAGGTTCTCTACCGCCTGCACAACCACGGCCATAGGGCCTATCTGGTGGGCGGTGGGGTGCGTGACCTGCTCCTAGGGCGCCGGCCCAAGGATTTCGATATCAGCACCGACGCCACGCCGGGCGAGGTGCGCCGTTTGTTCAAGAACAGCCGGGTCATCGGCAAGCGTTTCCGCCTGGTGCAGGTGTTTTTCCGGGGCAACAAGATCATCGAGGTGAGCACCTTCCGCCGGGCCGGCGACGAGACCGACGGCGAGAACGAGGTGCTCTGCGACAACAACACCTACGGCACCCCGGCCGAGGACGCCTTGCGCCGCGACCTGACCATCAACGCCCTGTTCTACAACATCGCCGATTACAGCGTGGTGGACTACGTGAACGGCCTGGCCGACCTGAAGGCCGGCCTCATCCGGGGGGTGGGCGACGCCCAGGTGCGTTTCCACCGCGACCCGGTGCGGGTGCTTCGGGCCATCCGCCACGCGGCCCGCGCCTCCCTCACCCTGACCCCCGACACCCTGGAGGCCATCCAGGCCCATGGCGACAAGCTGGCCCTGTGTCCCACCAGCCGGGTGCGCGACGAGCTGATGCGCGACCTCAAGGGCGGGGCTTCGGCCTCCTGGCTGGAGCTGGCCCACCACACCGGGGTGCTCTATCACCTGCTGCCCACCTTGGAGCCCTATTACGGGGCGGACGACAGCGCCGCCCGGGCCCGGGCGGTGGATCTGATGGCCAAGGTGGATAAGGAGCTGGCCGCGGGCAAGGATGTAGAGGACCCGGTGGTGGTCTGCCTGTTGTTCTGGCCCGCCCTGGAGGAAGAGGCCTCCACTCGCGAGTTCGACCCCGGCCGTCAGGGCCGGGCCCAGTGGTCCCTGTTCGTGCGCGACGCCCTGCCCGCCCTGACCAAGCCGGTGGCTTTCGCCAAGCGGGTGATGGAGCGGGCCGGACAGATCGCCGGGCTCATGTCCTTCGTGCGCTGGGAGCAGCCCGGCCAAAGCCTGCCCCGCAAGGTGACCACCAAGGGATATTTCCCGGTGGCCTGCGAACTGGCCCGGCTTTTGGGCCACGACCTGGCCGCCCTGGACCGCCAAAGCTCGCGGGGAGGCGCCAAGAACAAGCGCCGCCGCCGGCGCCGCCGGCCCCGCCGCAAGTCCACCACCCCGGCCCAAGGTTAACCCCGCAAGGGAGCGCGACATGACGAGCCCCGCCCCGCCCCCCGCATCCCCGGCTATTCAAAATATTCCCCAGTTGCTTTTCGAGCGGGTGGCCCGCCTGGGCCAGCGCACCGCCATGCGGGTCAAGGAGTTCGGCCTCTGGCACGACATCTCCTGGAACGACTACGGGGCCAAGGTGCGGGCCACGGCCATGGGTCTGGCCGCCCTGGGCATCGGCTCCGGGGACATCGTGGCCGTGATCGGCGAGAACCGGCCCGAGTGGCTCTACGCCGACATGGGCACCATGGCCGCCGGCGGGGTGACCACGGGCATCTACACCACCAACGCGGCCGAGGAGTGCGGCTACATCCTGGGCCACTCCGAGGCCAAGGTCTACGTGGTGGAGGACGAGGAGCAGCTGGACAAGGCGCTCCAGGTGCGCGGCGACTGCCCCCACCTGAAAAAGATCGTGGTCATCGACACCGAGGGCCTCAGGCACTTTGTGGACCCCATGGTGATGAGCTTCGAGGAGCTTCTGGTCCTGGGGGCCGAGCACGACCAGGCCAACCCGGGCCTGTTCGAACAGCGCCTGCAGAGCAGGCAGCGCGACGACCTGGCCCTGCTCATCTACACCAGCGGCACCACCGGCCCGCCCAAGGGGGCCATGCTCAGCCACAACAACGTGCTCTGGACCACCAAGGCCCTGGCCAAGGCCATCCCGGTGTACGAGGACGACGAGCTACTCTCGTTCCTGCCGCTGAGCCACATCGCCGAGCGCATGTTCTCGGTCTACATGCACCTGAGGTTCATGTACACCATCAACTTCATCGAGAACGTGGACACGGTGACCGAGAACGTGGTGGAGGTGAGCCCCACCGTGTTCTTCGCGGTGCCGCGCATCTGGGAGAAATACTCCAGTTCCATCTTCATCAAGATGAAGGACGCCACCTGGTTCAAGCGCCTGGTCTTCGGCCTGGCCCTGAAGATCGGCAGACGCCGGGCGGCGGCCCGCCTCTCCCCCGGCGGAGTGGGCGGGGGCCTCAAGCTGGCCTTCAACCTGGCCCACTTTTTGGTGTTCAAGAAGCTCAAGGAGCGCCTGGGCCTGGAGCGGGTGCGCCTGGCGGTCAGCGGCGCGGCGCCCATCGGCCCGGACGTGCTCAGGTTCTACCACGCCATCGGCCTGCCGCTTAGGCAGGTCTACGGCCAGACCGAGGACACCGGCCCCACCACCATCCACCAGGGCGACATCATCGAGGCGGACAACGTGGGCCCCGAGATTCCGGGGGTCACGGTGCAGATCGCCGAGGACGGCGAGATCCTGGTCAAGGGCGAGAACGTGTTCTTGGGCTACTACCACAACCCCGAG
Organism: Desulfarculaceae bacterium; assembly: GCA_020444545.1. Taxonomy (NCBI): domain Bacteria; kingdom Pseudomonadati; phylum Thermodesulfobacteriota; class Desulfarculia; order Desulfarculales; family Desulfarculaceae; species Desulfarculaceae bacterium. The sequence goes on along the minus strand of JAHLKT010000001.1, from coordinate 596,280 downwards.
GCCACGGCCGAGACCCTGGAGGACGGCTGGCTGCACTCGGGCGACGTGGGCCAGCTGGACGAGCGCGGCTATCTGACCATCACCGACCGCAAGAAGGACCTGATCATCACCAGCGGCGGCAAGAACATCGCGCCGCAGTACATCGAGAACAAGCTCAAGTTCAGCCCCTACATCAACGACGCGGTGGTCATCGGCGACCAGCGCAAATTCGTCAGCGCCCTGGTCTTCATCGACGAGGACAACGTGGTCAAGTACGCCCAGGACCACAAGATTCCCTTCACCACCTACGCCAGCCTGACCAAGGACAAGGAGATCAACCAGCTCATCGGCCAGGAGATCGACGACGTGAACAAGACCCTGGCCCGGGTGGAGCAGATCAAGCGCTTCACCATCCTGCCCAAGAAGCTGTTGGAAGAGGACGGCGAGGTGACCCCCACCATGAAGGTCAAGCGCAAGTACATCAATGAGACCTATGCCGAGCTGATCAACATGATGTACCGGTAGGCCGCCACGGACGGCCCGCGACTAATCGTTAATGGGAGTTAGCTGGGGGGCTAGCCGTGATACCCAAGCCGATAGACCAGATCACCAAGGAAGATATCGAGGCTCTTGTTGCGCAACAGCGCGAAGAAGACAAGACGCTGGAATACAAGCGAAATCTTCCTCGGCTAGAAGACAGTATCAAAAAAGAAAAATTCTTGGGCCTGGTGTCTTCGTTGGCCAATTCGGCCGGCGGAGATATTGTGTATGGAATAGTTGAGGCTCAAGAAAATGGGAAAAACTCTGGAAAGCCAGAAGATGCAATCGGCGTTGAGGCGGGCAACGCTGACCAAACAAAACTACAACTGCAGCAGGTAATAAGAGTTGGGGTTGAACCCAGAATAATCCCCGAAGTTTCTTTTCAGTCCATTGAAGGGTTTGAAAGAGGGCCTGTTTTTGTTGTGCGTGTCCCGAGGAGCATCGCGAGGCCCCATATGGTATGGCTAAGCAAGAGATCTCAATTCTATGCTAGGAGTAGCAACGGTACTTACCCATTAGATGTTGCTGAAATCAGGGCTGCGTTTGTGGGTGCTGAAGAAAATATTAAAAGAATAAAACGATTTATAAACGAAAGGATCGGTAAAATCATTGCAGGTGAAGTGCCGACTCAGGTTAATGAAGGCGGGAAAAGTGTCTTGCATATTTTACCATTAGCATCTTTTGATTATTCTCAACCACAATTCTTTGACATTTCACTGGAGAATGGGAAAGGATTTCCGCCAATAAGCGCATCCAGTTGGAATTCGAGGCATAATTTTGATGGTTATTTGTTATACCATGCGAATGGTTACACCCAAATGTTTAGAAATGGGGCGCTTGAAGCTGTAGATTCCTACTGTACACCGTATTACCCCGGCAAGGAAAATGGACCTGAAAAATATATAGCAAGTCAGATTTTACAGGAGCACTTAATAAGGGCTTTGCGTAACTACTTAGAATCATTAAAGAGGAGGCAAGTACCGACTCCTTTATACTTTTCCTATGCCTTAATAGATATAAAAGGTTATGTTTTGGCCGTCAAGGGTATGGAGCACAGACATACAATTAAAGAGAGCCATCTCGTTTTCCCTGCATTCGAGATAAATAATTATGGAGTGGAACCGCAACAAATTATTAAGCCTATCTTGGATATGCTATGGCAATCTGTGGGGTATGAAAAATGCTATAGTCTATAAGAGACAGGCGAATAAAGAGGTACCCCTAGCACATAGAAACGCCCCGGCCAGCTCTGGCCGGGGCGTTGTTTATTGTGGGATCGGGCCGGGCTAGGGCAGGGCGCCGTTGAGGCGGTCGGCCCAGTGGGCATAGCCCTCGCCGTTGGGGTGCAGGTTGTCGCTGAGCAGGTATTGCACCTTGAGGTATCCGCCCTCGGCCATGGAGGAGTTGAGGTCCAGCCAGCGCTGCCCCTCGGAGTTGGCCAAGCCGGCCAGCATGCTGTTGAGCTCGGTCACCTTGGCGTTGATGGTGGCCGAATGGGGATAGCCCTCGCCGGTGTACAGGGTGGACTGCACGATGCAGATGACCCCCGCCGCCTTGGTGCGCACCACGATCTGGCGCAGGTTGTTGTAGGCGGTGCCCACGGACAGGCCGTGGATGAAGTCGTTGATGCCGCCCATGACGCAGAGCACCTTGGGGTTCCGCGACAGGGCCGCGCTGAGCCGCGAGAGGATCTGGCTGGTCTCGGCGCCGTCCACGCCGTAGTTCAGGAAGGTGTTGTTGGGGAACAGGCCGGACCAGTCGCCCCGCCGGGTGATGGAGTTGCCCAGCATGATGACGATGTCGTCCTTGGACAGGGTGTTGCCGCCCCCCCCGCCGCCCCCGCCGCCGCAAGCGCTGAGCGAGAACACGGCCAGGAACAACACCATCACTATGGCAGGCAAGCGCTTCACGCAGCTCCTCCTATGCGGACACCCCGGCAAGCCGCCGATTTAAGGAATAAGTATTGATCAGAAAATGTAGCACCATAATTCCCTTGTGACAATAGATTTGACGCTTGTGAATCGGCCGCCCCGAGGGCGGCTTGCGGCCCGGACACGGGGGGGCTACACTGAAACGGACACCCCTGCTGGAGTCTATTCTTGAGCCGCCGCCGCTCGTTGCCAGTTTTATTGTCCATGGCCTTCATCCTGGTGGTGGCCGCGGCCGGGGGTTTGGCCTTCAACCTGTTCATGCCCCAGGGCGTGGGCTGGATGCCTCCCTACATCGAGCGCCCCTTGTGGCAAAAGGCGGGCCTGGCCCAGGCGGCCGCCCTGCGCGAGCAGGGCGCCCTGCTGGTGGACGCCCGCGAGGCCGGTCCATACAAGCTGGCCCATGCCGCCGGCGCGGTGAACCTCTACCCCCAGGAACTCAAGCTGCTCTGGCCCCTGCTCAAAGACACGGTGTCGGCCGCCCCGGCGGTGCTGGTCTATGGCCGCAGCGCCAGCCGCTGGCCCGCCGCCCAGATCGGGCAGTATTTGCGCGAGCAGGGCCTGGAGCGGGTCTATGTCTTGGACGCGGGCTTCGACGCCTGGCGGGCCGCCGGCCTGCCGGTGAAGGCCCCCCGGAGGGCGCGGCCATGAGAAGCCTGGCCGAGTTCGTCTCCCTGCTCAGCCGCCTGTTTTTGGCCGGGCTCTTCCTGTGGGCGGCTCACGACAAGGTATGGGACCCGGCCACCTTCGCCGCCTCGGTGGCCCAATACGGCCTTATCCCCCTTTGGATGGTCAACGGGGGCAGCGTGCTCATGGCCTGGCTGGAGCTGGTGTTGGGGGCGTGCCTCTTGTTGGGGCTGGCCACCCGGGCGGCGGCGGTGTGGGCCTCGGGGATGCTTCTGTTCTTCACCGGCCTGATGGTCTACGCGGGTATAACCGGGGCGGGCTTTGACTGCGGCTGCTTCCCGGGCCAGGCGAGCCACCCCGCCGGCTACGAGGCCGCGCTGCGCGACGCCCTGATGCTCCTGCCCGCCCTGTGGCTCGTCGTGTGGCCCGGCCGCTGGCTCACCCTGGGCGGGGTCTCCGATCCCCGGCGGGGCGGCCTGAAGCTGCGCTACTAGGCGGAGACCGTCTCCCGCATCATACACCTGTGTTTCACTTGACATTCGGTGGGCCTCGCCCCCAACCTGGTAATGAGATTCCTAATTACATGGAGGTTGGTAGCAATGGCCGAGACGCATGAAGGATTCGTGTGGGTGAAGGACAATGCGGGCAATCAGTTCATCTGCCCGGTGTCGGCGCTAAAGGACCCCAAGAACGCCAGCAAGGAAGAGTTGGACGGCTGCATCGACGACGCCACCGCCGGGGTGGCCATCGGCGACTAGACCGCTGACCCTGAAAACCGGACTCTGCCCCGCGACTCACGTTCCCCCTCGGACTCTCCTCCGCTCGCTCAACCGATCTTCTTGAACTGATCCTTGCCGCTCCGGCAAACCGGGCAGGTCTCGGGCAGTGAGCCGTCGAACACGTAGCCGCAGACCTCGCACACGTGGTAGGTGACCTGGCGGTCCGCAGCCAGGGCGCTGAGCGCACGCTTGTAAAGCTCGGCGTGGCGCGCCTCCACGTCGCGGGCCCGCACCAGGGCCCACTCCAAATCCGGCCGCTTGGCCTTCACCGCCGCGGCCAGGATGGGCGGGTAGTGCTCGCCCTTGGCCGCGATCTCGTGCTCAAAGGCGGCTTGCAGGTTCTCTTCGGTGCTCATTACCGCGCCTTCCAGGTAGGGCAGCAGCTCGCCCGCGTGCACCCGCTCGGCCTCGGCCACCGCCGCGAACAGGGCGGCCACCTGGGGCAGGCCCTCGGCCCGGGCCCGGCGGGCAAAGGCGCTGTTGCGCGCGGCGGCCTTGGCCTCGCCGGCAAAGGCGGCGCGCACCATCTCCTCCAGCTCGGGCTCCAGGGGCGCATCCAACACGAAGCGGTTCATGTCCGCCCCGCACTGGGGGCACTTGTCCGGCGGGCTCTTGCCCTCGTGCAGATAACCGCATACCGTGCAGCGCCAGCGCTTCATCACGCCTCCTCCCAGAAGATGGCCTCGGCGGGGCAGTCGGCCATGGCCTCTTGCACCGCCTCCTCGGGGTAGCTCTCCAGATCGGCCACCTCGATGTAGCCCCCGGCCTGGTTGAGCGCAAAGACCTCGGGCACCAGATCCAGGCAGCCCTCGCACATGGTGCAGGCGGCCATGTCCACCACCGGGCGTCGCATTATGTCATTCGCCTCGCTGTTAAAAAACCGGGCCGGCCCCGGCGGGACCGGCCCGGGTTTGATCGGGCCGCTTCTAGTGGCTGGAGAGCATCTTCCTGGCCTGGGCCTTCCACTCCACGGTCTCGGGCTCGTAGCCCGGCTCCACCGGACCGGCCACCACCGCGTCCAACAGGGCCTTGGCCTCGCCCACCATGTCCTCGTCGTAGTAGATCTCGGCCAAATAGATCTGGTTGATATAGCGGTGGGGTCCCTTTTTCACCGCGATCTTCAGATTCTCGATGGCCTTGTCATTGTCGCCCCCGAACAGGCCGGGCAGCTTGAAGTAGAGCCGCCCCAGCACACGGTAGGGCCCGCCAGCCTCATAGTTGGGGTCCAGCTTGATGACCGTGGCCATCTCCTCCTTGATGGGGTCCACCAACGACAGGCTCTCCATGATGCCCTTGGCGCTGCCGTAGACCCCGTAGCTCACCCCCAGCCAGTAGTGGCCGGGAAGGCTCTTGGGGTTGATGGCGATGGCCCGCTTGGCCGCGTTCACGCCCTTTTCAAAGATGGCCAGCTTTGCGTCCTTGGGGCTGTGCATGCCCACCCAGTACTCCGCCCGGGCCAGCTTCCAGGCCGCCTCCTCGCTCTTGGGGTCCGCGGCCAGGGCCTTCTCGTAGAGCGCCGCCGCCTCTTTGGCCTTGGCCAGGTCGGTCCGCAGGGCATAAGCGGCGTCGGCCTGCTGGATCAGCTCGGCGGCGCCGGCCGCCAAGGCCGCGCCCGCCAGGCACAGGGCCAGGAGGCTCACGGCAAAGAACAGGACGGTTTTTTTGGCGATGGACGGCATATTTTACCTCTCCCGTAAAATGGGGACTCCGGCCCCGGCGCTCGTGCGGGCTGCGCATACGTAGGTCTTTACTCTATCTCTGGTGGCTAGGAATGAGCAAGGCTGATCAATTATGCCTTTAGTAACTGTCATAAAGAGGGCAAATAAGGCAGTGTAAATGCTTGTCTTGGGCGAGCTTTATACCTCATACATTGCTACCCTGCGTGGAGGCAAGCCAGGGAAACTAGCCCAGATGCAATCAACCCTTTGAGTAATCTTATAATCGCTGTATTCCTGGGGCGATACGGCCGGCTCCGCCGCAAGCACGACACGGTTTGTTCTCGCGACGGTCGTCACCAGAACCTCTACAATAACCGCACTTGACTGCATTGTCGTAGGGAAGGTATATTTGCCCGGACCCGCCACATGCCCGACATGGTTGGTATTTATGTCGATCATCGCCGCTCCCCCGACAATAAGCGCATTTGACCAGCTCTCCCATTGCGTAATCCCCCCATTAAGAGTGTGAAGATCTAGTTAATCTTATCGCAATTAGTTTTATATAGAGCAACTGCATTTTTATTAACTGCAAAAAATAATTAATTTCCTGTTCCCTTGAGGAACGAGCGCACGAAATTCTCATAGCAGAACTGGCCCTGGGTGAAGGCGTGCATGACGCTCTCGCCGCCGTAGAGCCGCTGCACCATCTCGGCCGGCTCCACCCCTTGGGCGGCCAGGTATTCGATGCGGCCCTGCTGCTCCTCCAGCCAGGCGATGGTCCGGCCCAGGGCGGCCACCCCGCCGCTCACCACGTCGCCCAGGCCGGTGAACAGGGTCTCGGGCCCCAGGTCCCGGAGCTTGCGTAAAGAGGCCATGGTTTGGCGGTTGTTCTCGAAGTCGCGGCTGGTCTTGGGCTTGGGCACCAGCCACAGGTCACCCACAAAGGCCCAGCCCTCATGGGGCTCCCAGAGCACCACCGAGTCCGAGCTGTGCCCCGGGGTGGGCACCACCTCGAAGCGATAGGAGGGCGTGTTCACCAGCTCGCCCAGGGGCGCGGGGCGGCTGGCCGGGGCCTTGCCCCAGAGCATCTCCTGATAAGGATAGATGGGCGGCGCGTTGCCCGCGATGTAGTCCAGGCCTCCGGCCGGGGCCAGGAGCTCCACCCCCAGCTCGGCGGCCAACAGGGCGTTGCCCCCGATGTGGTCCTCGTGGCTGTGAGTGTTCACCACCCGCTTGACCCCGCTGGGGCGCACGGCCTCCAAGAGCTCCGGGGCGGTGTGCACACAGCCGCTGTCGATCAGGAGGCCGTCCACCAGATAGGCGGCGCACCAATAGATGACTTCGCCGTTTACCTCGCGGCCCATCTTGAAACGGGTCACCGGGCCGTGCTGAAGGCGCTCAAGCAAAGAGGTCTCCTTGGAAGTGCCGTGCGGGCTCTGCTACACTGACAGGCGACCCCTGGAGATTAGGAGCCATTGGTGAGCAAGTTTATCATATTGGCGCTGGCCATCAGCCTCTTGGCCGCAGCCCCGGCCGCCGCCCTGGTGGGGCCGGGCGAGCCCCTCAAAGACGTGACCATGCCCGACACCAGCGGGCAAAACCATTCCCTGGCCGATCTGGTCAAGGGCAAGGTGGCGCTGATCGTCTATTGGTCCGTCACCTGCCCCCACTGCCGCATCGAGATGCCCAAGCTTCTAAGCCTGGGGCGGAGCTTCGAGGGCAACCCCTTCGTATTGCTCACAGTGAACACCGACGGCAAGGCCATGACCCCGGCGGTGAAGGCCTATGCCGCCCAGTCCGGCCTGCCCCAGCCCTGGCTCATGGACACCGGCCCCAAGGACACCCTACCCCTGGCCGACGCCTACGACCTCATCGCCACCCCGGCGGTATTGGTGTTGGACAAGGACGGCAAGCTGGTGTTGGCCCAGGAGCTCAAGCCTGACTTGGGGCAAGTCAAGAAGGCCATCCGTAGCGGTTTCTAGCGGGCGGCGGCTTCGCCAGGCAGCGTGCCGCTGCTCCCAAAGCGGGTCGAGAAACCATCGCGTCTCTCCCTGGCCGCAGTTGCTCCCGTTGAAGCCTTTTGGGAGCCCAAGCCTTGGGCCGCCTTGTCTGTCGCCGCCTGGCTGTGCCGCCAGGCCATTGCTTTATCTATAGTTCAAAACCAGATTTTTTCAGCGGGAAGCCGGGACCGGGCGGTCACTCCAGCAGGGACTTGATGCAGCTCAGGAAGCGGCCCGCCGGGCGGGCGTTGGTCAGCTGGTGGTTGAAGCACAGCACCAGGGGCAGGCGGCCGTGCTCCACCGGGCCGGGATACAGGGCCATGGAGTGGGCCGGGGTGAAGGCCGCGCTCTCGATGTCCTTTAGCCCCACCATGCTGATGAACAGAGGCGCGTTACGCCTGGCGTAGTCGCGGGCGAATGCCCCGCTCAGGCGCTCGGCCCAGTAGGCGGCCAGCGGCAGGGCCTCGCGCAAACGGGCCCGCGCCCCGGGCGGGCCCAGGGCCCCCTGGCGGGCGGCCAGGCGCATGGTCAGCTGGTCCAGGCTCATCTGGTGGGCCCCGGAGAGCACTACCATGTCGCAGGAGGAGTCGCCGTTCTCCAGCACCGCCGCCACCCTGACCGGCCACCCCGCCCAGGCCAGGCGGCCCCAGAAGGTGAAGAAGTTCAGGCGCGGGTGCAGCGACAGCGCGGCCGAGGCGGCCCAGCTAATGGCCGCCAGGCGCCGCCAGGGGTCGGCCCCGGCCAGGAAAGGGCGCAAGGTGGCCGTGGCCCGCAGGGTGACCCCCGGAGTCAGCTCCCAGCCGCTCCACCAGGCCCGCCGCGCGAAACGGCTGCCTTCGCTGGCCACGGGGTAGGGGCGGGGGACTGTGGGCTGGGTCATGCTCTCTCCAGGGTTGCGCGTCGCCCTACAGCATTACCCGGGCGCGGCCCTGGGCGCAAGCGCGCCTTGACCCTTTGAGCAAAGCGGCGCGAGACTGTAACCGGCAGCCGCCTCCCCGCCGGAGGAAATGCCGAGCAATACACGAGGACCGCCCATGTTAGCCACATCCCCCGCCAGGTCCGGAATCTGCTCCTTCAGTCGGGGCTGCCTGGCCACGCTCCTGGTATTACTGCTTTGTTTGCTGGCAACCGGCCGGGCCTGGGCGGGGCCACCATTTTTCACCGACGATCCCGAGCCCGTGCCCTTTCGGCACTGGGAGTTCTACGCCGCTGCCCAGGGGATTAAAGGACAGGATGGCGCGGCCAGCACCGCCCCCCACTTCGAGATCAACTACGGTGCCCTGCCCGAGCTGCAACTCCACCTGATAGCTCCCCTGGTCTGGAACAACCCCCATGGCGGCTCCGCTGACTACGGCCTGGGGGACCTGGAACTGGGGGCCAAGTACCGCTTCATTCGGGAAGGCGACTACCGGCCCCAGGTGGGTGTCTTCCCCCTATTGATCCTACCCTCCGGCGATCAGGAGCGCGGCCTGGGCAACGGCCAAACCCAGGCCTTTTTGCCGGTGTGGCTGCAAAAGAGTTGGGGGCCATGGACTTCCTACGGCGGCGGGGGCTACTGGATCAATCCCGGGGCGGGCAACCAAAACTATTGGTTCGCGGGGTGGCTGTTGCAACGCCGGATCACCGGATGGCTCACCCTGGGCGGCGAGCTGTTCCACACCACCGCCGACACTGTGGACGGCGGGGACGCCACAGGATACAACCTGGGCGCCATCATCGACTTCAGCCCGGAGCAACACCTGCTCCTCTCGGCCGGCAGCGACCTGCACGGCGAGGCGGACCTGTACTTTTACCTGGCCTTCCAGCTCACCTGGGGACCGCCTGAAAAGGGCGACTAGACGATGGCCTCCCGCGGCCCTGGGCGCAAGCGCGCCTTGACCATATGGCCCCGGGAGGTCAAACTTAAACGAAAATGTTTCTCAATAGGAGGGCCCCTTGGACCTTAACAAGATAATTCAGAACTCGCGCTCCCTGGCCCAGCGCTTTGTGGCCAAGGGCCACGATGCGGTGCGCCTGCCGGTGTTTTCCTTTGACGACTGGCGCGCGGTGTATGACCGCCCCAGCGACGGCACCGCCCTGGCCGACTACCGCCGCCAGGTGAAGCAGAACTGGTACCTCATGCACTTCCTCAGGGAGATGGGGGTGGAGGTTCTGCCCGTGCCCGTGGCCGCCGGGCCCTTCGCGGCCTGGGCCAAGGGCACCGACCACAAGCTCAGCGACGGCCACGAGCTAGGCCACGCGGTGGGCGAGTATGTCAACGACCCCGAGACCCCGGTCTCCGCCTGCCGCCACGGCTCGCTCAACTCCGACTTCGACGGCCTGGGCGGCCTGGCCACCATCACCGTCTTCGGCGAGGACGAGGACACCCCCGAGGTGATGACCGTGGCACAGCACACCAGCGACGGCCAGGTGCTGCAATCGCTGCAAATGGCGGCCATCGAGTTCAGCCCCCAGGCGGCCTGGGACGAGGCCAAGCGCTTCTTGGACCGGATGCGGCCCGACAAGGTATTCCACGACGAGAAGGTGCGCAAGCCCGAGTACTGTACCGACTGCAACGGGTTGCTTGTTTCGGTCGCTTCTCCGGAGGACGTGGCGGCCAGCAAGTAACCGGCCGGCGCATCCAGACGCGGCTATGCTGCGTTACCGGCTCGCTCCAGCCTCGACGTAGCTTCAGCTACGCCTCCGGCTGTCGCTCCCCGGATGCCTTGCCTAGCCACGTCTGGCTGTGCCGGGGCTCTGGTGGGGGATTTAAGAGAAGAAAAAAGAACGCCCGCTGACGGCGGGCAATAAGAAACCCCCGCTCCGAAGAGCGGGGGTTTTGCTTGTCGCTAAGCGGGGGGGTCGGCCTAGTACATACCGCCCATGCCGCCCATGCCGCCGGGCATCCCGCCGGGCATGGCCGGAGCGCCCTTGTCGTCGCTGGGCTTCTCGGCGATCATGCACTCGGTGGTCAGCAGCAGGCCGGACACCGAAGCGGCGTTCTGCAGGGCGAAGCGGGTCACCTTGGTCGGGTCGATGACGCCAGCCTTGAACAGGTCCTCGTAGGTGTCGGTCTGGGCGTTGTAGCCCTCGGAACCCTTGGTGTTCTTGACCTTCTCCACCACGATGGAGCCTTCCTGGCCCGCGTTCATGGCGATCTGGCGCAGAGGCTCTTCCAGGGCGCGCTTGATGATGTCGGCGCCGGACTTCTCCTCGCCCTTCACCTTGTCGCGCACCTTGTCGGCCGCGTCGTAGCAGCGCAGCAGGGCCACGCCGCCGCCGGGCACGATGCCCTCTTCCACGGCCGCGCGGGTCGCGTTCAGGGCGTCCTCCACGCGGGCCTTCTTTTCCTTCATCTCGGTCTCGGTGGCCGCGCCGACGTTGATCACCGCCACGCCGCCGATCAGCTTGGCCAGGCGCTCCTGGAGCTTCTCGCGGTCGTAGTCGCTGGTGGTCTCATCGATCTGGGCGCGGATGGTGCGCACGCGGCCCTCCAGGGCGTTGCGGCTGCCGCCACCGTCGACGACAGTGGTGTTGTCCTTGTCCACGGTGACCTTCTTGGCGGTGCCCAGGTCGTTCAGGGTCACGGCATCGAGCTTGACGCCCAGGTCCTCGCTGATCACGGTGCCGCCGGTGAGGATGGCGATGTCCTCGAGCATGGCCTTGCGGCGGTCGCCGAAGCCGGGGGCCTTGATGGCGCAGGCGTTCAGGGTGCCGCGCAGCTTGTTCACCACCAAGGTGGCCAGGGCTTCGCCCTCAACGTCCTCGGCGATGATCACCAGGGGACGGCCGCTCTTGGCAACCTGCTCCAACACGGGCAGCAGGTCCTTCATGGCGCTGATTTTCTTTTCGTGGATAAGAAGGTAGGGATCGTCGAGGTTGACTTCCATCTTCTCGGGGTCGGTGACGAAGTAGGGGCTCAGGTAGCCGCGGTCGAACTGCATGCCCTCGACCACCTCCAGGGTGGTCTCCATGCTCTTGGCCTCTTCCACGGTGATGACGCCCTCTTTGCCGACCTGGTTCATGGCCTCGGCGATGATGTTGCCGATGGTGGCGTCGTTGTTGGCGGAGATGGTGCCCACCTGGGCGATCTCGTTCTGGTCCTTGGTGGCCTTGGACATCTTCTTGAGCTCGGCGACCACGCCCTCGACGGCCTTGTCGATGCCGCGCTTGATGGCCATGGGGTTATGGCCGGCGGCCACGAGCTTGGAGCCCTCGCGGTAGATGATCTGGGCCAGGATGGTGGCGGTGGTGGTGCCGTCGCCGGCCACGTCCGAGGTCTTGGAAGCCACTTCCTTGACCATCTGGGCGCCCATGTTCTGGAACTTGTCCTCCAGCTCGATCTCCTTGGCGACGGTCACGCCGTCCTTGGTGATGGTGGGGGAGCCGAAGGTCTTCTCGATCACCACGTTGCGGCCCTTGGGGCCCAGGGTTACCTTGACCGCGTTGGCCAGGGCGTCCACGCCCTTCATCATGGCCTCGCGGGCCTTGACATCGTATTTCAGCTCTTTGGCCATAGTGCTATCTTCCTCTCCAATATATGGATTTTGTTAGATTCTGATTTGCCTGATTGGCGAAAGGGCTTAGTCGAGGATGCCCAGGATGTCGTCCTCGCGCATAATGAGGACTTCCTTGCCGTCGATCTTGACCTCGGAGCCGGAGTACTTACCGAAGAGCACCACGTCGCCCTTCTTCACGGTCATCTCGAGCTTGGTACCGTTGTCCATGACCTTGCCGGGGCCCACGGCGAGAATCTTGCCCTGCTGGGGCTTCTCCTTGGCCGAGTCGGGGATGATGATGCCACCGGCGGTCTTGGTTTCCTCCTCGAGCCGCTCCACGATTACGCGGTCCTGCAGCGGTTTAATCTTCATGCGTCCCTCTCCTTGATCTTGGTTAAATAGAAGATATGAGGTCTAAAGTATTGCCTTGCTGATAACTGTTTCGCTTCGGGGCCCCCTCTGGCCCCCAGGCGTTAGCACTCTCTGACCGCGAGTGCTAACAACAGAACCATAAGCACCAAGTGTCTGGTTTGCAAGAGCTAGCCCGAATTTTTTTGAGAAAAATTTTTGGGCGCCCGAGCCGGAATCAGGCCAGGCGGGTGACCCCGGGAACCTTTTCCGGGAAGTCGGTGCTCATGGCCAGGTCGTGGCCAGGGATGAGCAGGCGCTCGCTGCCGGCCAGGGCGCGCAGCTTGTCCATGGAGCGCAGCCAGGCGGGCATGTCGCAGATAAAGGAGCTGGGCCAATCCCGGGCGTAGTTCTCCCAGGTGTGGCCGCAGTCACTGCCCAGGATCGCGCGGCCTTTGGCGGTCTCGGCGGTCAGGGCCATGAGCCCCGGGGTGTGCCCCGGCGCGGCGATAAGCCCCAGGCCGGGCAGCAGGGTGTCGCCGTCCTGGTGCAAGACCAAACGGCCCTCGCTCTGGGCCTGCTCCAGGGCCCGGAAGCTGGGCTCGTCCCGGAGCCACTGCAAGGGCGCCCGCCGCGAGACCGGGTCCTCGCTCCAGAAACGCCACTCCTCGCGGTGCAGGTGCACCTGGGCCGCGGGGAACAGGCCCGCGCCCCCGGCGTGGTCCCAGTGCAGATGGGTGAGCACCAGGTGGGGCACCTGGTCGGCTTGCACTCCCAGGCGGGCCAACACCGCGTCCGGGCTCTCATAATCGGGCAGGCCCCGCTCCCGCGCGGTGTCCGGGTGGGTGCCCGCGTCCACCACCACCGGCCCGCCCGGGCCCAGGAGGCACCAGAAATAGTAGGCCCGGCGGTGGGTCTGGTCGTAGTCCTGGTTCCAGAGCACCATGGCCCGGCTGGTCTCCACCGGTCCGGCGTAGCGTAGCGCGTATATTTCCCAAGAGGACATGACGTCTCTCCTAGAAAGACTTACTGGCCAGGGGGCTGGTGGCGTTCAGGGCTGCGGCGCAGAACTCCAGGGCCGAGGCCTCGGGGAAAGGCGCGCAGGAGTAGATGACTATGCTGAAGAAGCGGGGCCCGGTCCAGAAATAGGCCGCGATGCCGCTGTCCACCAGGGGCAGGAAGGCGTCGAAGCCCTGGTTGATCTCTTTGCCCTGGCCGCCGGGCGAGTGCACCAGGGTCCGGCCATAGGGGGTGAGCCCGCAAGCGTGGGCCAGCTCGGGCAAAAAGTGGCTAACCGCCGCCTCGTCCAGCTCGCGGCCGTAATGGCCTTCCACCAGCAGGCGTTGGCGGTAGATTTGGGGGGCCAGATCTTCCATGGGCCCCACTATAACCCGTCCCCTTTTCCCCTGCCAAGGCGACATTGCAGCATTTCTGGCCCCTTGTGCCCTCGGGTGGCCTGTGCTAGATTTGACCAGCCATGACCCGCCCAGGACACCCTGACGCCTATTACCGCCGGGCTAAAAGCCAGGGCTATGCCGCCCGTTCGGTGTACAAGCTCCAGGAAATGGACCGGCGCTACGGGTTATTAAAGTCCGGGCAGGCGGTGCTGGATCTCGGATGCCATCCCGGCTCCTGGTTGCAGTTCGCCGCCCAAAAGGTGGGTAAAAAGGGCCGTTTGGTGGGAGTGGACCTGCAGCCGCCGGGGGTACAGATGCCGCCCGGAGCGCATTTTATCCAGGCCGACGTACTAGCGATAAGCCCCGGAGACATCCGGGAGCAAACGGGCATCGAGTCCTTTGACTTGGTGCTAAGCGACGTGGCCCCGCGCACCACCGGCATCAAGGACCGCGACGCGGCGGCCAGCCTGGAGCTGAGCGAGGCGGCCCTGGATATGGCCCTGGGCCTGCTCAAGCCGGGCGGCTCGTTTTTGGCCAAGGTCTATTTCGGACCGGGGGTGGATGAGCTCATCCGCCGGGTGAAAAGGGCCTTCAAGCTGGGCAAGGGGCACAAGCCCGATGCCAGCCGCTCGGCCAGCAAGGAAATATACATCCTGGGCAAGGGCCTGAAAAAGGCGGCCCAGGCCAAAGAAACATAGTTTCAGGAGACTGCCATGTCGGGTCACTCCAAATGGAGCACCATTAAGCGCAAGAAGGGCGCCGCCGATGCCAAGCGGGGCCAGGTCTTCACCCGGATGATGCGGGAAATCACCGTGGCCGCCAAAACCGGCGGCGGCGACGTGGACGGCAACCCCCGCCTGCGAACCGCGGTGGCGGCGGCCAAGGCCCAGAACATGCCCAAGGACAACATCGAGCGGGCCATCAAAAAGGGCACCGGCGAGTTGGAGGGGGTCACCTACGAGGAGATCACCTACGAGGGCTACGGCCCCGGCGGCGTGGCCTTTTTGGTCGAGTGCCTCACCGACAACAAGAACCGCGCGGCCAGCGAGATCCGCCATATCTTTACCAAGCGGGGCGGCTCCCTGGCCAAGGCCGGGGCGGTGGGCTACCTCTTCGAGGCCAAGGGCATCATCACCTTCGAAAAGGAGGCGGTGAGCGAGGACGCCCTGATGGAAGCGGCCCTGGAAGCCGGGGCCGAGGACGTGGTGGACGAGGGCGACGTGTGGGAAGTGCACTGCGCGCCCAGCGACTTCAACGCGGTGAACGAGGCCCTGGGCGAGGCCGGCCTGGAGCCGGTGGAGGCCGAGATAACCAAGCAGGCCTCCACCACGGTGGACATCGCCGACAAGGGCGAGGCGGCCAAGATCATGGCCCTGATGGAGGCCCTGGACGAGGCCGACGACGCCCAGAACGTATACTCCAACTTCGACATCGACGAGGCGATCCTGGCGGAGCTGGAGGAAGACTAGACCCATGGCCCCCGCCCCCGCCGTGCTGGGGCTGGACCCCGGCAGCCAGCGCACCGGTTACGCGGTGGTGGCTCCCGGCGAGGGCGGGCGGCTCAAGCTGATCAAGGCCGGGGTGATAAGCGCCCCGGCCAAGCTTTCGGTGCCCCAGCGCCTGGGGATCATCCACAACGAGCTCAGCGCCATCATCGCCGCCCTGCGCCCCGCCGAGATGGCGGTGGAGGGGGTGTTCACCGCCAAGAACGCCCGCACCGCCCTGGTGCTGGGCCAGGCGCGGGGGGTGGCCATCCTGGCCGGGGTCAACGCCGGCCTTTCCATCCACGAGTACCCCCCGGCCACGGTGAAGAAGTCCCTGGTGGGCAACGGCCGCGCCAGCAAGGAGCAGGTGCGGGCCATGGCCCAGCGCCTGGTGGGCATGGGCGGCAAGGACCTGCCCCTGGACGCCAGCGACGCCCTGGCCCTGGCACTGACCCATCTGCAAAGCCGCCGCCTGGCGGCCACCCTGGAGAAGCTCAAGTGATCGCCTCGGTGAGCGGGACCATAATCACCCGCCGGCCCGACCACGTGGTGGTGGAGTGCGGCGGGGTGGGCTACCGCGTTTTCGTGAGCCTGACCACCTTCTGCGACCTGCCCGACACCGGCGACAGCGTGCAGCTACTCATTCACACCGTGGTGCGCGACGACCACATCCATCTGCACGGCTTCATGTCCGAGGCCGAGTGGCAGGCCTTCGGGCATCTGGTGGGGGTGAGCGGAGTGGGGCCCAAGCTGGCCCAGGCGATCCTGTCCGGCATGCCGCCGGGCGACCTGTTCGCGGCCATCCGGGCCGGGGACGCGGCCAAGCTCACCGCCATACCCGGCGTGGGCAAAAAGACCGCCGCCCGTTTGGTGGTGGAACTGGAGGGCCGCCTGCCCCAGGGCGCGGGCGAGGGCGAGGCCCCGGCCGAGGAGGCCGCCCCGCTTCTGGACGACGCGGCCAGCGCCCTGATGAACCTGGGCTATCCCGAGGCCAAGGCCAAGAAGGCCGTCGAGAAGGCGCTCAAGGAAGCGGGCGAGGGCGCGGGCCTGGAGGAGATCATCAAGGCCGCGCTGAAGCGGGTGGTGGGATAAGCCGCCGGGTTTCAGCCGACCATTTCTTGCAGGCAGAGATTGCTTCCTCGCGGCGTTCGCCGCTCCTCGCAATGACAGAGGCCTTTTCAGATTAGCGGGTCATTGCGAGGGCCGCCGCCCGCAAGAGGTTGTTGAAGGAAGAAGGCACCGTGCGGCGGGCCGTGGCAATCTTCCTTGGTCTCGTCTCCCCTGGGCTTGAAAAAGAATTTCCTGCGAACCCGCGCCTGACGATCACCAGGGAAGATCGCCACCTCGCGGCGGGAGCATCGCCTTTTTCATAACTACTTCTTCCACCGCCGCTCCTCGCGATGACGGCTGTTTCTGTATTTTCTGCTGGCCCCGACAGCTGGCCTGTCGGGGTTGCCGAGCGGATGCGAGGCAACAAGAAATCTGGCGGCAGGGCCACTCCCGCCCGGACCCACTACCGCCGGATTTCTTGCCGCGCCGCTAAAGCGTCGCGGCCCCGATAGACAAGCTATCGGGGCCAGCAGAGAGGGACCGTGCGTTGCTCCCAATGACAAAGGTTGTTTTGAGCGGGGAAATGTAGGGGCGGGGTTTATCCCCGCCCGAGAGAGCCCGGAAAAAGCAAAAGGCGGGGATAAACCCCGCCCCTACACCAAATCTATTTTCCCCAACCTCTTCTCTTAGCTCACCCCACCAGCCGCAGAATCATGGCCACCGCCTCCTCGGGCTCCTGGGCCTGGTGCATGCCCTCCACCTGCCAGGAACCCAGGCCCACCACCGGGCGGCCCATCTTCAGGGCGTGGCCGATCTCGCTGAGCGTTCCCGCCCCGCCGCCCACGGCGAGGGCGCCCTGGCCGCTCATGACCACCAGCAAATTGCGCGCCTGGCCCAGGCCGGTGGGGATCACCACCTTGCACCAGGGGTTGGCGTCGCGGCGGTCGCTGCCCGGCAGGATGCCCACGGTGAGCCCGCCTCCCTCGGCGCAGCCCCGGGCCGCGGCGGTCATCACCCCGCCCAGCCCGCCGCAGACCACGCCCCAGCCCCGCGCGGCCAAAAGCTCGCCCACCATGAAGGCGTGCTGCTCCTGCTCGGCCGTGGGCGCGCCCGCGCCGATGACGCTGATCAGGCGCTCTTGCTCTACCATCCGTGCTCTCCGATCAAGTCCACGAAGCGGCAGCCGCCCAGGTCTTCGGTGACCACCTTGTCGCCCTTCCTGGTCAGGCGCATGAGGGTCTGCATCCCCCGCTCGCCCACGGGGATGAGCAGGCGTCCGCCGTCCACCAGCTGCTCCACCAGGGGGCGGGGCGTGACCGGGGCTCCGGCGGTGACGATGATGGCGTCGTAGGGGCCTTCCTCGGGCCAGCCCTTGGTGCCGTCGCCCACGATGAGGTTCACGTTGAAGATCTTGAGCTCTTCCAAGACGCGCTGGGCCGCGCGGCTGAGCTCTTGCAGGCGCTCGATGCTGAAGACCCAGTCGGCCAGCTTGGCCAGGATGGCGGTCTGATACCCGGAGCCGGTGCCGATCTCCAGCACCTTCTCCTTGCCGGTGAGGCCCATGGCGTCGGTCATCAGGGCCACTATGTAGGGCTGGCTTATGGTCTGGCCCTGGCCGATGGGCAGGGGGTGGTCCTCGTAGGCCCGCCGCCACAAGGTCTGGTCCATGAACAGATGGCGGGGCACGTCGTTCAGAGCCTGCAAGAGGCGCTGGTCGCGGATGCCCCGGGCGGCGATCTGGTCCTGCACCATGCGGCGGCGGCGCACCGCGAAATCGTTTACTGCTGCCAAGTTGCTCTCCTCCGGCAGCCTATCTTAGCAGCCCAAAGGCTAGAGGGGCACCCCGGATGTGCGCGGCGCGGCGGGCGGTTATTTCGCGGGGATATTCACCTGCACCATGGACAGCTGCACCCGCCATTGGCCGCGCCGCTCCACCAGCCAGCCTTCCAAATAGCCGGGCTTGAAGCTGACCGGGCCGTAGCGCATGTCTCCTTGCCACCAGCGGCCGCAGATGGCCGGCGCGCCGATGTGGTGCATGGGTTTGGGCACGGTGAGCAGCGTGTCGTCGAACCAGGCGTGCTGGTGCCCGCTGATGTGGGCCATCAGGTTGCGTCCCTTGAGCATCTCCAGAATCTTAACCGTGGACTGGTCCACGTCCCGGAGAGCCAGGCCCTCGGGCCCGGGGGCCTGGACCACCGAGCGGGGGTAGAGGGGGTTGGCCCCGGCCAGGGGAGAGAACAGGGGGAAGTGGCTGGCGATGACCAGGGGGGTGTCCGGGGGCAATAGGGCCAGGACGGCTTTCAGCCAGGCCAGGCCGGCCGGGCCGGTGATGCCGCAGTTCTGCGGCTTGCCGCCGCGGTGCTGGCTCAGGCCCACGTTGTCCAGCATGATGACGGCCACCGGCCCCAGGCGGGTCACGCTGCGCGCCGGGCCCATGTACTGCCGCCAAAACTTCAGGCTCACCTTGCCGCCCTCATAGCGCACGTCGTGGTTGCCCGGGGTGGCCCGCCAGTCGCCGGGCAGCAGGTTGGCCGCCCGCGCCGTCATCTCCATGAAAGCCCGGCCCTGCTCCTCGGAGCCCTTTTCCGCGTCCATGGCGATGTCGCCGGTGATCAGGGTCAGGGCGGGCTTGGAGGCTCGCAGACGGGCGGCGATGCGCTGCCAGGTGAGCATAGGCAAGCGGGGGTCCACTAGGCCCTTGGCCCAGCCGGGCTCCAGGGCGGCCACGTAAAGATGGGGGTCGCTGAGCACGGCCAGGCGGTACTGCCCCCCGCCGTGGGGCGGCGCGGCCGCCAGGCGCAGGGTGCCCAGCTTGGCCGCCTGCTCGGCGGGCCACCACCAGCGCCCGGCCGGGCGCAGCTTGGACGGCGCGGTGAGGGCCACCACCAGGCCGGGCTTGCTGCTCAACCGGAAGGCTCCGTCCGCCCCGGTGGCCACGATGCGCTCGCCGTCACTGATAAAAGCTCCGGCCACCGGCTGGCCGTTGGGGCCCAGCACCTTGCCGGCAACCTCCAGGGCCCAGGCCGGGGCGGCCAAACACAGGACGACGATCAGAACCAACAGGAGGCGCGCCAGGCGTCTCATTTGATCACCTCCACGAACTTGCGGGCGCGGATGTCCACCAGGCCCTTGTTGGTCAGGCGCAGGAAGGGCAGGCCGGTGAAGCAAAAGGTCTGGGCGGTGAGGAAGGGCCGGGGCAGGGGGCAGCCCAGCTCGGCCAGGGCCGCGCGGCAGGAATCGGCCGCCGCGAGTATCTCGGCGAGGGGCGCGGGGGAGATGACCCCCGCGATGGGCAGGGCCAGCGAGGCCACGAGACGGCCACCCTGGGCCACGGCCCAGCCGCCGCCCATGGCCCGCACCGCCTCGGCGGCCACGGCCATGTCAATCTCCGAGGCCCCGGCCACGAAGATGTTGGTGGTGTCCCAGATCACGCTGCTGGCCAGGGCGCCCTCTCGGAGGCCCCAGCCCCGGGCCAGGCCCACGGCCATCTCCAGCGTGGGGCTCTGGCGGTTGATTTGGGCGATCTTCACGATGTCTTGCGCCGGGTCGGGCCGGGCGTTGCCCTCGGTCACCGGCACGGTGGCCTCGCCCTCCTTGGTGATGGTGGGGCCGGAGACCTCCACCACCCGGGCCAGCGCGCTTTCGCCCCTGGCGGGCAGATGGAAGGCCTCGGGGGTGATCGCCGGGCAGCGCATGGTGGCCCGCGCCTCGGGGGCATAGGCAAAGGGCTCGTCCGAGCGGATCAGCTTGCCGCCTTGGGCCACCGTGCGGCCTTCCAGCCATACCTGGCTGGCGCGGAACTCGACCAAATCCTCCACCAGCACCAGATCGGCCACCCATCCGGGGGCCACCGCGCCCAGGCGCTCCAGGCCGAAGTAGCGCGCCGGGTTGAGGCTGCACCAGGCCACGGCGCGGGCGGGGTCCACCCCCAGGGCCACCGCCTTGGCCAACAGCGGGTTCATGGCCCCCCAGGACATGAGGTCGTCGAAGTCGGCCAAATCCGTGACCAGCATGGCCTGGCCGCATTCGGGCAGGTCGCGCAAGGCCGGGACCACCTCGTCCATCTCGCGGCGCACGAAGCCCTCGCGCACCTGCACCGCCAGGCCCAGGCCCAGGCGCTGGGCCGCGTCCTCGGGGCTGATGGCCTCGTGGCAACTGCTGGTCCCGGCGGCGGCGTAGGCCATCAGCTTGGCCCCCCGCGCCCCGGCCCCGTGGCCCTCCAGGCGCTTGCCCAGGGCCAGGGCGGCGGCGTAGTTGGCCTGGGCCCGCTCTTCGCCGTCCACGATGGCCGGCCAGTAGGTCTCGCCCACCCCCAGGCAGGCGGGATGGGCCAGGATTTCATCGAAGCCCGCCCGGTCCAGCCCGGCGCTGGTCTCCCAGGCCGGGAAGGGCGGCACCAGGGGCGGCGCGGTGAGGAACACCCGCTGGGGGCTGGCCTGGGCGGCGGATAAAAAGGCGCGGCAGCCCGCCAGGCCCCAGGCCCCGGCGATCATGGCCATCTCGCTTATGGCGCTGGTGTTGCCCGAGGCCAGGGCGTAGTCCGCGTAGGTCTCCAGGCCGAAGATGGAATCCAGGTGGGTGTGGGCGTCGATGAGCCCGGGGATGAGATAGCGCCCCCCGGCCTCGCAGATTTCAGTGTCCGGCCCGGCCCAGGCCTCGGCCTCCTGGCCCATGGCGGCCACCCGTCCGGCGGCCAGGGCCACGGCCTGGGGCTCGCTTATGCTGTAATCGAATACGCTCACCACCCGCGCGTCGCGGATGATCGCGTCGGCGGCCTCTTGCCCCAGAGCCACCCGGACCAGGCGGCCAACCGCGGCAACGTCCAGGGGCTCCGGGTGGAAGCTCATGCTTAGCCCACATCCTTTCCGAAGGGCGCGCGTCCGGCTGCGCCAACCCCCGGCATACTGTGTTGCTGGCCGCGCTCGGGCCTCGACGTAGCTTCAGCTACGCCCGCGGCCCTCGCTTGCCAGACGCCTTGTCTGCCGGCGCCTGGCTGTGCCGGGCCTTGGGGCAAATGGTCTTCTGACAACGGTGTGGCCATGTTCAAAGCCCCCCTGATCTTGTCTTAGTTGTCCCTGCCGCGCACCCTCCGGGAAGGATGTGGGCTACTGCGCTCCGCTCATTTTGGCTCGGGCCGTGGCCATTTTCAGCAAGGGGATGAAGCGCGAGGGCGGCTGGAAGCCCACCAAACGGCTCTCGCCGATCTCGTTGCCCTGCGCGTCCAAAAAGAGCATGGTGGGCACCCCGCGCACCCGCATCTGGCGCATGTAGTTCTGGGCCTCGGGGCCGGGGTCGCTGGTCACGTCCACCTTGACCGGCAGGAAGTTGGCCAAAAGGGTCTGCACCTCGGGGTCGGGCAGGGTCTCGGCCTTGAGCTTCCTGCAGGGGTTGCACCAGTCGGCGGTGAAGAACACGGCCACCGGCTTCTTCTGGGCCTGGGCCTCGCTCAGCACCTGGGGCGTGTAGTGCACCCACTCGGTCTTGTCCGGTCCGCCGCTGGGCGAGAGGAACCACCAGAAGCTGGCGGCGGCCACCAGGATGATCAGACCGGCTACTTTCTTGAAGCTCACGAATGTGCCCTTTCCGCTTTTTTCCACGAAACCCAGATAGATGCCGCCCACCACCCCGGCGAGGATGGTCAGCCAGCGGGCGGCCGCGTCTCCCAAGAGGGGCGCGGCCACGTTGACGGCCATCACCACCAGGATGAGGCCGAAGAATTTGCGCACCCATAGCATCCAGTCGCCCGCCCCGGGCAGGCGGGAGATGGAGCCCGAGAAACCGGCCAGCACCGCCAGGGGCAGGCCCAGGCCGGCGGCCAGGATGAAAAACACCAGCAGGCCGTAGCCCACCGAGCCCGCCTTGGCCACGTGGGCCATGAGCCCCACAACGAAGGGCCCCACGCAGGGCGCGGCCAACAGGCCCAAGGTCAGGCCCATGAGAAAGGCCCCCAAAACCCCGCTGCGGTTGGCCGCGGCCACCTTGTTCAGCGAGGCGGGCAGCCGGAACTCCCAGAGCCCGAACATGCTGGCGGCCATGGCCAAGAGCACCGCCGCCAGGAAGATGATCACCGCCGGATGGCTGAGCGCCTGGCCCAAGAAGGAGCCTCCCAAGGCCACCAGGCTGCCCAGGGCGGCGTACATGACGGTCATGCCCAGCCAGTAGGCCAGGGCGTCGGCCACCACCGCCTTCTTGCCGCTGGAGCGGCCGCCGAAATAGCCCACGGTGATGGGTATCAGGGGGTAGACGCAGGGGGTGAGGTTGAGGCCCAGGCCCCCGATGAACACCAGGGCCAGGGTCCACCAGAGGCTCTGGCCGCTGAAGGGGTCGGCGGCTCCGGCCGGGACGGCGGCCAGGGCCAGGCCGGGGACAAGGCACACGAAAGCGGCCAGGGCCGGGCCCAGGCTCCAAGAGGCGGTTTTTGTTGGCATGACGAAGTAGAGCGTCTCCCAAGGTTTGGGGTGGGTTTCAAACCCCCTAGCGCGCCTAGAAAATCTACCCGAGGCTCCCCGTGGGGTCAAACCCTTAATGCCCCTCCCTTGAAAGGGCTTTGACCCGCAAGCATTTATATAACCAGACACTTTACAGCTTCAGCCCGCTCTGCTATCTTAGCCAAAATGCCCATGGGACGGGTGTTTCCGTACCCCGGCGGATGGATGTATGAATTTAAAACCAATCCTAGTACTCGCTTGCCTGGCCTTGGCCGCGGCTGGTTGTGCTTCCAACACCACCACCAGCCAGGCTCCCCAGCCCCAGGTACTCACCGTAAAACCTCTTAAGCCCCCCCAGGAGGAGATCTCGGCCAAGGTGGCCCACGAGCTCCGGGAGCTGGGCGAAAAAGAGGTGGTGACCGAGACCAAAAAGCCGGCCGAGGCGGACCAGCCGGAAGAGGTCTCCTACGACATTCCCATCGTGATCAACTCCCGGGTTGAGTACTTTATCGAGTACTTCCAGACCCGGATTCCCAAGCGCTTCAAGATTTGGCTGTCGCGCTCGGGGCGCTATCTGCCCATGATGCGCGGCATTCTCAAAGAGCACGGTATGCCCGAGGATCTGGTGTACCTGGCGCTCATCGAGAGCGGCTTCTCCTGCCAGGCCTACTCCCGGGCCCACGCGGTGGGGCCCTGGCAGTTCATCCGGGGCACGGGCCGCCGCTATGGGCTTACCATCAACTACTGGGTGGATGAGCGCCGCGACCCGGTGAAGTCCACCCACGCCGCGGCCCGCTACTTGAAGGACCTGCACGACGAGTTCGGCTCCTGGTATCTGGCCGCCGCGGCCTACAACTCCGGGGAGGGCAAGGTCCGCCGGGCGCTCAAGCGCTACAAGGCGGACAACTTCTGGTCCATCAGCCAGGGCCGCCGCTACTACCTCAAGCGCGAGACCCGCCAGTACGTGCCCAAGATGATCGCCGCGGCCATCATCGCCAAGGAGCCCGATAAGTACGGCTTCACCAACATCGTCTACGAGGCGCCCATGGCCTTTGACGTAGTGGAGGTGCATCCCGGCACCTCCTTGGGCGTGGCGGCCAAGCTGGCCGGCATCTCCAGCCGTCAGCTAAACAACCTGAACCCCGAGCTCAGGCGCTGGGCCGTGCCCCCCACCGGCGGCAAATACGCCCTGCGCATCCCCCAAGGCCGTAAGGCCAGCTTCGAGGTGGCCTACGCCAAGCTGCCCGTGCCCGAGCGCCAGGCCCGGGTGGGGGCGGTCACCGTGCGGGTGCACCGGGGCGACACCCTGGGGCGCATCGCCAAGGTGCACGGGGTGCGTTTGAACGACCTCATGGCCATGAACCCCCGCCTGAACCCGCGCCGCCTGCGCATCGGCCAGAAGGTGGTGGTGCCGCCCAAGGGCGGGGCCGCGGCCTATGCCCGCTCCCGCAAGAGCAGCAGCTCCACCCGGCGCCTGGCCACCAGCCCCAAGGGCTCCCACAAGATCACCCACCGGGTGCGGCGGGGCGACACCATGTGGCACATCGCCCGCTCCTACAACCTCAACTGGCGCGACATCCTGCGCTGGAACGGCAAGAACAGCTCCCGCCTGGCCGTGGGCCAGAAGCTGGTGCTTTATGTGCCCAGCAACAAGGCCGAGGGCAAGGTGGACACCAAGCCCACCACCAGCGCCCAGTTCTACATCGTCAAGCGGGGCGACAACCTCTGGAGCATCGGCCGCCGCTACGGCGTGAGCACCCGCCAGCTCAAGCGCTGGAACAACCTGCGCTCCAGCGCCATCACCCCGGGCGATAAGCTCATGGTCAAAGGCGGAGGCTCCTAGGCCGCCGGCGGGGCGGGGCCTCCGGGCCGCTCCCGAGCAATCGAGCCAACAAGAGCCGCTCCCTCCGGGGGGCGGCTTTTTCGTGGAGGCGCATGGGGCCTGGGGCCGGCGGCCGCTCATCCGGGGGCGGCCTTCGGGCACAGAGGGCCTGGCTCGGGTTAAGTCAGCCGCGCGATAGCCTCCGCCTTGAGCAGCCAGGCTCACCCCGGACAGGCTATTGGCTCTTCCGCGAGGATGTGCTGGAGGCCCGCCCCATCCTCGCACGGCGCGGCTTGCCGCCCGGGCCGAAACAGGCGGCCCTGGCCTTCTCGTTTTTGCAAACTTCTTATGCTCAAAAGAGCGCGCCCGCCGGTTCTCCGGCGGGCGCGCTGTCTAGCGGGTTTGGTTTGGCGGGATTTTAATCCACGTTCCAGCCCATGAGCCTGGGCAGCCAGAGCACGGTGTCGGGTAAATAGGTCATTATCAACAGCACCGTGATCTGGATGGCGATCCAGGGCAACACGGCCCGGGAAACGTAGACCAAATCTTTGTTCACCAAGGCCCCGGTTATGTACAAGCTCACCCCAAGGGGTGGTGTGCAGTATCCGATGGCCAGGTTTACGGTCATCAAGAGGCCGAAGTGCACCGCGTTGATGCCGTAGGAGTCCAGCATGGGCAGGAAGATGGGGCCCAGGATCAAGGTCGCGCTGATGATGTCCATGAACATGCCGATGATCAGCAACAGGACGTTCATGGCCAGGAGGAAGATCCAGGGCTGAGAGATGGAGCTCACCACCGCCTCGGAGATCTTGGCGGGTATGGCCTCCATGGTCAGGTAGCGGCCGAAGCAGGTGGCCCCGGCCACGATGATCAACAGGGTGGCGCTGGTGACCGCCGAGTTGACCATGACCTTCTTGACCGTGGAGAACTTCATGTCCTTGTGGATGAACAGCTCCACGATGAAGGCGTAGACGCAGGCCACCACCGCCGCTTCGTTGGCGGTGAAGGCCCCGGAGAAGATGCCGCCGAAGATGATCACCGGCAGCATCAGGGACCAGAAGCCCTCCTTGAAGGCACGCCAGCCGTCTGCCCAGGTGGGTTTGGGCGCCCGGACGAAGCCGGGGTTGCGCACCGCCCACACGTAGGAGTAGGCGCACATGCCGGCCATGATGAGCACTCCGGGCACGAAGCCGGTGAGGAACAGGCCCTCAAGGCTAACCGCGCTGATCATGGAGTAGAGGATCATGGCGATGGAGGGCGGGATGATGACCCCCAGGTTGGGGGCCGAGGTCATTACGCCCACGGAAAAGCGCATGTTGTACTTGTTGTCGATCAGAGCGGGGATCATGAACCCGCCGATAGCCACCACCGTGGCCACGGTGCTGCCGCTGATGGCCCCGAACAGGCCGCAGGCCAAAATACCGGCCATGGCCAGGCCGCCCGGCAGCCAGCCCACCACCACGTTGGCGAAGCGGATGAGCTTGTCCACGATGGAGCCGCTGGTCATGATGTTGCCGCATAGGATGAAGAACAGCACCACCACCAAGGCGAACTTGTCCATGGAGCGCAAGAGGCTCTGGGCCAGCACCAGAAGCGGCAGGTCGGTGAAGGCCACGAAGCCGATCACCGCGGTGAAGAAAAGGCAGAGGAACACGGGGACCGTGGCGGCCATGGCCCCCAGGAGCACCAGGATGATTATTGCGTAGCTAGTCTCCATGCCCGCCCCCTAGCTCTCGGTTTCCTGCTTGGCCCGGCCCTCTTGGTAGTCCCACCAGAGGACCTGGATGGTGCGCACTCCCATGGTCACCCCCATCAAGGGGAGGATGAGGTAGACGAACACCAGGGGAATCTCCAGGATGATCGTCTTTTGGAAGGTGCGCTCCTGCATGAGAGCCATGTCGATGCCCAGCTTGGTGATGAGCACCGCGAAGGTGAGCACCGACAGGTGGCTGAAGTAGGTGAGCGGAGTGCGCAGCCGGGGAACCAGCTGCACCAACGCGTCGATGGTGATCATGGAGCGGTTCTTGATTGCCGGGGCCAGGCCCACGAAGGTGGTGAGGATGATGATCTCCCGGATCAGCTCCTCGGACCAGGACAGGGAATAGGAAAAGACGTAACGAAGGATAACGTTGATGAACAGCGAGATCAGGCCCACCATCACCGCCAGGTAAAGGGTCCACTCTTCGAAGAAGCTCAGGCCCTGGTCCTGGAATTTAAGAAATCGGCTCCATTGCCCGGTGAAGGCGGCGATGAGCATGAAAAAGCCCCAGGTGGCGATGGCTCCCCACGTGAGGCCCTTGAGATGCAAGGTGGTATAACCCAAAACGGCCGCGGCCACTATGAAGGCAAAGGCCACCCAGCCGAAAACATATGTCCGCCCTTGTGCCATGGATGCGGTTCCCTTTTACGGCGCCAGGTATGCGCCGCTAGCGGTCGGATCAGCGGCCGGGCCGGGGGCAGGAGCCCCCGGCCCGGGGATGAGTGGCTGGTGGTTAGTTCTTGGCGCCCATGCCTCGGGTGGTCTTGTAGCCCAGGAACTTCTGGACTTGGCCCAGGTACTGCGGGCCGATTTCCTTGGCGAACTGCATGTGCACCACGTTGCCCTGGTCGAGCAGGATCTGGTGGTCCTTGGCGGACAGCTCCCAGAACTTCACGCCGGACTTCTCGATGGCGCCCTTCTTGGCCGCGGCCTCCTGCGCCTTGCACTCGTTGCGGTAGATGGCGCACTGCTCGTTGACCACCTTCTTGAAGGTCGCCTGCAAGTCGGCGGGCAGCTTCTTGAACCAGGCCTTGTTGAAGATCCAGATGAACAGGCCCTGGGCGTAGTTCACCGGGGTAAAGTTCTTGGCAACCTCGAACTTGCGGGTCAGGTAGCTCACGATCAAGGTGTGGTCCAGACCGGTGATCACGCCCTGCTTCAGGGCGGTGGGCACGTCGGGCCAGGGCATGACCACGGGGTTGAAGCCCCAGGCCTTGTAGAGCATCTTGTTGACCGCCGCCTCGGCGATGCGGAACTTCACCTTCTTGGCGTCGGCGATGTTCTTCACCGGGATGGTGGTGGCCCAGCCGTAGCGGCCATAGGCGGTCACGTCCAGGCCCATGATGCCCTGGTGCTCCATGCCGTCCAGGAAATGCTGGAACAGCTTCTTGTTGGCAACGAACTTGTCCAACTTCTCATAGGAGTTGACCAGGAAGGGCAGGTTGACCAGGCCCATGCGGGGCCCCAGGTTGGTGGAGGCCACCGAGGACACGGCCATGCCCTGGATGGCGCCCATCTGCAGCTGGTTCAAGACCTCCACCTCGCCGCCCAACATGCTGAAGGGCAGATACTCGAAGTAGATCTGGCCGTTGGTGGCCTTCCACAGGGCGTCGCGGATGGCGAAGCCGGCGTACACGCCCTTGATGGCCGGGTGGCTGACGTTGGAGACCTTGATCTTATACTTGGCCCCCGAATAATCGAAGGCCGGTTTCCACTTATCCAAAGAAGGCTTCTTGGCCATGGCCACCGGGGCCAACAGGGCGACGGCCGCCAGGGCCACCACCACTACCAAAAGCAGACGAGAAAAACGCATAACCCCTCCCTTTCGCTTGACGAGTCTATACAACCCTTTGTGAGTTCCCGAAGCCGGCTCCTGCTATCCGGGGCTCCTAACCCCCCGGCCCGCCCTCCGCCTGGGAAGGCGGCGGCGCCGTCGCCCACCGATGTGTGTCCGAACCTCCTTTCCGGGGCGTCCCCGCCCGGGGGGACTTCGAGATTTCCGAAAATGTCGCTCCGCCGGGCCCGGGGGCCTAGCGGGGCAGAAGCTCGCTCTCGGCCAGCTTGTTGCGCTGGGCCTCGAGCTGTTGCTCGCTGTGCTTGACCAGGAGAACCGGCGTGCTGCACTTCCAGAGCACGTTGTGCACCACGCTGCCTCCCAGTATCTCTTCCAGCTCGCTGAAGCCGCTCTGGGGCAGAATCACCATGTCGAAGCCGCCCTCTTCGGCCACCCGGCAGATGACCGCGGCCGGCGGTCCCTCCTCGAGCCTGGTCTCGTACTCCACGTCGGCCTTTTTGAACGGCTCGGCCGCCGCGGTCAGCACCGCCTCGGCCCGTTTTTTCATGCCGTTCTTGATGCGTTCCTGGTCGTCAGGGCTGATGCCGTGCTGCTGCAACCGCTTGGTGTTGAGCACGTTCAAAAGCGTCACCGCCAAGGGCATGCGCCAGTTCAACTTGATGGCGTATTCCTCGGCGGTGATGGAATTGCGGGCGGTGTCCACGGGAATGAGGACCTTGCTTTTCATGGTCACCCTCTGAATTGTCTATTGCCAAGTGAGCTATTCAATACTGCCCTTTAAGGCCCTTGAAATGCAAGCCCCGCGCGGTTTAAACCCTTGAAAACGATTGGAAGGGCCGCCCCAGGACGCAACGGCGCGAACTGCCCGAAACCCACCCCCGCGCCTGGCGCGCGCACAGCCGACCGGGCAGGGAAGGGACACGGACCACCTCCGAATCAAGCGCGTGTCTTATGGGAAAAAGGACCGATGTAGCTATAATTCAGCTACGAAACGAAGCTATCAAAGCCGCTGACCGGGTGTCAAGCCAAAAGCACCGGCTGATTCCTAGGGAAGCGTCTCGGTTGGTGAACCGCTTTGCAGGCTCAGGATCATGCCGTCGCGGGCGGCCCAGACCGGCCCGGCGAAGTGCTCCCGGACCGAGGCAAGCGCCGCGTCCGGGTCCACCTCGGCATAGAAGTGGCTGAGCAAGAGCCCGCCCACCCCGGCCCGGGCGGCCAGGCGGCCGCAGCCCGCGGGGTGCAGGTGCCCCTCCTTGGGCGCGTCGTCGTTGCCCGCGCAGTGGCAGATCAAAAGCCCGGCCCCCGAGGCGAACTGGGCCAGCTCCCCGCTGGCTTCGCTGTCGCCCAGATAGACCAGGGACGCCCCGTTTGCTTCCAGGCGCCAGGCCAGGCTGTGGGCGTGGTGCGCCGCCCCGGCGGTGGTTATATGCACCCCGGCCAGCTCCAGGCCCTGGCCCGGCTCCAGCCAATGACGGCGCAGCGGCGGGTCGGCGGGCTCCAGCCAGGCCCCGAACACCGTTCCAAGGCCGGCCAGCATCTCGCCCACCCCCCGGTGGGCCAGGAGGCTCAGACGGGCATGCGTGCTCAGGCGCGGGTCGTACTTGAGGGCGAACAACAGAGGCAGCAAATCGGCCAGATGGTCGATGTGGGGATGGCTGACGATCACCCCGCTCAGCTTGGCCGGGTCGTGGCCCAGCTCCATGAGCCGCCGCCAGGCTCCTTGCCCCAGGTCCAGCATGAGCGCGGCCTCCCCGGCCTGCACCAGGTAGGCCGGGCTGGAGCGCTCGGGCCTGAGCTCACAGGTGCCCGATCCCAACACGGTCAGGAGCATGTGCCCTCCCTTGTTAAAATGGCCTGCCCCCATCCTAGGCAAGCGGACCGCCTGGCGCAAGACGCGGGAGGGCTGGCCCCGGGCGGCGCGCTTTGGTTAGAATGGGTCTAACGGCCGAACACCCCGGAGCGGAGGAAATGGACCCATGAAACGCCTTGTCATCTGCCTGTGCCTGATCTTGCTGCTCCCGGCCGCCCTGGCCCTGGCCGCCTCTCCCCCCGCGCCCAGCGGCTACATGATCGACAACCAGGGCCAAAAGATCGTGGTGGAGCGCTTCGAGAAACTGCTGCCCAAGTATCCCTTTGTATATGAGGACTCCGAGGACGGGGTGCCCATGACCGACGTCAAGAGCCTGACCCTGGAGGACGCGGGCGAGCATGTGATCATCCAGACCGTCAAGGGCAAGCAGTTCAAGGTCACCGGCCAGATGGGCATCTGCTACACCGACATGATCGCCTACAAGACCAAGAACCCCATAGACGGCTCCTTGCAGGACCAGAGCACCGATCCCCTGTTCATTACCAAGATCGTATTCAACTGGAAAAAATAGACCGGCCGGCTTCGCCAGACGGCGGGATGCGGCGTTGCGGGCGGCGCTCCAGCCTCGACGTAGGTCCACCTACGCCTCCGGCTGTCGCTTGCCCGCGCCTTGCCTGCCGCCGCCTGGCTGTGCCAGTCGGTTGATTGGTTTCGAGAGGCGCCAGAGCGTCAACCCAACGGCGGCCCAAGCCTCGGGCCGTCTCGTTTTGCCCCTTTTGACTGTGCCGGGGCTCTGTTCGTTAAAAGGCAGCTGAGCTTTAGTTAGGCAGGAGCTTCTTCAGCGCGGCCAGGACCGAGACCGGAATGCGCAGGGTGCCCAGGCCGGTGCCCAGGCGGATGTCGGGCTTGCTGGCCCCGTGGAAGTCGCTGCCCCCGCTCACCGCCAGGCCCAGGCGGGCGGCCAGGTTCAGATAGCACCGCTGCTGGGCCGAGTCGTGCTGGGAGTAGTAGGCCTCGATCCCGGCCAGGCCCTGGCCCTTGAGCTTTTTGAGCAGGGCCTCCAGTACGGCGGGCTGCATATCCAGCAGGCCGGGGTGGGCCAGGATGGGCAGGCCGCCCGCCCCCCGGATCATCTTCAGGGCCTGCTCCGGGCTCATGCGCTCCTTGCCCACGTAGGCCGGGGCCCCGCGCCTGAGATAGCGGGCAAAAGCCTCGGGCACGTTGCTCACCAGGCCCTTGTCCACCAGCACTTGGGCGAAATGGGGCCGCCCCACCTGGCCCTCGGCCCGGGCCGCCACCTCCTCCAGGCTCACCGGCAGGCCCAGTTCCTGGAGCTTGGCCGCGATCTTGGGGTTGCGCTCGGCCCGGGCGCGTTGCATCCAGGCCAGGCCGTCCCGTAGGCCCGGGTCGTGGGGGTCCACCCACAGGCCCACCAGATGCATGGGCCCTCCGCCGGGGCGCTGCGCGCTTATCTCCACCCCGGGCACCAGTTCCGGCCCGCCGGAGGCGGCCGCGCTGAGGAACTCGGGCAGGCCGTCCACGCTGTCGTGGTCGGTGAGCGCCACGGCGGCCAGCCCGGCTTTGGCGGCCTCGTCGGCCAGGGCGGCGGGCGATAGGGTCCCGTCGCTGGCCGAGGAATGGGTGTGCAGGTCGATCAGGTCCATAGGTTCCAAGCTAAACCTCCGGCCGCCCGGAGGCAAGCCGGGCCGCGCCCCGTTCCAGAGCAAGCCTCTTGTTTGCATTTATTCCAGCGTGTTAGGCTGAAGCCATCAGCATCGAAAATCCAGCAGGTCATCGTGGCCAATCACCCGTGAGCCGCCGCAAGCCTTTTTGGGCCCCAAGTAGGAGGAGAGTCATGGGAGAGAAAAGAGTCGCCCGGGTCACCGAGATTATCGCCGGCAGCCCCACCAGCTTTGAAGACGCCATCACCGTGGGCATTTCCCGCGCCAGCGCCACCCTCAGAGGCATCACCGGCTTCAAGGTCCTGGAGCAGAACATCTCCTTGCTCGAAGGCAAGGTGATGGAGTACCGGGTGCGCATGGAAGTGATCTTCGTGCTGGAGTCCTAGCCCGCGAATTTCCGCAAGGCAGGCCGTCCGGCTGCGCCAGACACCGTTATACTGCGCTGCTGGCCGCGCTCGGGCCTCGACGTAGCACTCCAGCTACGCCTGCGGCCCTCGTTCGCCAGCAGCCTTGTCTACCGGCGGCTGGCTGTGCCGGTACTGGCTTGCAGGCTTATTCCTTATTAACTGCTGCCCCTTGATTCCACGCCATCGGCCCGCGCGTGGCGGTTGCCGGCCAGCCTTTCTGAAATCCGGTGGCCTGTCCCGCCCAGGGCCCAAACCTCCCCGGCCAAGCCGAAACAAAACCCCCCGGCCTTTGCGGCCGGGGGGCGTGTTGGCGTCTGTTGGTAGGCGCGGCGGCTAGCTCTTGTTGTTGCGCGCCGCCTTGCGCTCGTTGGCGGGCATACCGGCCGCCTTGGTCTTGGCCGCCTTTTTGGCCTTATTCGCCTTGGCCTTTTTGGGGCCCGCCTTGGGCGCGGCCTTGGGCTTGGCCTTCTTGGGGCCCTTGAGGGGCTCCAGGGCCCAGTCGGCCACCTGGTCCATGCGCTCGGCGAACTTGAAGCTCATCTTCTTCTTCACGTTGTCCGGCACCTCCACCAGGTCGCGCTCGTTGGCCGCGGGCAGGATGACGGTCTTGATGCCCGCGCGGTGGGCGGCCAGCACCTTCTCCTTGATGCCCCCGACGGGCAGCACCATGCCCCGAAGGGTGATCTCGCCGGTCATGGCCAGGTTCGAGCGCACCGGGCGCTTGGAGAACAGGCTCAGCAGGGCCGCGAACAAGGTGACCCCCGCGCTGGGGCCGTCCTTGGGGATGGCCCCGGCCGGCACGTGCACGTGGATGTCGGTGTCGGCCGCGAAGCCGTTTTCCAGGCCGCAGGCATTGGCATTGGCCCGGAGGTAGGTCACCGCCGCCTGGGCCGACTCCTTCATCACGTCGCCCAGCTGGCCGGTGAGGTTCAAGGCGCCCTTGCCCGGCATCCGGCTGGCCTCCACAAAGAGGATGTCGCCGCCGGTGGGGGTCCAGGCCAGGCCGGTGGCCACGCCGGGGACGGCGGTGCGCAGCGCGGTGTCGGGCACGATGCGCTGCGGCCCCAGGATCTCGGCCACGTCGTCCTTGCCGATCTTCACCTGCTTTTTTTCGCCCTCGGCCACGGCCCGGGCCGCCCAGCGACACAGGGAGCCGATCTCGCGCTCCAGGTTTCTGAGGCCCGCCTCGCGGGTGTAGCCGGTGATCAGCAGGCGGAGGGCCGCGTCGCTGATGGTGAGCTGCTTGGCGCTCAGGCCGTGCTCGCTCCGCTGGCGGGGCACCAGGTAGCGCTTGGCGATCTTTAGCTTGTCCTCGGCGATGTAGCCGGGCAGCTCGATGATCTCCATGCGGTCCCGAAGGGGCGCGGGGATGGTGTCCAGCACGTTGGCCGTGGTTATGAACATCACCTTGGACAGGTCAAAGGGCAGGTCCAGGTAATGGTCGCTGAAGCTGAAGTTCTGCTCCGGGTCCAGGACCTCGAGCAGAGCCGAGGACGGGTCGCCCCGGAAGTCGGCGCCCACCTTGTCCACCTCGTCCAGCATGAACACCGGGTTCATGCTGCCCGCGCGCCTGAGGCTCTGCACGATGCGGCCGGGCATGGCCCCCACGTAGGTGCGCCGGTGGCCGCGAATCTCGGCCTCGTCGCGCACCCCGCCCAGGGAGATGCGCTGGAAGTTGCGCCCCAGGGCCCGGGCGATGGAGCGGCCCAGGGAGGTCTTGCCCACGCCGGGAGGGCCCACGAAGCACAGGATGGGGCCCTTCATGGCCGGGTTGAGCTTGCGCACCGCCAGATACTCCAGAATGCGCCGCTTCACCTTGTCCAGGTCGTAGTGGTCCTTGTTCAGGATGTCCCGGGCCTGCTTGATGTCCAGGTGATCCTCGGTCTCCTCCTCCCAGGGCAGGTTTAGAATCCAGTCCAGGTAGGTGGTGATCACGTGGTACTCGGCGCTGGAGGAGTGCATGGCCTCCAGGCGCTTGAGCTCGCGCTCGGCCTCGGTGCGCACCTGCTCGGGCAGGGCCTTTTTGGCCAGGCGCTCGCGCAGGTCGTCGGTCTCGCTGTCGCCGGCCTCCTCCTCGCCCAACTCCTCCTTGATGGCCTTGAGCTGCTGGCGCAGGTAATACTCGCGCTGGGTCTTGTCCAGGCCCTCCTTGACCTGCTCCTGAATCTTGCTGCCCAGCTCCAGCACCTGAATCTCGCGGTTGAGCAGCGCGGTCACCCGGCGCAGGCGCTCCTTGACCTCCAGGGCCTCCACGATGCTCTGGCGCTCCTCGGGGCTCAGGTTCATGGCGCTGGCCACCATGTCGCACAGGGAGCCGGGGTCGTCCACGCTGGCCACCAGGGAGTTGAGCTCGTCGGGCAGATGGGGGGCCAGCTGGAGCACCCGCCGGAACAGGGAGCGCAGGTTGTTCACCAGGGCCTTGGACTCCAGGTCGTCGGAGGTGATGTCGTTCACCACCTGCACCCGGCCCTTGAGATAGGGCTCCACCTGGGTGATCTCCAGCAGCCGGAAGCGGCTCAGGCCCTGGGCCACCAGGCGCAGGCCGCCGTCCTCGCTCTTGGCCATTTGCAGGATCAGGGCGGCCACCCCGATGTCCCCCAGATCGGACATGCCCTTCACGTCCTCGGGGGCGACCTCGCCCTTCAAGGCCACCAGGCCCACCAGTTTGTCGCCGCCCAGCACCTGGTCCACCAGCTTCTGGTGGCGGGGGTCGGAGATGAGCATGGGCAGCACCATGCGCGGGAACATGCTCATGTCCTTGACCGCCAGCAGGGGCAGCTCAGGGGGCAGGGTGGCCCTTGGCCGGGTCATGGGCTCGATGCCGTCGAGACCCTCGCCTATGCTCACGCTGACTGCGTCTTCGGGTAGCAGCAGATTTTCGATCATGATTTTTCGCTCGCCTTCATATTTGCGAAACAGCCCGGTTCCCTCGTCCCTCGCCTAGCCCCGGCCCGGTTTGGGCAATATCACTTTCAACAGGCCGTCGGACATGGCCGCGCTCACCTGGTCGGCGGCAAAAGGCACCGTGACCCGGAAAGAGCGCACGAAGTCGCCGCTCTCGATCTCCATGCGGTGGTATTGGGCCATGCCCGCCTGCACCGTGGGCTCGCGGCGGCCGTAGAGCCTGACCACCTCGCCGTCCACCATCACCTTGATGCTGGAACGGCTAACCCCGGCCAGCTCGGCCACGATGACCACCGCCTCGGGGGTTTCCACGATGTCCACCGCCGGAGCCCAGCCGCCCTCGCCGCCGCCGCTCTCGGGGCGCTCCAGGGAATCCAGGAGCCGCCGCATACGCACGCCCAGCGCGCCGCCGGGCAGGGGGAAATCTCGGGACATGGCTGTCTGTCTCCTCGTTGGGCTTGCCGGAGGGCCCTTAGCCCGCCGGATAAGTTGCCGAATCGCTCATAACATAAGCATGGTTACATGATAAGCAAACCCAAAGGCCCTATAAAAGACTCTTTTAGCCGGAATTCCCCGGACATGGGCCGGGAAAAAGCCCCGTGTCCGCTCGGGGTTGGCCAAAGCGGCCTTGGCAAGAAAGAGAATTATCCACCCGAAACCCTTGACTATGGTCCAGGCGTACTTAACTTACGTGAAGACATGAGAAACGATGGGCCCGAACGGGCCAGCATCTTGAAAATACGGCAAAGATTCAGCCCGGCCTGCCGGGCGGCTAAAGATATCCATTAGGAGGACATTTTAACCATGGCGGCAAACGAGAAAATTATCGGTATTGACCTGGGCACCACCAACAGTGTTGTGGCGGTCATGGAGGGCGGCGAGGCCAAGGTTATCACCAACGAGGAAGGCAACCGCACCACCCCCAGCGTGGTGGCTTTCACCGACAAGGGCGAGCGCCTGGTCGGCGCCTCGGCCAAGCGTCAGGCGGTCACCAACCCCACCAACACCATCTACAGCATCAAGCGCTTCATGGGACGCCGCTTCTCCGAGGTAGCCGAGGAGATCAAGCAGGTGCCCTACAAGGTGGTGGACACCGGTCAGGATCAGGTGAAGATCGAGGCGCAGGGCAAGGAGTACAGCCCCCCCGAGGTCAGCGCCATGATCCTGGGCAAGCTCAAGAAGGCGGCCGAGGACTACCTGGGCCAGAAGGTCGACGCCGCGGTCATCACCGTGCCGGCCTACTTCAACGACTCCCAGCGCCAGGCCACCAAGGACGCGGGCAAGATCGCGGGCCTGGAGGTAAAGCGCATCATCAACGAGCCCACCGCCGCGGCCCTGGCCTACGGCCTGGACAAGAAGACCAACGAGACCATCGCGGTGTTCGACTTTGGCGGCGGCACCTTCGACATCTCCGTCCTGGAGGTCGGCGACGGCGTGGTGGAGGTTAAGGCCACCAACGGCGACACCCACCTGGGCGGCGACAACCTGGACCAGAAGATCATCGACTGGCTGGTGGATGAGTTCAAGAAGGACTCCGGCGTGGACCTCTCCGGCGACCCCATGGCCATGCAGCGCCTCAAGGAGGCCGCCGAAAAGGCCAAGATGGAGCTGTCCAGCGCGGTGGAGACCGACATCAACCTGCCCTTCATCACCGCCGACGCGTCCGGCCCCAAGCACCTGAACGTGAAGCTGAGCCGCAGCAAGTTCGAGTCCCTGGTGGACGCCGAGCTGCAGCGCACCCTGGGCCCCTGCAAGGCGGCCCTGAGCGACGCGGGCCTGGCCCCCAACGCGGTGGACGAGGTGGTCCTGGTGGGCGGCTCCACCCGCATCCCCAAGGTCCAGGAGATGGTCAAGGAGTTCTTCGGCAAGGAGCCTCACAAGGGCGTGAACCCCGACGAGGTGGTGGCCGTCGGCGCGGCCATCCAGGGCGGCGTCCTGGGCGGCGAGGTCAACGACGTGCTGCTTCTGGACGTGACTCCGCTGAGCCTAGGCATCGAGACCCTGGGCGGGGTGATGACCAAGCTCATCGAGCGCAACACCACCATCCCCACCCGCAAGTCCGAGACCTTCTCCACGGCGGCGGACAACCAGCCGGCGGTGGACATTCACGTGCTCCAGGGCGAGCGCGAGTTCGCCAAGGACAACCGCACCCTGGGCAACTTCCAGCTCACCGGCCTGCCCCCGGCCCCGCGCGGCGTGCCCCAGATCGAGGTCACCTTTGACATCGACGCCAACGGCATGGTCAACGTGAGCGCCAAGGACATGGCCACCGGCAAGGAGCAGTCCATCGAGATCAAGGCCAGCAGCGGCCTGGAAGAGGGCGAGATCGACCAGATGGTCACCGACGCCAAGCGCTTCGCCAACGAGGACAAGGAGCGGCGCCAGGCGGTGGAGGCCAAGAACAAGCTGGACAGCTTGATCTACCAGACCGAGAAGCTCATGAAGGAGAACGAGGACAAGCTGGACGAAGGCACCAAGAGCACCATGGAGGCCTCCATTGCCGAGGCCAAGAAGGCCCTGGAGAGCGACGACCGGGCCCAGATGGAGGCCGCCTTCGAGAACCTGCAAAACGCCTCCCACGCCATGGCCCAGAGCCTGTACCAGAGCCAGCAGCAGCCCGGCGGCGAGCCTGGTGGTCAGCCCGGCGGTCAGCCTGGTGGCCAGCCCGGCGGCGGCCAGGCTCCCCCGGACGACGACGTGGTGGACGCGGAGTTCACCGAGAAGTAAGCTCCGGCATACAACCAAAACAAAAGCCGGCTCCCGCGAGGGGGCCGGCTTTTTCGTGCTTTAGCGAGGCGGCCTTCTACCAGTGAGTGGCCCGGCCTATGCGCTGGCCGGTTACCTCCAGGGTGTCGCTGACCACCACGAAGGCGTCCGGGTCCACCGAGGACACCACCGCCTTGAGCCGCCCCAACTCCCTGAGGTTGACCACGGTGTAGATCATGGGCTCGTCCAGCCCCCGGAAGGCCCCCCGGGCCTGGATGAGGGTGGCTCCGGAGGAGCCGCCCTGCTTGACCAGGGCGTCGGCAATCTCTTGCCAGTGGTGGCTGATGATGGTGACCACCTTGCGCTGGCTCAGGCCGGTGAACACCAGGTTGGTCACCCGCGCGGCCACGAAGAGCACCATCAGGGTGTAGATCACCTTGACCAAGGGGAACAAGAGCACCCCCAAGCCCAGCACGATGACGTTGGCCCCCAACAGGGTGGTGCCCAGGCGCAGGGAAAAGCGCTGCATCAGGATCACCGAGAGGATGTCCAGGCCTCCGGCCGAGCCCTGGGAGCGCAGCACCAGGCCGGTGCCCCCGCCAAAGAGGATGCCCGCCAACAGCGCGGCGGCCACCGGGTCCTCCAGCAGCATGGGCACCTTTACCAGCTCGATGGTCAGGCTGAGGATGGCCATGCCCGCCAGGGACCACCAGAAGAAGCGGCGGCCCACCAAGCGCCAGCCCAGGATGAAGATGGGGATGTTGAGCAGGGCGTACCACAGGGCCACCGGCATATGGGGCGGCAGATAGTGCAGCAGGATGGCCATGCCGGTGAAGCCGCCGGACAAGAGGCCGTGGGGCACCAGGATGCCATTGACCGCCACCGCGGCGCAGAGGTTGCCCCCGAGCATCAGGGCCAAGTTGAGCAGCGCGCGGCCCGCCGGGCTCAGGCTGGTGGGCCGGGGGGGCGGCTGGATGGGCGGCTCGCCGGGCGGGGGGGCGCACTCGCCGGTGTTTTGGGGCTCGTTTTGGCTCATGGCCGCAGTCTAACAGGACATGGCGAGTTGCCAACCCCTAGGGAAGCAGGTTTTCGTGCTGCAAGGAGCGTTTTACCAGCAAATCGCAGCAATAGGCGATGTTGCTGGGGGTGTAGATGCATAGCTCGTCGCGGTAGAAGTGCTCAAAGGCCCAGGCGCTGATCTGCTCGGGCGCCTGGCCGCCTTGGAAACGGGTGCAGACCTCCTGGTGAAACCCGGCCAAATGCTCGGCGGCCCCGGCCAGGTACTCCCGCGCCTGGGGCCCGCGCAGGGCCCCCTGGTGGCCCAGGCCCAGCACCTGGGGCTCGCGGGCGGCCAGGGCGGCCAGGTTGTCCTGGTAGCGGCCGTAGGACACGAAGTACAAGGGGAAGCCGTGGCGGCCGGGATGGCGGAAGCCCGCCGAGTCCGAGGCCAGCACCGCCCCCGCGCCATGCAGCCAACAGGTGAGCCCGCCGGGAACGTGCCCCGCCGCGCCCATGAATTCCACCGTTTCGCCTTCCAGGGCCAGGCTCTGGCCCGGCTCCATCAGGCATAGCCGCTCCCCCGGCGGCGGGGTCATGGGCGGCCATTGCGCTCGATCGGCCAGGCCCTCCCGGCGGGCCACCGCTTGGCTGGAGAACTGGTTGTCCTGGCTGAAGCGGCCCAGGGTGCTGGCCCGGCTGAGTAGGTCGCGGGCGATGGGGGTGAGCACCAGGCGGGCGCGGGGCAGGGCGGCCAAGAGGTCGCCCGCCCCTGCCGAGTGGTCGGAGTGGGCGTGGCTCAGGATAAGCCAGGCCACCTCCTCGCGGGCCACGCCCAGGGCCTCCAGCTGGGCCAGGATCAGGGGCGCGGTGACCCCGATGCCGACCTCGTACAGGGCGCGCTCCTCGCCGCTGCCCATGAGAAACACGGGCAGGTGGTGGCTGCCCAGGTGCCACAGGCGGTCGGCGAGCTGGCGGGGTTCTATGAAGTTGGCCATGGGGCGCTCCCTGGGGCGTGGCGGGTTCCCGGCCAATATTCCACAGCCCGGCCGAGCTGGCAAGCCAGGTGGCGGCCCGGCGATCCCCTCCGTCCTTGACACACGGCCCCGGGAGGGCTAGACCAATATCAGCTTATTCTCGGGGCGGGGTGCAATTCCCCACCGGCGGTATCCCGGCCAAAGGCCGGGGAGCCCGCGAGCGCCCCTTTGCTTGCAAAGGGGGTCAGCAGATCTGGTGAGAGGCCAGAGCCGACGGTGACAGTCCGGATGAGAGAGGATAAGACAGTCAGCATCCCCCGCGATGCCTGGCCGCCCGTCAGTGGTGCGCCCGGTAGCGCGTGCGTGCCTACTCTGTCTCCCCCGCCCATAACCCCTAAACGCGTAACAGGCGCGGGAGCATTATCATGGGCGAAGCATTATTGGAGCAATTCGGCGGTCCCTTGGAGCGGGTCAATCGGGCCTTGGCGGCGGTGCGCGCTGGGAAGGGGGTGCTGGTCACCGACGACCAGGACCGGGAGAACGAGGGGGATCTCATCTTCGCGGCTCAGTCGCTGACCAAGGATCAGATGGCCGCCCTGATCCGCGAGTGCAGCGGCATCGTGTGTCTGTGCCTGCCCTCGGACAAGGTGCACAGCCTGGAGCTGCCCCCCATGGCCCCCACCAACTCCAGCCGCTATCAGACCGCCTTCACCGTGTCCATCGAGGCGGCCCGGGGTGTGACCACCGGGGTTTCGGCCCAGGACCGCCTGACCACGGTGCGGGCGGCCATCGCCGATCAGGCCGGGCCGAGCGATCTCAACCGCCCGGGCCACGTCTTCCCCTTGCAATCGCGCGACGGCGGGGTCTTGGAGCGGCGGGGCCACACCGAGGCCACGGTGGACCTCATGCGCCTGGCCGGGCTAAAGCCCTATGGGGTGCTCTGCGAGCTGACCAACCCCGACGGCTCCATGGCCCGTTTGCCCCGCATCGTGGAGTTTGCCCAGGAGAACGGCTACCCGGTGCTCACCGTGGAAGACCTGGCGGCCTACCGGGCGGGCGCGGCCTGCTAACAGGGGCCGGGGCGGCGTGATAAAATTGGGCTCTAGGGAAATGACTCCCGATTAAGGCAGGCAAGGAGGCCGCGTGTTCCGCATCCGGCGCATCTACAACGACCTTCGGGCCATCGACCGCGAGGCCATCGCCCAGGTGCGCCAAATCTTCGCGGGGCAGTTCGCCGGGGCCCTGGCCAAGCTGCTTCGCCGCGTGAAGCGTTTCGCGCCGGACTATCTGGTAACCTGCCTGGGCCTGTCCTAAGGCGCGCTTTAGTCCGCCGGGGCCATGGGGTACAATCTCCGCCAGTATGACTGACGCCAATCCCCAACCCGTGCGCGTCCTGCGCCTCATCGCCCGGCTAAACGTGGGCGGCCCGGCCCGTCACGTGGCCTGGCTCATGGAGGAGCTGGACCCCGCCCGCTTCGAGCAGACCCTGGCCGCGGGCCGGGTGCAGGGCGGCGAGGACGACCTGGGGCCCGAACTGGCCGCCGGGGGCCTGGAGTGGGTGGAGCTGCCCCGTTTGGGGCGGGCCATCTCGCCGGGGGCGGACCTGGCCAGCCTGGGCGCGGTGCTCAGGCTGCTCATGGATACCAAGCCCCACATCCTGGCCACCCACGCCTCCAAGGCCGGGCTGCTGGGCCGGGTGGCCGCGCTGATCTACCGGCCCCTGGCCCGGATGCGGGGCTGGCCGCGCCTGAGGGTGGTGCACACCTTCCACGGCCATACCTTCCACTCCTACTTCGGCCCGGCCAAGGCGCGGCTCTTTCTGGGCCTGGAGCGCTTTTTGGCGCGCGCGGTCACCTGGCGCATCGTGACCATCAGCCCCCGCCAATACCAAGAGATCGTGGAGGTCTTTGGGGTGGGGCGGCCGGAGCAGGCGGTGGTGGTGCCCCTGGGCATCGACCTGGCGCCCTTTGCCGACCCCGAGGCGGGACGGGCCCGCTTCCGGGCCGAGCTGGGCGCGGGCGAGGACGAGCTATTGATCGGCGCGGTGGGGCGCATCGCGCCGGTGAAGAACTTCGCCCTGTTCTTCGCCACCGCCGCCGCCCTGCGCGACGAGGCCCCGGAGCTTTTCGCGCGCTGCCGCTTTTTGCTCATCGGCGGGGGCTCGCCCGCCGAGCTGGCCGAGCTGCGCGCGGAGATCGAGCGCCGAGGCCTGGGCGAGCGCGCGGCCCTGCTGGGCATGCGCGCCGACCGCGAGGCTTTTTTCCCGGGCCTGGACGCCCTGATGATCACCAGCAACAACGAGGGCACTCCGGTGTCTATACTGGAAGGCGGGGCCTCAAGTCTGCCGGTGGTGGCCACCGAGGTGGGTGGGGTGCCCGATCTTTTGGGCGAGACGCAAGAAGATTGGGGCGGCGGCATCAAGCTGCGGGAGCGCGGGGTAAGCGCGCCCGTGGGCGACGCCCCGGCCCTGGCCCACGGCCTGGCCCGCCTGCTGGGCGAGCCGGGGCAAGCCCGCCGCCTGGGCGGGGCGCTCCGGGAATACGTGCAAGCCAATCACGCCAAACAACGCCTGGCCGCGGACATCGCGCGGCTCTACGGCCAGGCCGGAGACTGAGGGGGAGAGCATCATGGATGATCAACTGCGCCGGGCGGCCGAGATATTGGCGGCCAGCAAAAGCACCGTGGCCCTGACCGGGGCGGGCATCAGCGTGGACAGCGGCATCCCCGCTTTTCGCGGCTCCCAGGGCCTGTGGGAAAAATACGAACCCATGGACTACGCCAGCATCGACGCCTTTTTGGCCAATCCGGGCCGGGTGTGGAACATGCTCCGCGAGCTGGACGCGGTGGTCTTGGGCGCGGAGCCCAACCAGGTGCACCACTCCCTGGCCGAGCTGGAGGCCATGGGCCTGCTGGACCTGGTGGTGACCCAGAACATCGACGGCCTGCACCAGGTGGCGGGCTCCAAGGCGGTGGTGGAGTTCCACGGCTCGGGGCGACGCCTGGTGTGCATGGACTGCGGCAAGGGTATGCGCCGCTCCGAGCTGGCCCTGCACGGCGAGGTGCCCCACTGCGTATGCGGCGGGCTGATCAAGCCGGACATCGTGTTCTTCGGCGAGGCCATTCCCCAGCGGGCCCTGTTGGCGGCAATGACCTCGGCCCAGGGCTGCTCGGCCATGCTGGTGGTGGGCACCAGCGCGGTGGTGGCCCCGGCCAGCCAGCTTCCGGGCTTGGCCCGCGAGTCAGGGGCCAAGGTGATCGAGATCAACCTGGAGCCCACCCCGCTCACCGGCCACGTGGCCGACATCTCGCTCATGGCGGGCGGGGCGGAGGTTTTGCCGAGGTTGTTGGAGCTGGTCAGGGAGATTCGGGGTTAGTGTAGCCGGCTGAAAAAAGAAGAAGCGGCGAGGGCGGGGTTTGTCCCCGCCCACTTTTTTGGGCCCCGGACCATCGCGAAAAAATAAAAGAAGGCGAAAAGAAAAGGCGTTTTTTATCGGGGTCACCCAGGGCCGGCATAAGGGTGGTTGCCGTAGAGGGGCGCTCGCTGGC
This sequence comes from Desulfarculaceae bacterium, assembly GCA_020444545.1. Classification (NCBI taxonomy): domain Bacteria; kingdom Pseudomonadati; phylum Thermodesulfobacteriota; class Desulfarculia; order Desulfarculales; family Desulfarculaceae; species Desulfarculaceae bacterium. The sequence continues at coordinate 553,180 of JAHLKT010000001.1, read as the reverse complement.
GGGGCGGCCTCATGGAGTTGAGCAAGCGGACAAGGGCCGCTTTTTGTTTTGGTGGGTGGGCAGAACAAGCGCCTAAGCGGAGCGGGGAGATGCCGGCCCCGAGGCGACCCCGACGGTGGTGGGGTTGGGAGAAGAAAGAGAAAAGGGGGAGAAAAAAAGCAAGAGGGCGTTTTTTATCGGGGTCACCCAGGGCCGGCATAAGGGTGGTTGCCGGAGAGGGGCGCTCGCTGGCGGGGCGGCTTCATGGAGTTGAGCAAGCGGACAAGGGCCGCTTTTTGTTTTGGTGGGTGGGCAGAACAAGCGCCTAAGCGGCGCGGGGAGATGCCGGCCCCGAAGCAACCCCGGCGGTGGTGGGGTTGGGGAGGCGGAAAGAAGGGGCGGCTCCGGCAAGCTGTGCGGGAGCGGCAAGTAAGAATATAGAAATAGCCGTCATCGCGAGGAGCGGCGGCAGAAGACGTGGTTATGAAAAAGGCGATGCTCCCGCCGCGACGTGGCGATCTTCCCTGGTGATCGTCAGGCGCGCGCCCGGAGAACAGCCACTTTCAGGATAGGGGAAGACGAGTCCAGGGAAGATTGCCACGGCCCGCCGCAAGGGGCTTTTCCCTTTCTACAACCTCTTTGGGCGGCGGCCCTCGCAATGACGGCTATTGCTTGAATTGGGCTTGGGAGCGGCGTGGCCTTACAAGCTTGGGATGCTGGGCGAGGCAGGCGGCTCGTTCTGGGCGGCCAGCCAGGCCGAGAACATCAAGACCACCCAGAGATGATGGTGCCAGTCGCGGCGGCCGGTGCTGTGCTCGCGCCAGGCCTTGGCGATGGGCTCGGGCTGCAGATAGCCCTCGGCCTTTAGGCGCGCTGGGGCCAGCAGCTCCTCGGCCCAGCCCTTGAGCGGTCCGCGCAGCCAGGCGGCCAGGGGCACTCCGAAGCCGGTCTTGGGCCGCTCGATGAGCTCCCGGGGCAGGCGGGCGGCCAGGAGCTTCTTTAGCGGCAGCTTGCCGCCCTCGGGACCCACCTTCCATTGCAAAGGCATGCGCCAGGCCAGCTCGAAGACGCGGTGGTCCAAGAGAGGGCAGCGCAGCTCCAGGCTAACGGCCATGGAGGCGCGGTCCACCTTGGCCAGGATGTCGTCGGGCAGGTAACTCACCGCGTCGCGCAGCATGATCCGGGGCACCAGGCCCTCAAGCGCCGGGGCCGGGCCGGGATAAGGCTGGGGGCTCACCGCCCCGCGCAGCAGCTCGCCGGGTTTGGCCCACAGGGTGAGCAGCTGGTCGTAGAGCGCCACGCCGTCCTTGGCCCCCAGGGCCGCGCCCAGACGGTGCAGGTTGTCGGCCGGGTTCTGCTTGCGCAGGCGCGCGGGCAACAGCGGCATGGCCGCCGAGATGAGCGGCCCGGCCAGGCGCTCGCCGCCCGCGCTCAGGGCCCAGGCCAGGCCCGGGGCCAGGAGGCCCAGGCGGCGCTTGAGGCCCAGCAGGCGCGGGGCCCAGGCATAGCGCTCGTATCCGCCGAAAAGCTCGTCGCCTCCGTCGCCGGACAGGGCCACCGTGACCCGCTGCCGGGCCAGGGCCGAGACCAGCAGGGTGGGCAGGGCCGAGGAATCGGCAAATGGCTCGCCGTACACATCGGGCAGGGCGGGAACCAGCTCCAGGGCCTTGGCGGGCTCCAGATAGAGCTCGGTGTGCTGGGTGCCCAAATGCCCGGCCACCGCCTTGGCGTAGGGGGCCTCGTCGTGCACCGCGCTGCCAAAGCCGATGCAAAAGCTCTTCACCGGCGCGGGGCTGGCCTCGGCCATGAGCGCGGTGACCAGGGAGGAGTCCACCCCGCCGGAAAGCAGCGCGCCCAGGGGCACGTCGGAGATGAGGCGGCCGCGCACCGCAGTGAGCAGGGCGTCCTCCAAGCGGGCCAGGGCCTCGGGTTCGCTTGGCAGGGGATCGGCCTGGCCCCTCTGGGCCGCCTCCAGGGCCGACCAGTAGGGCCGGGGCGCGGGCAAACGGCCGGGCGCGGCCTGGTCAATGGCCAGGTAGCAGCCGGGGGGCAGCTTGGCGATGCCGGAATAGATGCTTCGGGGCGCGGGCACATTGCCCCGCATCAGGTACAGGGCCAGGGCCTCGCGATCCACCTCGGCGCGGAAGGCCTCATGGGCCCTGAGCGCGCCGGTCTCCGAGGCGAAGAGCAGGGCCGGGCCTTGCCAGCCGTAGTACAGGGGCTTCTTGCCCAAACGGTCGCGGGCCAGAAAAAGGCGGCGCTCGGCCGCGTCCCACAGGGCCAGGGCGAACATGCCCGCCGTGGCCTTTAGCGTGGCCTCCACCCCCCAGCGGGTAAAGGCGGCGAGCAGAACCTCGGTGTCCGAGTGCCCCCGCCAGGCGCGGGCCAGGGACGGGTCCTCGGCCTCCAGGCGCGCTTTGATCTCCGGGAAGTTGTATATCTCGCCGTTGTAGGCCAAATGCCAGCGGCCGTCATGGCTGGCCATGGGCTGGGCCCCGGCGGGGGAGAGGTCGATGATGGACAAGCGGCGGTGGCCCAGGGCCAGGCCCGCGCCGGGATCGGCCCAGGCCCCGGCGTCGTCCGGGCCCCGGTGGGCCAGCACGGCGGCCATGGCCTCGGCCTGGGCCAAAAGCGCCCCGGCCTCGCCCCCCCGGCTGTCCCAAAACCCGGCTATGCCGCACATGCCCCGGCCTCCCGACTGACGAAAATAACACGCGGTCCCCTCAGCTTATAGCCCATGCGCCGGGCCAAGTCCATGGCCGGGGCCTTGCCAGGGCACCCACGGTGTGCGACCATGAGGCGTCCGTTCCCAGGAGGCTGCATGGCCGCGCCCGCGCGCACCCATCACATCTGGCTGCAAATGCTTCTGGGGCTCCTGGCCGGGGCCCTGGCCGGGCTGCTTTTGGCCGGTTTCTGGGAGCTGTTCGGCCTGCCCGACCGCCCCGGCCCGGCGGTCTGGGGCGATCTGGTGCGGCCCTGGGGTCTCCGGCGCTTCGTGTGCATCGCCCTGCCCGCCGCCGCCGCCCTGCCCACCCTGGCCTTGGGGATCATCTCCCTGCTGGTGGCCGGGCGCGGCCCGGCGGCCCGGGAGCAATGCCGCCAGGCCCAGCGCTTCGACGCCTATGCCTATCTCCTGCTGGCCGCCGGGGTGGTGCAGGTGTTGGTGTGGAACGTCCTGGGCAACGGCATGTTGGCCCTGGGCCTGATCTACCTGGGGCTCACCACTCTCAAAAGCGCCATCCTGCTGCGCCTGGTGTGGCAGGTGTTTCTGGCCCCCGCCGCCGCCGAGGGCCGCCCCCTGGGCCGGGCGGGCCTGGTGGGGGTGTTTTTGGCCGCGTTGATGACCTTTGCCCTGCCCGCGCCCTGGCTGGACCAGGTGGTCAGCTCCGGGGGCGGGGAGAGCGCCTATCTGGCCCAGGCCCACGCCCTGGCCACCGGCAAGCCGGCCCTGCTCATCAGCCAGGGCGGGCAACGGCAGCAGGGCTTCTATTGGAACGAGGGCGAGCCCGCCCGCCTGGACCGCCCCGGCGGCGCGGCCACACCCTTGTTCTCCCTGCTCATCACCCCGGCCTACATCCTGGCCGGTCGCCTGGGGGTGCTCCTGTTGCAGACGGGCTTCATGGCCCTGGCGGCGGTGACCCTGATCTCCTGGCTGGGGGCTAGCGGGGTGCGGGCCGGACCCGGCGCGGCGGCGGCCGGCCTGGCCCTGGGCGCGGCCCCGGTGTTCATCGCCGGGGGCCTGGTCCTGCCCGAGGCCCCGGCCATGCTGCTGACCTTGTGCGGCTTGCGCTTGCTGGCCTGGGCCCGCACGCGGCCTTGGAGCGCCTTGCCGCTGATCATCGCCGCTTGCCTGCTCCTGGCCGGGCTGGAGCTGCGCTACATCGCCTTGGCCGGGGGCCTGTTGCTCTTGGGCTTCTACGAGCTCCTGCGCCACCGGCTGGGCCGCTTGGGAGCCGCGCTGGCCGTGGCCGCGCCGGTGGCCGCCCTGGCCGCCGTGGTGCTCAGCCCCTGGGGCTGGCCCCATCCCCTGGCCGGGGCCCTGGCCGAAAACGCGGCCTGGTGGCGCCAGGCCATGTACTGGTGGACCCCCCTGGCCGCCTTCAGCGGCGGGCTGTTTTTGGACCAGGCCCAGGGCCTGCTGTTCACCGCGCCCATGCTGCTCATCGCCCTGGGCGGTCTGCCGGTGAGCCTGAAGCGCCGCACCGCGGCCAGCCTGCACTACCTGATCCCCGCCTCCTTGCACCTGGCGGCAATGGGCTTCACCGGCTGGTACCGCTGGCACGGGGGCATGGCCCCCCCCGGGCTGTTGGCCGTGGTCATCCTGCCCCCGGCGGCCCTGTTCATGGCCCCGGTGATGGCCGCGCTGTCCCAACCCTGGTGGCGGCTGGCCTCCTGGCTGCCCGCCGGGGCGGGGCTGTTCTACACCTGGCTACTCACCCTGCTGCCCTGGATGCGCCTTACCCAGCCGGGAGGGCCCAACCCCCTGCTGCTCCGGGCCGGGCGCGCCCTGGGCCTGGACCTGAGCCGCAGCCTGCCCAGTGGCTTCGGGGCCTGGGCCGAGACTCTGCCAGCCCTGGCCGTGGCCCTGCTCTGCGCCGGGTTCTACGCCCTGTGCGCCTGGCGCCTGCCCGTGGCCCCCGCCGAGCCCCCCCGTTGGCGGGCCAACGAGGCCTTGGCCCTGGCCCTGGCCCTATCCCTGTGCGCCTGGGTTTTGGTGCTGGGCCAGCGCCCCTTGCCCTGATCCAGGCTATCCCGCTCAAACCTTTCCCAAAATCGAATTTTCCCCCGCGTTTGGGGCTTGCTTTTGCTCTCTACCCTTGTATAGTATGAGGCAGGCCCTATGGCTAAGCGAAGGAGGAGGCCATGACTCGCGGACTGACCCAGCGCCAGGCTCAGGTCCTGGAGTTCATAGAGGAGTTCACCGCCAACCACGGCTACCCGCCCACGGTGCGGGAGGTGGCGGCCAACTTCGGCTTCCGCTCCCCCCGGGCGGCCCACGACCACATGAAGGCCCTGGAGAAAAAGGGCTACATGCGCTCCAAGGCCGGACGGCCCCGCGCCCTGGAGGTGCTGCACAGCCGCCGGGGCATCCCGGTGCTGGGCAAGATCGCCGCCGGTCAGCCCATTCTGGCCGTGGAGGACGCGGAGGAGGTGCTGGGCCTGGAACCCGGCTTCTTTGGCTCGGGCAGCTTTTTCGCCCTCAGGGTACGGGGCGATTCCATGATCAACGACCACATCGCCGAGGGCGACCTGGTGATCCTCCGGGCCCAGGACGACGCCCGCACCGGCGAGGTGGCCGCGGTGCTCCTGGGCGACGAGGTGACGCTCAAGCACTTCGTGCCCCACAGCGGCGGCCTGGAGCTCAGGGCGGCCAACCCGGCGGTGAAGAGCATCATGGTGGGGCCCGAGGACGAGCCGCCGAGGGTGCTGGGCATCATGGTGGGGCTGGTGAGAAAGAATTAGGCCGGCTTCGCCAGACGGCGGGATGCGGCGTTGCGGGCGGCGCTCGTCTCCTCGGCGTATTAGCAATACGCCTGCGGAACTCGCTAGCCCGCGCCTTGCCTGCCGCCGCCTGGCTGTGCCGGGGGCTTTAAAGAAGAATTGGTTTCAGGCCAGACGGCCGGCGCGGGGTGGAGAGAGGGATTCCCGGGCCGGCCGCTGTTTTTTCAGAGCAGTTTGTAGCTGGTGGGGCTGTCCGGACACTGCCAACCACACTCCAGCAGGGTGGCCACGGCCAGGATGGCCACGATGAGTCCCATCACCCCGAAGGCCACCTTGACGTAGGCGTCTCGCTGGTTCACCACCTCGGGCACGATCTCGGCCTCCTTGTGGATGGCCAGCATCACTCCCACCGCGAACACCGACACGAAGAAAAACACGAAAGCCCAGGTGTACAGGTGCATGTCCGCCACCGCGAAGCCGTAGTGGCCGGTGCCGGGCACCACATGCAGGAGCACCTGGCGCACCGAGACCGACATGCCGAACAGGGCCGCGAACAGGCTGATGGCATAGTGGCGTTGGCGCACCCCGAAGCGCAGGTTCAGCAGGGGGCCCATGACCATGAGCACGAAGGCTAGGCGCTGCAGGATGCACAGGGGGCAGGGATACTCGCCGGTGAACTGGATGACCAGGGAGCCGGAAAGCACTCCGGCGATGCCCAACACGAAGATCAGGTTTATTTTGCGCGCAAGGTCGTAGCTCATGGCGGCCTACAGATCTATGCGGATGGCGCTGGTGACGTGGTGGCCGAACCACACCGTGCCCAGGGCGATGGCCGCCAATACCAGGGTCATGGCCAGGTGCCGCCGCCCGAACCAGGCCAGGGCCATGGAGCCCAGGGCCATGAAAAATAGGATCGCGCTCATGTTTTGCCTCCTTGCCATGGGTGATGCCTTTAGATTATGCGGGCTTGGGCGCGGCGGAGGCAAATCGGGGGCATTAAAAAGGGCCCAGGGCGCCAACGCCCCGGGCCTTCATGTTCTAGCAGGTGTGGGGGTCTTACTTGACCGTAGCCACCGGGTAGTCCTTTTCCATCCAGGCCTTGATGCCGCCGGGGTAGCGGTACACGTTCTTGTAGCCCAGCTTCTTGGCCCACATGGCGCCGTTGTGGCTGCGGGTACACTTGGGGAAGCCGCAGTAGACCACGATGACCTTGTCCTTGTCGTCGCCCAACAGCTTGGTGTACTTGGCGATGTCCTCGGGCTTCATCTCCTTCACGTCGGGGATGGGGAACAGGAACTGCACCGCGCCGGGGATGTGGTTCTTCTTGTAGGAGGCCTCGTAGGGCATGGTGTCCACGATGACCATGGGTTTCTTGGCGTCCACCCAGCCCTTGAAGGTCTCGGTGTCCACCACGTCGTAACCGCCGCGCTTGACCTCGTTGTAGAAGGTCACCACCAGCTTCTCGTTCTCCAGTTCCTTGTCGCCGAACAAGCCGGCGGAGGCCAGGCTGCCCAGCATCAGTACCGCGGCCAGGGCCAGAACCGTAATCAGAACAAACTTCTTCATCTCTCTCACCTCGTTTGAGTGTATGGATAGCTATGCCGCCAGGCGCTTTCGGCCCGCACCTGACGGCGCCCCCAGCGCCACAGGTACAGATAGGCCGCCGCGCCCAGCATCATCAAATCCCGGTACAGGGCTTGGCGCAGGGAGTCGTGCTCGGCCAGCTCGTCGGAGCTGAAACAGCCGCAGTCGATCTCCAGCCCCGCCAGGGCCCCCCAATAGAGCACCACCGCAAACATCACCAGCATCAGGCTGATCAGGCTGAGGCTGCCCCGGAGGTCCACCAGTAGGCCCAGCCCGGCCAAGACCTCCAGGGCGGGCAGGCCCAGGGCGGCCCAGGGCACCAGGGCGTCGGGCAAAAGGCCGTAACGCACGATGATGTTGGCGAATGAGCCCGGGTCCATGAGCTTGACCGCGCCGGCGTAGATGAACACCACCGCCAGCCCCCAGCGCAGCAGGCGGTAGCTCCAGCGGGAGAATATCAGGCCGGCCAGGCCGTTGCGTGGGCTCACCGATACTCCTTGCCATAGAGAGGGCCTTCGCTGGGCCCTAGGCCTGCCCAATAAGTAGATTGCGCGGAGGGCTTTGTAAAATACTTAAAAGTAATGACTAACAGCGATACGTATAGATTTGGACGATGGACAAGCACCGCCGTTGGGCAACCGTATTAAGTATCGGTAACAATCAAGTTGCCTTTGAGAGGGGGCGGGTGTTAACTATTGGAGGTAGCGATATTTTTTGCGCTTTAAGTGTGAATGAAATTCGGGAGGAAATCTTTGGCGGCACGGGCGGCGCGGATCAGTTCCGGAGTGAGTGACCTGGATAAGTTGTTGGATGGGCTCTACATCGGCGACAACGTCGTCTGGGAGGACGACGCGGGCTCCCTGGCCTGGGAGTTTTGCCACAACTTCATCCTGGCCTCCCAGGCGGCCAAGCGTCCCCTGATCTACGTGACCGCCGACCGCTCGCCCAAGAACCTCTTGGACAAGCTGGGCGCCCTGGCCGACTACGCCGGCCTGATCATCCTGGACTGCTTCACCTGGGGCAAGGGCGAGGGCTCGGAGGTGTTCCGCCGCTTCTACGAAGAGGCCGAGCCCCCCTGCCGGGTGGAGCCCTGCCAGCGGCCCCAGGACCCGGCCGCGGTGGGCGAGATGCTCTACAGCCTGCACGCCGAGCTGAGCGGCGACGTGCGCTTCGTGTTCGAGAGCCTCACCGGCATGGCCGAGCTGTGGGGCGGCGAGGAGGCGGTGCTCCGCTTCTACGGCCACGCCTGCCCGAGGCTCTACGAGTTGGAGACGGTGGCCTACTGGATCATGGCCAAGGAGGCCCACACCACCCGGCTCAAGGCCTCCCTGGGCCAGATCGCCCAGGTGGTGATCGAGCTGGCCATCAAGCGGGGCACCACCAGCCTGACCGTGCTCAAGGCGGACAACCGGCCTCAGGAATCCCTGCACCAGACCCACAACTATTGGGTGCGCGACCACACGGTGATCTTCGCCGAGCAGCGCCGCTCCACCGGCCTGGTGGAGCTGGGCGCGCGGCTCAAGGAGCTTCGGGCCAAAAAAGGCCTGAGCCAGACCGAGCTGGCCCGCCTGGTGGGGGTGACCCCCAGCACTATCAGCCAGGTGGAGAGCAACCACATCTACCCCTCCCTGCCCGCCCTGGTGAAGATGGCCGAGGTGCTGGGCGTGGAGGTGGCCTCGCTGTTCAGCGAGAGCGCGGGCCAGGCCCGGGGCCTGATCTTCCCGGCCGAAGAAGCGGCCGAGGTGCGCCTGGAGGACCTGCCCGCCGGGGCGGTGAACGCCCGGATGCTCTGCCCCATGGATTTCGAGGGCTCGGCCGAGCCCTATATAATCGAGCTGGCCCCCTCGGCCAGCCTGAACGGCCACTTCTTCGTGCACAAGGGCCAGGAAGTGGGCTACGTGCTGGCGGGCAAGCCGCGCATGAAGGCCCGCCGCGAGGTGCACAGCCTCAAGCCCGGGGACATGGTCTATCTGACCAGCGACGTGCCCACCCAGTGGTCCAACCCCGGGAGCGAACCGGCCCGGTTGCTTTGGCTTAAGCTGCACTGAAGGCCAGGCCAAACTAGCTTTAGTTTGCCTTAATGTCGGGCGGGCCTATCATCGGTATAACTAAAAATACTCTAAAAAAATGATTATTTTTTATTCGTAGCGTCATTGCTAGGCTATCTGCCGTTTCAATTCTGTAAAAACTAGGTAATTAAGGCAATATTGCCGTAATTGGCATCCGAGGGCCGCGACGGCTTGCCGCGACCCTCGTCATGTCCATCACAAAAAAATTAATTAAATAAGCTAGTTGAAAATTAATACCTCCCAAGAGGGGGGCTTGACATGGGGCGTGGTTTTTGAAATAAGGCAGTTATTGCCTATTCAGTACCACTAATAACAGCGGCAGCCATTGCCGCCCCGGAACCCACTCAGGAGGATGTCATGAACCTGCACCGCCCCAATGCCAACGAGGCCCTGCAGACCAAGAACCGCTCCCGCAGCGTGGCCCCCCAGTCGGGCATCTGCTCGCGCTGCGTGGACGGCTGCAAGGGCAACTGCGACCTGTTCAACGCCACCTTCCGCGGCCGCGAGCTGCTCTATCCCAGCCCCTTCGGCGAGATAACCGCCGGCGCGGACAAGGACTACCCGGTGGACTACAGCCACCTGAACATCATGGGCTATGCCCTGGGCGCGGCGGGCTGCGAGGCCGACCCGGACCGGGCCACCTTCCCGGCGGTGAGCACCGAGACCTCCTTCGGGGTGCAGAACAAGGTGAAGCAAAAGATCCCCATGTTCACCGGCGCCCTGGGCTCCACCGAGATCGCCCGGGTAAACTGGGAGCACTTCGCGGTGGGCGCGGCCATTACCGGCATCAGCCTGGTCTGCGGCGAGAACGTCTGCGGCATCGACCCCGGCCTGGAGTTCGACAAGCACGGCAAGGTGAAGAAGGCCCCGGACATGGAGCGCCGGGTGGAGGCCTACCGCCGCTATCACCAGGGCTACGGCGACATCCTGGTGCAGATGAACGTGGAGGACACCCGCCTGGGCGTGGCCGAGTACGCCATCGACCAGCTCGGCGTGGAGACCATCGAGCTCAAATGGGGCCAGGGGGCCAAGTGCATCGGCGGCGAGATCAAGGTGCACTCCCTGGAGCGGGCCCAGGAGCTGAAAAAGCGCGGCTACATCGTGACCCCGGACCCGGACAGCAAGGCCATCCAGGCCGCGTTCAAGGACGGGGCCATCACCGAGTTCGAGCGCCACAGCCGCCTGGGCTTCGTGGACCAAGAGGGCTTCATGGCCGAGGTGGAGCGCCTGAGGGCCCTGGGGGCCAAGCGCGTGACCCTCAAGACCGGCGCCTACCCCATGCGCGAGCTGGCCATGGCCATCCGCTGGTCCTCCGAGGCCAAGATCGACCTCCTCACCATCGACGGCGCGCCCGGCGGCACGGGCATGAGCCCCTGGCGCATGATGTGCGAGTGGGGCGTGCCTGCCCTGTATCTGCACTCCATGGCCTATGAGCTCTGCCGCCGCCTGGAGGCCCGGGGCGGCTGGGTGCCGGACCTGGCCTTTGCCGGCGGCTTCAGCGCCGAGGACCATATCTTCAAGGCCCTGGCCCTGGGCGCGCCCTACGTCAAGGCGGTGTGCATGGGCCGGGCGTTGATGATCCCGGGCATGGTGGGCAAGAACATCGGCCGCTGGATCGCGGGCGAGGACGGCGGCCTGCCCAGCACGGTGAGCAAGCACGGCACCACCAAGGAAGAGATCTTCGTGGCCTACGAGGAGCTCAAGGACACCTTCGGCGCGGAGGTGGAACAGCTGCCCCTGGGGGCCATCGGCATTTACACCGCCTCCCAGAAGCTCAAGGTGGGTCTGCAACAGCTCATGGCCGGGGCCCGCAAATGGCGGGTGGACCTGATCGAGCGCCGCGACCTGGCCGCCCTGAGCCAGGAGTCCGCCCAGGTGACCGGCCTGGCCTACATTATGGACGCCTACCGCCAGGAGGCCCTGGATATCATAGACTCTCTGCCAAACGGCAACCGAACCGCGCAGGTAGCCTAGGATAGAGCCTCCGCCACGGCCGGCCCCGTCTTTTCGGGCGGGGCCGGCCCCTTCATTCCCCCAGACGTGCTACCCTTTTTTAGGAAACGCGCATTGGGGAGGGGGCGGTGTTCCTGGACTTCAGCCATATTGCCATCGGCGACCCGCAGGCGGTGTTTCCCCAGCTCACCGGCGAGCTGGGGCGGCTGAACTTCTCCATGAACAACCTGAAGATCGGGGTGACCGCCCGCCCCCGCGACCTGTCCGGCTCCGGGGACGGCTGGCGGGTGATGCGCCTGATGTGGTGCACCCACTCCCCGGCCATGGCCCGCCAGATGGCCTCGCTGCTGCGCGCCTGGGACCGCAAGCTCTTCCTGGCCGATGAGGGAGGCGAGCCCCAAGGCGGCCCCTGGTGGGCCTTCGTTCTGCTGCGCTGAAGCATCTTATTTAAATGGCCCTTTACGCGGGGCGTCCCATGGCCCACAATATGGGCCCGGAGGAACTTATGCGCCGCGCCCTTTGCTCACTGCTGTTGATCCTGCTCACTGCCACCGCTGCCTCGGCCTGGCCCCCCACCCTGGGCGAGTTCTGCGCCCAGGCCGTGAAAGCCGCCCCCCCGGGCTGGAAGCTGCAAGAGTCGGCCAACCTGATCACCGCCGAGGCCTGCGCGCCCCAGTTGGTATGCATCTTCAACGACAACGGCGCGTTTCTGGAATATCGCCTGGACCTGGACAACCCCGAGCCCGAGGAAGACCAGGCGGACGCGCGGCGGACCGATCTGGACGGCCGCCCGGCGGTGTATCTGCAAGAGGGCGACTGGCAGGTGTTCAGCTACCTCACCGTGTTCTTGCCGGACCGGGTGGCCAGCCTGACCATCGGGGTGAACCAGAAATACAACCTCGAGGAGATGTCCCTCATTTTCCGGTCCTTCCCCCTGGACGAGATGCTCAGCTCCTCGGGCAAAAAGGCCAAATAACCTTCCCGGGCCTCTTTTTCACCATCTGTTCACAATTCGGTAACGCCCCCGCCACGCAAGCGTGGTGATTTGGGCGTAAATTCGGGCATGTAAAGACCTCATAGGTCCAGGGGACCGGGGGTCGGCAACCGCAAAGCGGGGAGATGCCCGAATTCATGCCCATGGTTGACATGCAAAACTGGAAACGCCAGGGGGGCCGCTATCCGGCCGCCTGGCTGTCCCGGCTGGGACTGGACCTGGGCAGCGAGGACGCCTTGGCGGCCTCGTTGCCTTTTGGGCCCGGCGACGCCACGGCCGGCTGCGAGAACGAGCTACAGGCCGCGGTGGCCGGGGGGCGGGATCAGGTGGACCTGCCCCTGACCATCGAGAGCTCCAACTTCTACCTGAATTTGGTCAAGCGCCAGCGGCGGGGCGACACCCCGGCCCGCCTGGTCAACGACCTGGACGAATACCTGGCCGCCAACCCCGGCGGGGTGTGGGAGAACTCCTGGGTGCGCCTGCCCCTGGACGCCCTGAGCCCGGCCGCCCGCCGGGTGTGGGAGCAGGATCTCCTGGCCGACAAGGCCGACCCCGGCCAGGGCCGCCGGGCCGACGCGGGGCGCTTCGTGGTGCGGCACCAGGGCTCGGAGCACCTGCGGGTGCCGGTGAGCTATTTGCTCAAGCTCTCCCTGGCCGAGGCCCTGGGCCGCCAGCCCGGCGCGCCCAATCTGCTCAAGGCCACCGGCCGCCGCCTAATGGAGCACTTCCTCAGCGACAACACCTCGCCCGAGACCTTTTCCTTCCACGTGGTGGACGACTCCGGGCCGGGCCTGGGCCGGGCCCTGGCCGGGGAGACGGCCAAGCGCTTTTTGCTCACCCAGGCCCTTTTGGCCTATGCCGAGGGCGCCCTGGGCCTGGCCGAGAGCGGCCAGCGGGTGCTGGCCTACTTCGCGCCCCACCCCCCGGTGCGCCAGAAGCAGCTCAACGACTGCGTGAGCGACAGCTTTTACCGCGAGCTGTTCATGAGCCCTTGCCTGAGCGGTTGGGACCGGGGCGAGGACAAGCACCGCTACATGCACCTGTGCCACCAGACGCTCAGCCGGGCCCAGTTCAACGCCCTGGCGCGGCTCAAGGAAGCGGGCATCATCACCCGCAACCTGGTGGTGCTGCCCGGGGCCAGCAACATCAGCCTGGCCAACAACGGGGTGCACATCAGCCTGGGCAGCCGCAGGCTCTCCAAGGCCCTGGCCCACGGCCAGGGGGACATGGGTCCCACGGCCGAGAAGTATGTGGGCGATCTGGTCATCAAGTTCGTGGAGCACTTTTTGCCCCTGTTCGTGGGCTCCTACAGCGCCGCTCCCTATCGCCTGGACTTCGCGGACTTCCACCCCGAGCGGGTGCTGGGCTTCCTGCCCTTTGAGCTGGACTACACCCACCTGCGCATGATCTGGCGGCGCTGGAAAAAGAAGGCGCGGCTCAAATCGCGCTTTTTGGGCCTGCGCCTGACCCCCTTCGGCCCGCCCTGGCTGGACGCCATGCTGGCCCGCGGCCTGGGGCTCAAGGGCGACTTCGTGGGCGACTTCCGCCTCATGGACTACCTGGTGGCGGTGATGAGCAGCCACTCCGCCCCGGCCCTGGACGGCCGCCTGGGCAACCAGGAGCGCCTCAAGCACGACCTGGCCCAGCAGGGCGCGTTCGACCCCTGCATGCCCATTTACCTGCTCTACCGCCAGCGCGAATTCGCGGCCATGGGCTTTTCCGGCTTCGAGGGCCGCCACTACAGCCTCTTCGCCGGGCTGCAAAAAGACCTGGCCCCGGCGGCGGAGCTGCAACGCCTGATCACCGCCCTGGCCCTGTTGCAGATCGCCCGGGGACGCCTGGCCATGAGCCACATCCCCGACGGGCCCGAGGTGGAGAGCGAGCGGCGCCAGGCCTTCTTCGGCGCGGCCATCGGCATCCCCACCTTCTACCTGCGCATGGACAGCGACAACATCTTCCTGCGCTCACTGGCCGCCGACAGCCGCCGGGTGCGCCACAGCCGCCGCTACCCCGGCTACCTCCGGGTCTACAACCTGGAGTACCGCCGGGCCCTTTTGGCCTATATCCGCCGCGAGGGGGCCGGGCTCATCGAGGCCATGGGCCTGGGGCCCATGCTGGAGGACCTGGAGGCCCGCCTGGACCAGCCCGAACTGGGGGCCCAGGGCCGCCTCACCGCCGGGGTGCTGGACCGCCTGGGGGTGAAAGACCCCTTCCGGGCCACGGCGGCCGAGTTCAACCAGGCGGCCGAGGAGCACTACCGCGAGGGCCTGCGCCGGTCACACCTGGAGGAGGCCCTGGGCCTGCTCCGGCAAGACCTGACCCAAAGCCGCGCCCTGGAGGGCGAGCTGGGCCGGGCCCTGGAGTGGGCCGGAGGCCGGGGCGGGGCCGCCCGCTGCCTGCGCGCCGCCGAGAGCGGCTTGGCCCGGGGCACCATGGCCCCCGGCGAGGCCCTGAACCTGATCAACCTGCTCATCGTCTCCCTGGCCGCGGACGCCCGGCGCTATGCCGGCGGCGAGCCCGGGGGCAACCGCGAGGACAAGGATGCCGCATAGCGCCCATCAATACATCGACCGCCCCACCGGCCAGGTTGTCACCGAGCGCCTGGTGGGCGACAAGCTGGTCTCGCTGCTCTACGGGGGCATCAAGGAAAAGGCCACGCCATTGTTCAACGTCCTGACCAGCCCCCGCTTTTCCAACCTGCTGGGGTTTTTGAACTACGACCTGATGATCAACCGCCCCAAGGGCGGGGGCGCGGCCATGCTGGCCTCCCTGGGGGTGGACCCGGCCGAGTGTCTGGACGACCCGGCCCTGCTGGACACCCCGCGCAAGGTCTTTGAGCGCAAGATCCGCTATTGGCAGACCCGGCCCATGGACCACGACCCCTTCGCGGTGGTGGCCCCGGCGGACTGCCGCCTCTTGGTGGGCTCCCTGGAGCGCGACTCGGCGCTGTATCTCAAGGAGAAGTTCTTTACCTTCGCCGAGCTCATCGGCGAGACCAAGACCCGCTGGCTCACCGCCCTGGCCAAGGCCGACTACGCGGTGGGCCGCCTGACCCCGGACAAGTACCACTACGCCCACACCCCGGTGTCCGGGCGGGTGGTGGACCACTACGCCATCGGCGGCGGCTGCCACGCCTGCAACCCCACCGCCACGGTGGACGGCCTGGCGCCTCTGTCGAAGAACCGGCGCGAGGTGACCATCATCGACACCGACGTGCCCCGGGGCACCGGCTGCGGCCTGGTGGCCATGATCGAGGTGGCCGCCTTGATGGTGGGCGAGGTGGTGCAGTGCTACTGCCACAACGCCTACGACCGGCCCCGCCCGGTGGTGCCCGGCATGTTTTTGGCCAAAGGCCAGCCCAAGAGCCTGTTCCGCCCCGGGGGCAGCACGGTGGTGCTTCTGTTCCAGGCGGGGCGGGTGGTTTTCGACGACGACCTGCTGGCCAACCTCAGGGCCCCGGGGGTGCACAGCCGCTTCTCGGCCGGTCTGGGCCGGCCCCTGGTGGAGACCGAGGTCAAGGTGCGCTCGCGCATCGGGCGCGCGGTTTAGGCCGGATATTCCACGGGGGTGCAAGGAGAGAGTCTCATGGAAAACGCGATCCTGATCTTGCTTCTGGGGGCCGGGCTGGCCTCGCTGCTCTGGTGGGGCTGCCGCCATCTGCCCGGCGAGCGCTGGCAGATTTTGGCCGCCGTGCCCCTGGCCAAGCAGGGCGACGGCTCCTGGAGCGGCATGAACATCACCTACTACGGGCTGATCACCGCCGGGGGGGTGATGCTCTCCTCGGCCCTGCTGCTGTTCATGCTGGGCTCGGTGGGTGTCCCCGCCCTGGGCGCGCTGGTCTTCGGCCTGCCGCTGATCAGCGTGTCGGCCCCGGCGGCGCGCATCATGGCTCGGGTGGTGGAGCACAAACGCTTCACCCTCACCGTGGCCGGGGCCTTTTTCGTGGGTCTGTTGGCCGCGCCCTGGCTGGCCCTGGGGGCCCGAGCCGCCCTGGGCAACAGCATGGGCTTCGAGTTCCCGGTGCTGCCCGCCCTCACCGCCATGGCCGTGGCCTATGTCTTCGGCGAGGGCCTGGGCCGCATGGCCTGCCTGAGCTTCGGCTGCTGCTACGGCAAGCCCCTGGACAGCCTGAGCCCCCGCATGCGCTCGCTGCTGGAGCCCCTGGCCATGAGCTTTTCCGGGGCCACCAAAAAGATCTCCTACGAGAGCGGCCTGGCCGGACGCAAGGTGGTGCCGGTGCAGGCGCTGAGCGCGGCGCTGAACATGGCCACCGGCCTGGCCGGGCTCAGCCTGTTCCTCTCGGGCCGCTACGCCCTGGCCCTCTTGTTGTCGGTGGGGGTCAGCCAGGTGTGGCGGGTATTGGCCGAGATGCTCCGGGCCGATCACCGGGGCGGGGGCAAGCTAACCGCCTATCAGTGGATGGCCCTGGCCGCCCTGCCATACTGCGCCCTGGTGCTCTGGGCCCTGCCCGCGGCCACGGACCCCCTGCCCAGCCTGGGCGCGGGGCTGGCCGTGCTGTGGAATCCCTGGGTGCTCCTGGGCCTGCAGGCGCTGGGCATCGCCGCCTTGCTCTACACCGGCCGCAGCCGGGTGACCGGAGCCACGGTCAAGTTCCACGTGGTCCAGGAAAACATCTAAGCACGCACTACCGAGGCCACGGCCGGGGGCGGAATGCCGGGTCCGCCCCCGGTTTTTTGATTTGCCCGCGCCCGGCCCCTTCCCTCCGCAAGGCTCTGGCCATGGGCCGCCCGCCGGTTTAAAATGTTTGCGTGGACCCTGCCCAGTAAACGGTCGGCAAATTCGCGGAGGAATCATGTACAAATCAACAACGCGAGCGGGGGTGCTGGCTTTGGGGCTGGCCCTGCTCTTGGTCTGGGCGGCGGGCTGCGCCCCGCCGGTGGTCTCGCCCGAGCTGATGGCCCAGGTGGACCAGAAGCTCACCATCACCCAGGCCCGCAAGGATCCGGGCGCGGCCAAGGGGCAGACGGTGCTTTGGGGCGGGCGCATCATCCGCACGGTGAACAAGAAGAAGGGCACCCTCATCGAGGTGCTCCAGGTGCCTTTGGACAGCAGCGACCGGCCTAAGAAGACCTATGAGAGTTCGGGCCGCTTCATCGTGGCCATGAGCGGCTTCCTGGACCCCGAGATCTATCACAAGAACCGCGAGGTGACCGTGGTGGGCGAGATCGTGGGGGTGGAGTCGCTGCCCGTGGGCGAGGTGAAGTACCGCTACGTGCTGCTCCGGGGCAAGGAAGTGAAGCTGTGGCAGAAGCGGCCCGCGGTGATATGGCCCCAGGATCCCTATTGGGGGCCCATGCCTCCGCCCGGGCCCTATCCCTATTGGTACGGCGCCTATCCCTGGTGGTAGAAAGCTGAAGCAGGAGGAGAGTGGAAATGAGAAAATTCGCGACGATCGCCGCGATGGCGATCCTGGGGCTGGTGCTGGCCATGCCCATGATCGCCGGGGCCAAGGTGTTGCCTCCGGGCAGCTACCGCGACTCCTGCAAGGACTGCTACGTGGACAACGGGCGGCTCAACTGCCGCTGCCGGGCCGGCGGCGGGCGCTGGTTCGACACCAGCATCCGCTATTACCGCTGCAACGGAGACATCGCCAACCAGGAGGGCCAGCTCACCTGCGGTGGCGGCGGGCGCGATCTGCCCCAAGGCTCCTGGCGCAACTCCTGCCGCCGGGGGCGCATGAAGGGCAACTCCCTGTTGGCCGAGTGCAAGAACAGCCACGGCGACTGGGTGCAGTCCTGGCTGGACGTGAGCCGCTGCCGGGGCGAGGTGGGCAATGACAACGGCCGCCTGGTTTGCGGCTCGGGCCGCACCTACCGGGTGCCCGACGGCCCCTGGCGCCAGAGCTGCCGCCGCTGGCGGGTGGAAGGCGACCGCATGTGGGCCGAGTGCAAGAACCGGGGCGGCGACTGGCACGGCACCTGGGTGAAAATCCGGGGCTGCCGCACCCTGACCAACGACAACGGCCGGCTGCGCTGCGTGCGCTAGCACCCGGACCCCGCTTAAAAAAACCAGGCCCCCGTCCGCGCCGGACGGGGGCCTGAATTTTTCACAGGGGCTTGAAAGGAAGCGGGCTTAGTCCTCGGTGAGCACCTTGTCGTCGTACTCGACCTCCAGCCACAGCTTGTGCTTGGCCTCTTCCTGGGCCAGGGCCTCGAAGGTCTTCTTGAGCGAGTCGATGCCACAGGAGTCGGCCAGGCGCTGGTAGAGCATGAAGGCCTTTTTCTCGCGCTGCATGGCCACGGTCAGGGCGTCGGCGTAGGTCATCTCCGGGCTCAGCGGCGCGGCCACCACGTAGTCGGCGATCTTCAAGTCCTTGACCTTGTCGGCCGAGGGCTCCAGGGTCTTGCCCTGCTTGACCTGCATCAGCTTGTCCTTGTGCCCCAGCTCCTGGTCCGCGAAGCCCAACAGGGCCTCCTTCATCCAGGGCTTTTCCATGCGCTCGGCCAGGCTGGTGTAGAAGGCCACCGCCTCTTCCTCGCGGGAAATGGCGAAATCCAATATATCGTCCACCGAGGTGAAGTTGCTCATCGCTTTGGGCTCCCACTAAAAGTTGTCGAATCGGCGATCAAAATTCTAGCACAAAGCCGCCGGCTTCCCAAGCTTGGCCTTGCCCGGCACGAGCGATTTCAGAGGCGCTTTTTCAGCCAGCCGCCGGTGGCCACCACCAGATAGACCGCCCCGGACAAAAGGATGATCACCGCTCCGGCGGGCAGGTCCGGGGCGTAGCTCAGGGCCAGGCCGCCCCAGGTGAACCCCAGGCTGAGCAGCCCGGCCAGGACCATGATGGGCCCCAGGCGGCGGGCGAAGGTGGAGGCCGTGGCCGCGGGCAGGGTCAGCAACGCGATGACCAGGATGATGCCAACCACCGTGGACAAGAGCACCACGGTGATGGCGGTGAGCGCCAAGAGCAAGAGGTAGTAGGTGTCGGCCTTTAGGCCGCGCAGGCGGGCGAACTCCTGGTCGAAGCACACCGCCAAAAGCTGGCGGTTGAACAGCACCGCCGCGGCCACCACCACCAGGTCCAGGGCGCCCATGAGCCAGAGCTCGCGCGGGGTCACCAGGAGGATGTTGCCGAAGAGGTAGCTCATCAGCTCCACGTCGTAGCCCGGGGTGAGGGCGATGCACACCACACCCAGGGCCATGCCCACCGCCCATACCGCGCCGATGATGGTGTCCTCGCGCTGGCGGGCCTTGAGGCTAACCAGGCCGATGACCATGGCCGCCGCCAGGGCGGCCACCACCGCGCCCATCAGCGGATGCAGCCAGTCCCAGCCGTGCACCACGGCCAGGTAGCGCGCCGCGCCCATACCGCCCAATACGCTGTGGGCCACGGCCCCGGCAATGTAGGAGATGCGTTTGACCACCACGTAGGTGCCCACCACCCCACAGGCCAGGCTGGCCAGGGCGGCGGCCACCAGCGCCTGTTGCAAAAAGCCGTGGCTGGCCACCGCGCTGATGAACTCAGTCATGGCAGCCCCCCGGCCCGCACAGGTCGTGGTCGTGGCGCACCAGATGCACATGTCCGCCGTAGAGCTGGTCGATGAGCGCCCCGTCGATGCACTGGGTTGGGTGGATGGACAGGGTGCGGTTGATGCAGGCCACCCGGCTCACGTGGGGCGAGACAAATCCCAAATCGTGGGTGACCAGCACGATGGTGACCGCGGGGCGAAGCTCGCCCAGGATGCGCATCAGATCCACCCCGCCCCGGGGGTCGATGGCCGCGGTGGGCTCGTCCAGCAAGAGCAGCTCCGGCCCCCCGGCCAGGGCCCGGGCGATGAGCACCCGCTGGCGCTGGCCGCCCGAGAGTTGGCCGAAGTTGGCCCCGGCCAGCTCCGCCGCCTCCAGACGCTCCAGGGCGTGCTGAGCGGCGGCCTTCTGCTCTTTGCGCCAGAAGCCCAGGCCCGCTCTCGGAGCCAGGGTGCCGGTTAGCACCACCTCCAGCGCGCTGACCGGGAAGCTGGGGTCCACCTCGGCGTGTTGGGGCAGATAGCCGATGCGGGGCCGGGCGGCGGCTGGGGGCTGGCCGAAGATGCGCACCGTGCCGCCCTGGGGATGCACCTGGCCCAGGATCAGGCGCAGGAGGGTGGTCTTGCCCCCGCCGTTGGGCCCCAGGATGGCCAGCATCTCGCCCGGCTCCACGGCCAGGTCCACGCCGGTGAGCACCGGGCGGCCGTTGTAGGAGAAGCTGACGTCTTTTAGATCGATGAGCGCCAAGGTACCCCTAGTGCCCCTGCTCGCCCGCGCCGGGCGCCTGGCAGACCAGGTAGTGCGCGTCGCAGGTCTCGCAGCGCTCCACCTTGTGGTGGCGCGCGAAGCTTTGCCAGTGCTTTTTCTGCTCCGGAGTGAGGATGCCGGTGCCCCGGCACAGGGGGCACACGCCGTCCAGGGCGCTGATGATGGCCGCGCGAATGAACTCCGAGCGGTTCTTGATGCCCTCCATGGCCTCGACCAGGGCGGGCTCGGCCTTGAAGGTGATCACCTCGGGTTTGCCCTTTGCCATACCGCGCCTCCAACGGTGGTAACCGATGGCCTCAGTATACGTAATACCAATTATTACGGCAAGCAAGGGCCCCAAAAGCCAACCCCGGCCGTGGCTAGGCGGCCGGGGAAGGGGGGGATAGGAGAAATACGAGAATCAGGAGGGAAGAACTGGTCAGGAGGCCGCCACCATGGAAACGATCACCCCCAAGACGAGCAGGGCGGTGCCCCGCACGGCCAGGCGCACCACCACATCGCAGGTGGGTGGGCCGGGCAGGCCCAGACGGACCCGCCGGCGCAGCCGCCAACCGGCCACGGCCACCAGGGACCACACCCAGGTGGTGGTGAGCAGCAGCAGGAAGAGCACCAGTTGTCCGTTGATCTTATCCATGGTGTCGGTTCTCCTTGCCGCGGTGGCTGGCCGCGACACTTAAAGGATTACCAAGGGTTTGTTACGGCGAGGTCACGGGGGGATGAAGGGTGTGTGAAGGCGGGGAAGCAGGCTGGAGGGGAATAGATCGGCTGATGGGTATGGTAAATTGCGGGGGATCGGCTCAAAGGGACGTGGTTAGGGTAGGTAAGGGAAAAAGGGGGAGTTGAACATGGGATGGGCCGAGGCGATTACGGCGGCGCGCATCGGGTCCCAGGGGCCGGCTGAATGGGCGGCCTCGTGAGTCGAAGTCGCTACCCGGAGCCGCCGTGTCCCTCGGCGCCGGGCCACCGGGCAAGCTCCGCGGGTGCTCCAGCTAAGGCTTCCCTCGCTTCTTTATTTAAAATCTCTCCTTCTTCGTTGCCCACGCCAAACCCGAGACCCGCGCTCCTGGACAGTCCTCCACGCTTCTCCTTGACTCCCGCCCCGCATCCGAGATAAGTTAGCATACGAACCAACACGCGAGAGGCGAAGCGGCCCATGAGCTCCGAGTGCTACGTATTCCTGTTGTCCAAGGCCTATCAGCGGGGCCACCGTTTGGTGCAGTCCCGCCTGAAGCCCTACGGCCTAACCAATCTGCAATACGTGATCCTGGAGATGCTCTGGGCCCGGCCTGGGGCCAGCGCGGCCGAGCTGGGCAAGGAGCTGACCATCGACAAGGCCACCCTGTCCGGCGCGGTGGAGCGCATGAGCGAGGCGGGCTGGCTGGAAAAGCGGCCCGACCCGGACGACGGGCGCATGGTGCGCCTCTACGCCTCGGACAAGGCCGATGAGCTGTGCGAGGATCTGGTGGGCCTGCGCCAGGAGGCCAACCAGGAGCTGCTGGCCGGGCTGAGCGACGAGGAGCGCCTCTTGCTGGGCCGTTTGCTCAAGGACCTGGCCACGCCCTAGGGGCTATATTTTTTTGGGTATAAGGTTCGTATTCGAACTAATTTGGCGGCAAGGGCCGCGCGGAATCACCGGATAGGGGAGGTTGGCCATGGGCGAGTGGCACAAGAGCGGATGCGTGCTCTGCGCGCAGAACTGCGGCCTGGAGATGCTGGTGGAGGATGGCCGCCTGAGCAAGGTGCGGCCGGACAAGGACAACCCCCGCTCCAAGGGCTATGCCTGCCGCAAGGGGCTCAGGGTCATCCACCACCAATACCCGCCGGGCCGCCTGACCCAGCCCCTCAAGCGGGTGGACGGCGAGTTGAGGCCCATCTCCTGGGAGCAGGCCACCAAAGAGATCGCGGCCAAGCTCAAGGCGCTGGTGGGCGATTACGGCCCCCGCTGCCTGGCCTACATGGGCGGCGGCGCGCCCGGGGGCAACTTCGAGGCCGCCTTCGGGATTCGCCTGCTGCGCGGCCTGGGCTCGCAATACTATTACTCCTCCACCGGGCAGGAGTTCAGCGGCCACTGGTGGGTGCACGGCCGCATGCTGGGCCGGCAGTACAACGTGACCAAGAGCGACGAGGAGCGCAGCGAGATGCTCCTGGCCTGGGGCTGGAACGGCATGATGAGCCACCAGATGCCCCGCGCCCGCAAGGTGCTCAGCCAGATGGCCAAGGACCCGGAGCGCATCCTGGTGGCGGTGGACCCCCGCAAGAGCGAGACCGCGGCCATCGCCAACATTCACCTGGCTCTCCGGCCGGGCAGCGACGCCCTGCTGCTCAAGGCCATGCTCGCCCTGATGCTGGAGCACGGCTGGGAGGACGCCGACTACCTGGCCCGGCACGCGGAAGGCTGGGACCAGGTGCGGCCCTGGTTCGAGGGCTTCGACGCGCGCGCGGCCCTGGAGGTCTGCGGCCTGGACTACGACCAGGTGCTGGAGCTGTGCCGCCTGCTGGGCGCCAAGCGCTGGAGCGTGCACCCGGACCTGGGGCTCTACATGGGCCGCCGGAGCACCCTGACCTCGTACCTGCTCATGCTGCTCTGCGCGGCGGGCGGCACCATCTGCCGCTCCGGGGGCAACCTGGTGCCCGGCACCATCATGCCCCTGGGCTTCCACGCCGACGAGCGCAACCCCAAGGTATGGCGCACCGTGGCCAGCAACCTGCCTCCGGCGGCGGCGGGCAGCTTCCCCCCGGCGGCCATGCCCGAGGAGATCACCAGCGGCCTGCCCGAGCGCCTGCGCGCGGTGCTGGTCAGCGCCTGCAACCCCCTGCGCTCCTACCCGGACACCAAGGCCTATGAGCGTGCCTTTGGCGAGCTGGAGCTGTTGGTGGTCAACGACATCGTGCTCAGCGAGACCGCCCGCCTGGCCCACTACGTGCTGCCCTGCCGCAGCTTTTTCGAGTCCTGGGACGGCACCTTCTTTTCCAACAACTATCCCGAGGTCTACTTCCAGATGCGGCGGCCCTTGGTCGACCCGCCGGGGGAGTGCAAGGAGGCGGCCCAGATCCATTGCCTGCTGGCCAAGGAGCTGGGCCTGGCGCCCGAGGTTCCCGAGAGCCTACGGCAGGCGGCCAAGGGCAACCGCCTGGCCTTCGGCATGCAGCTCATGCAGTGGGCCGCGGACAAGCCCAAAGTCAAGGCCATGCTGCCCTTTGTGCTGGCCGAGACCCTGGGTGGGGAGTGGGACAGCGCGGCCCTGGCCGGGCTGTGGGGCATGCTCATGACCGCGCCTCAGAGCTTCGCGGCCAATGCGGCGCGGGCTGGTTTCGCGCCCGGCCCGGACCAGGGCGACCGGGTCTTCCAGGCCATATTGGACCACCCCGAGGGGCTGTGGATCGGCCGGGCCGACCCGGCCGAGGCCTGGCAAGACGTGCGCACCGAATCGGGCAAGCTGGAGTTGTTCATCCCCGAGCTGGCCGAGGAGGCCGAGGCCCTTTCGCCCCAGGCCGAGGCCAAGGCCCTGGCCCCGGACCCGGCCTTCCCCCTAATCCTCAACGCGGGGCGGCACATGGACTACAACGCCAACACCATGATGCGCGACCCGGCCTGGAACGCGGGCAAGCGGGCCTGCACCGTGGCCCTGAGCCCCGAGGACGCGGCCTCCCTGGGCCTGAGCGACGGGCAGCAAGTCAAGGTGAGCACCGCGGCGGGCAGCCAAAGCGGCGAGCTGGAGGTGAGCCAAGCGGTGCGGCCGGGCATGGTGCTCATCCCCCACGGCTTCGGCCTGATCAACGGCGAGGAGGTCTACGGCTTCAACGTGAACTACCTCACTTCGGCGGCCAACCGCGACCCCATCGGCACCCCCCTGCATCGTTACGTGCCCTGCAAGGTGGAGGCGGCCTAGAGCGCGCCCAAAAAAAACGCCCCGCCGGCGCGGAACCGGCGGGGCGTTGCGATTTTTTGCTTGGCGTTGGCGGCCTAGAGCGGTCCCACCGCCACCGAGGCGGGCTTGCCGCCGTGGCGGATGATGCGGCCTTCCACCAGGTAGACCACCTCCTCGGCCACGTTGGTGGCCTCGTCGCCGATGCGCTCCAGATGGCGGCTGGCCAGGATGAATTCCACCCCGCGCCGCACCAGGCGGCGCTCCTCGTTCATCCAGCCGATCATCTCCTCCAAAAAGGAGCGGCAGAGCTGGTCCAGCTCGTCGTCGCGGACCAGGACCCGCTCGGCCTTGGCCACGTCCTCCTCCACGAAGGAGTCCAGGCAGTCCTTGCTCATCTCGCGGGCGATGGTGCTCATGGACATGATGGTGCCGGGCGTGGGCACCGGGTCCAGCTCGGCCAGGGCCATGGCCCGCTGGGCCAGGTTGACCGCCTGGTCGCCCATGCGCTCCAGGAAGCTGGCGATCTTGGTGACCGCCGAGAGGAACCTCAGGTCCACCGCCACCGGCTGCTGGGTGGCCAGCAGGTTGATGCAGCGTTCTTCGATCTCGTTCTGCATCAGGTCGATGCGCCGGTCCCCCTGAATCACCGATTTGGCCAACTCCACGTCGCGGGCGTCCAGGGCCCGGGTGGCGCTGTGCACGGCCTGTTCGGCCCGTCCGGCCATCTTCAGGAGGTCTTCCTTGACCTCCTGCATCCGGCGGTGGAAATGCGATAACCCTTCCATGAATTATTCCTTGCGCAAGCTGGTTGGCCTAGCCGAATCGGCCGGTGATGTAATGTTCGGTCTGCTCTTTTTGGGGGCGGGTGAAGATGCTTTCGGTGTCGCTCATTTCCACCAGCTTGCCCATGTAGAAGAATGCGGTTTCGTCGCTGACCCGGGCAGCCTGCTGCATGTTATGGGTAACGATTATTACAGTATAGCGTACCTTAAGTTCCTTAACCAACTCCTCGATGCGGCTGGTGGCGATGGGGTCCAGGGCGCTGGTGGGCTCGTCCATGAGGAGCACTTCCGGCTCCATGGCGATGGCCCGGGCGATGCAAAGGCGCTGCTGTTGGCCGCCGGAAAGCCCCAAGGCCGACTGGTGTAAAATGTCCTTGACCTCATCCCACAGGGCGGCTGATTTCAGCGAGTGCTCCACCAAACCGTCCAGCTTTTTGTGGTCCTTGACCCCGTGCAAGCGGGGGCCGTAAGCCACGTTGTTGTAGATGGTCTTGGGGAAGGGGTTGGGCTTTTGGAAAACCATGCCCACCCGCCGCCGCACGTCCACCGGGTCCACGTCCGGGCCGTAGAGGTCGATCCCGTCCATGAGCACCGAGCCCTCCACCCGGGTGCCGGGGATCAGGTCGTTCATGCGGTTCAACAGACGCAGGTAGGTGCTCTTGCCGCAGCCCGAGGGGCCGATCAGCGCGGTCACCTGTCCCCGCTTGATGTTCATCTCCACGTCGGCCAGGGCCTTGAAGTCGCCGTAATAGAAGTTGAGGCCCGACACCTCGATAATGGGGCGCTCCGGGCTGAGGCCGGCCTGGGCCGCCGTGGCGGTTGCACTTACCATTTCTTGGTCTTTCTCATTTTGGTGCGGATGATGATGGCCACCAGGCTCAGGCCCAGCACCAGGGTGATGAGCACCAGCACCGTGCCGTACTGCAAGGGCCGGGTGGCCTCGATGTGGGTGCCGGCGGTGGCCAAAACGTAGATGTGATAAGGCAGGGCCATCACCTCGTCCAGGGGCGAGCGGGGCAGGCCGATGGTGTAGAAGGTGGCCGCGGTGAACATGATGGGCGCGGTCTCGCCGGCGGCGCGGCCGATGCCCAGGATGGAGCCGGTGAGGATGCCGGGCAGGGCGGCCGGCAACACCACCTTGCGTATGGTCTGCCAGCGGGTGGCGCCCAGGCCCAGGGAGGCCTCGCGGAAGGTGGCCGGCACCTGCCGAAGCGCCTCTTCCGAGGCCCCGATCACCGTGGGCAATATGAGCAGGCCCAGGGTCAGGGAGCCGGCCGCGATGGACACGCCCAGCCCGAAATAGCCCACGAACAACGCCAGGCCGAACAGGCCGAAGACCACCGAGGGCACGCCCGCCAGGTTCTGGATGCCCAGGCGCACGATCTTGAGGGCCTTGCCGTCGGTGGCGTATTCGCTCAGGTATATGGCCGCCGCCACGCCCAGGGGCAGGGCCACCAGGATGGCCCCGACGGTGAGGTAGAGGGTGCCCATGATGGCCGGGAAGATGCCGCCCTCGGTCATGGAGTTCTGGGGCGACTCGGTGAGGAAGGTCCAGCTGATGGCCCCGGCCCCGTGGATGAGCACGTAGAGCAGGATGCCCCCCAGGGCGCCCAGCACGATGAGCATGGTCAGGCGGAACAGGCCGAAGACCAGGTTCTGGCGCAGGCGGCGCATGGGCAGGGAGTTGGTGCTCAGGCTGTCGGTGCTCATAAGGTGGCCGCTCCCTTCTGCTGGAAGCGGTTGGATATGTAGGCCGCCACCAGGTTGAAGCCCAGGGTGAGCAGGAAGAGCACGATGCCGATGGCGAACAGGGCGTGGTAGTGCTCGGAGCCGAAAGGCGTCTCGCCCATTTCCGCGGCGATGGTCGCGGGCAGGGGGCGCACCGAATCGAAGATGGATCCCGGAATCTGGGCCGCGCCGCCGGCCACCATCAAGACCACCATGGTCTCGCCCATGGCCCGGCTCATGCCCAGGATCACCGCCGTGCCGATGCCCGAGAGCGCGCCCGGCACCAGGACCCGGCTGAGGGTCTCCAGGCGGGTGGCCCCCAGGGCCAGGGAGGCTTCCTGAAGGTCGCGGGGCACCGAGTGCAGGGCGTCCTCGCTGATGGAAGCGATGGTGGGGATGGCCATGATGGCCAGCATCATCGAGGCGTTGAATACGTTGAGTCCGGTGGGAATGTCCCACCATTCCTGCATGAGCGGAGCTATCACCACCATGCCCACGAAGCCCAAGACCACCGAGGGCAGCCCGGCCAACAGCTCCACCGCGGGCTTGAGTATCTCGCGGGTGCGGTTGCCGGCCACCTCGCCCAGATACAGGGCCGCGCCCACGCCCAGGGGAACCGCCAGCAGCGAAGACAGGGCTGTCACGGCCACCGAGCCGGCGATCAAGGGCAGGATGCCGAAATCAGGCGGGTCGTAGGTGGGATACCAGAACTCGCCGAACAGGAAGTCCTTGATGCTGACCTCGCTGAACAGCCCCAGGCCTTCCTTGAATAAAAACAGCACGATGAGGGCCATGACGATGACCGAGAAGAACCCGGCCAACACAAAGAAGCGCCGGATCCAGACCTCGCGCTGGGTGCTGGACATGCCCTTTTTCTTTCCCAGGGAAAGGGCCGTGGCGTTGTCGGCGCGCAGGGTCTGGGCTTGGGGAAATTGCATCATTATCAACAACTCGCAATTGAGTAGTTCTAGTTGCAACTAAGGTAGTGCGAGGATGTTCCCGGGAGGTGACTGGAAGGTTACAACTTGGTGACAAAAAATGGCCCGGGGCGGGGTGCCCCGGGCCTGATCAGCCGGTTCCGGCCCACTTGGGCCGGAGGCGCGTGACGGCTGCTAGAACTTGAAGATGGTGTTCACGAAGATGGTCTGAGAGGGGTTGCTGGCCCCGGGGATGGATTCGTCCTCGGGCTCGGTGTTGTAGTAGGTGACCACCAGCTTGCCGTACTTCCACATCTTGTACTGGCCCTCGACCTGCCAACCCTTGCGGTTCACGTACCCGGAGTCGCTGTCGGCGATGAAGCCCGGGGTGGCGTTGGCCTCCACGTTCTTGTAGAGCACCTCGAACTTGAACTTGTCGTAGGTGACAAAGGCGGCCGCGCCGTAGCCCTGGTCCTTGCTCTGGTAGGGGCCCTCGGAGTCCTGGTTCTTGAGCCACTGGCCCCACAGGCCCACCGAGCCCTTCTTGCTGAACTTGAAGGCGCCCTTGGCGTAGACATCCACCACCGCGTAGTTGGTGGTGCGCTCGGAGCCGCCCTCCACGTAGGTGGGGGTGCCGTGCAGGTTGGGCGGCAGCTTGCCGTTGTCGCCCAAGTTGCCCCACGAGGTGTAACCCGCCGCGCCGGTGAAGTCGAAGGCGCCGAGCTTGCCCTTGGCGCCCGCTTGCAGGGCCGGGGCCAGCACGTTGTCGCCGAACTCGCCGTCCTCGGACACGGTCATGTAGGTGGCGGTGACAAAGGGCCGGACGTTGCCGTCCTTGTTGAAGGTGAAGTTGAGGAACGCGCCCTCGGGCACCACGTCGCTATCCCAGATGATCTTGGAGGTGACCAGGGGGTTGGGCACCTTGCCGAAGCTGAAGGTGGCCATCCTCTGGGGCATGAAGCTGGGGGTGTACTTCACATAGGCCTGGTCGAGGCCCCAGTTGCTGAACTCGCCGAAGTAGCCGCCCATGGTCTGGTTGGTGCTGGTGGGGTCGGTGTCGCTGCCGGTGGCCATGCGGAAGCCGACCTCCACGTCCTGGTGGATCTGGCTGCGGGCCCCGAAGCGCAGGCGAATCCGGAAGCGGTCCTTGCCGTCCTTGGACTTGCCGTTGAGATCGTCGTAATTGGTGTGCTCATAGCGGAAGCGAACGTCGCCGAACAGGGTGATGCGCTCCACCCAGGCGGGCAGCTTGCTCTGGGCCGCCGCTTCCACCGCTTGCTGTTGCTGCTGCTGCTGGGTGCTCTGCACCTGCTTCAGCTGTTCTTTCATGCTCTGGAGCTGCTGCTCCATGGCCTTGATCTTGGCTTCCAAATCGGACGGCGTGGCCGCCGAGGCCATGGGAGCCACCCATAGGCTCAACGCCGCCAGCAAGGCCAGAAATAGACCTGCTTTTCTCATTGCTCCTCTCCTCCTACTTGCCTGCTTCCAGATGTAGTTTAAAACGCTCGGGGAAACCAGGTCAATGTAACCGGCACGTAACAGTTGTGTGCAACTATTCACATGCTATTGTTAATTCTGCCTCAGATCGCAACATAGGTCAAGAGGCAAGAGAAGGGGCAGGGAAAGGGCGATGGGCCAAAGAGAAGGCCCGGGGCTTGACGCCCCGGGCCCGGGTCCGAGGGCAACCGCGGCCAGGTAGGATGGAGCCGCGGTCGCAGGTGGGGCTTAGAACTTGAAGATGAAGTCGCAGAAGAAGGTCTGCGAGGCGTTCTTGGCGCCGGGGATGGAATCCTCGATGGGCTCGGTGTTGTAGTAGCTCAGGACCACCTTGCCGTACTTCCACATCTTGTAGGAGGCGCTGGCCACCCAACCCTTGCGGTTGACGTAACCGGAGTCGCTGTCGGCGATGAAGCCGGGAGTCGCGTTGGCTTCGATGTTCTTGTACCACAGCTTGAAGCCGAACTTGGTGTACTTGACGCCCGCGCCCGCGGCCCAGCCGGTGTCCTGGTCCTGCCAGGGGCCGTCGGCGTCCTGGTTGGTCAGGTAGTGGCCCCAGAGGCTCACGGAGCCCTTCTTGCTGAACTTGAACTCGCCCTTGGCGTACAGATCCCACACCGCGAAGTTGCTCATGCGGGTGCCGCCGCCTTCGGTCCAGGTCGGGTTGCCGTTGGTGTACTCGGGCACCTTGTCCACGTTGCCCAGGTCGCCCCAGGAGGTGTAGCTGGTGGCGGCCTTGATCTTGAAGGCGCCGACCTTGCCCTTGACGCCGATCTGGGCCGCCGGAGCCAGCACGTTGTCGCTGAACTCGCCGCTCTGCTCCACGGTCATGTAGGAAGCCAGCACGTAGGGCTGCCAGGAGCCGGCCTTGTTGAAGGTGTACTGCGCGAAGGCACCCTCGGGCACCACGTCGCCGTCCCAGATGGCCTTGGAGGTCATGAAGGGCTGGGGCACCTTACCGAACTCGAACATGAAGCCCTTCTGGGGAACGAAGCTCGGGGTCCACTTGACGTAGGCCCGGTCCAGGCCCCAGGCGCTGTACTCGCCGAAGTAGTTGCCCATGGTCTGGTTGGTGCTGGTGGCGTCGCTGTTGGCCCCGGTCACCATGCGCATACCCAGCTCCACGTCCTCGTGGATCTGGCTGCGCACGCCGAAGCGCAGACGCACCCGGAAGCGGTCCTTGCCGGACTTGGACTTGCCGTTGAGTTCGTCGTAGCTGGTGTGCTCATAACGGAAGCGGGTGTCGCCGTAGAAGGTCATGCGCTCCATCCAGGAGGGGAGCTTGCTCTTGGAGGCAACCTCGACCGCCTGCTGCTGCTGGCTGGTCTGCACCTGCTGGAGTTGGGTCTTCATCTGGTTGAGGGTCTGCTCCATGGCCTGGATCTTGGCCTCGAGCTCGGCCTGGTTGGACGCCATCGCGGGCGCGGCCATCCAGGTGGTGGTGACGAAGGCAGCCGCCAGGGCGATTGTGCCCAGCGCTTTGCTGACTCCTCTCATTAGCCTCTCCTTTCGGTTGGTTAACTTTTCGCCGGAGGCCGCCACAGCTTCCGGCGGGTTTATTGGGCGCCCCCGGCCCGCGAGGGGCCGGAGGCGCTTATGTCCGTGCAGGGGAAAGGGGCGGGACAGGATGCTTACTTGACCGGGACGAAGCCTTCATCCTTGGCGATCTTCTGACCCTCGGGGCCCTTGACGAAAGCCAGGAACTTCTTCACCTCGGGCTTGGGATTAGGGCCGGTGAACATGAACAGCTGACGCGCGATGGGGTAGCTCTTATCCATGGCGGTCTTGGGGCTGGCCATCACGCCGCCCACGGTGAGGCCCTTGAGCTTGGGGTTCAGGTAGCCGATGCCCACGTAGCCGATGGCGTACTTGTTGCCGGAGACCGCCTGGGCCACCGCGCCGTTGGAGGCCTGCAGCTGCGCGTCGGGGCGCACGCGGGTCTTCTTGCCCAGCACCTTCTTGTTCCACACCTCGAAGGTGCCCGAGGAGCTGTCGCGGCTGATCACCACGATGGTCTTGTCCAGGCCGCCCACGTCCTTCCAGTTCTTGACCTTGCCGGCGTAGATGTCCTTGAGCTGGGCCAGGGACAGGTCCTTGACCGGGTTGGCCGGGTTGACCACCGGCACGATGCAGTCCAGGGCCACCACGTTCTTGATCGGGCTGTGGCCCTTTTTCTTGGCCAGGGCGATCTCTTTCTTCTTCATGTCGCGGCTGGCGTCGCCGATGTCGGCGGTGCCATCGATCACGGCCTTGATGCCGTCGCCGCTGCCGGTGCCGGCCACGCTGATGCGCACGCCGGGATTCTGCTTCATGTAGACCTCGGCGGCCTTCTGGGCGATGGGCAGCACGGTGGTGGAGCCGGTGATGCTGATGGTTTCACCGGCCATGGCCGGGGCGGCGCCGAAAGCCAAGGTCGCGACCATGGCCGCGCCACCGATCACTTTGATCAACTTGCCGAGTTTCATCTGAGAATTCCTCCATAACGGATTTAAGTAGCTCTGACCGCGCCCATGCGCGGTTCAACTCTGTTGTCATCTGCCTGGATGTTATGAGAGCTTTGTTACGTGGGCGTGACGCGCCCAAGACGATTTGCCGACAAGCCGGAAGGGCCGCTTGATGGCGGGAAACCTGAAATACGATCCCTTGACGCCTTTTGTTTTCAGCACTTCCCCGGCCGGGCTCTACGCCCGCCAGCGCTGGCTGGGCGGCGACGCGCGCCTGGCGATTGACATGAAGGCAAGGGTGGCCGCGCTGAAAAAGGGCCAGCGCCAGGATGGCTCCTGGGGCGGCTCGCCCCTGGAGAGCCTGCGCCGCCTTTTCGGCCTGCACCTGACCCAGCGGGAGCCGGACCCGGCGGTGGAGCGGGCTTTGGACTGGCTGCTGCCCCGGGTCCTGGCTCCGGAGCAATGCGGCCCCGCCCCCAGCGCGCGGCAGCTAGCGGGCCTGCCCTTCGCGCCCAGCCGGGCCGATGCCCTGTGGCCCCCGGCGGGCCTGTTTCTGGCCGCCATCTTCGGCCGCGGGGAGCGCCCGGAGGTCGTGCGGGGCCTGCAACATATTAATAAGCGGCTCTGGGGCGAGCCGGGCCTGGGCTGGGGCGCGGCGGGCAACCTGCTGCGCGCCCTGGCGGTGCATCTCCGCTTCCAAAGGGGCCGGGGAGCGCGGGCCTTCCTGGCGCGGCTGGCCGGGGCCGATCCATGGCCGCGAAGCCTGCCCTTTCACCAGACCGTGAACGCCCTGGCCCATCTGCCCGGCCGCCAGGCCGTGGCCCTGCTGCGGCCCTGCTGGCCGCGTCTGACGGGGGCCCAGGCGGCGGACGGCTGGTGGGGGCGCACGGACCGCGAGTTCAAGAGCTTTCTGGTGGTGCACGCGCTGAAAAACGCCGGATGGCGGTTTCCGGTCTCCCTCCCTTGACAATCTCCGGCCCCTCTGGACAAATTGGGGCAAACCCCGCGCCGTTGGGCACGGGCCGAGGCTTATAATAAAGACAGCAAGGAAGCGTGAACGTGGAACGGACCCTTATCCTGATCAAACCCGACGCCATCGCCCGGGGCCTGGCCGGCACGGTGCTGGCCCGCTTCGAGGCCAAGGGCCTCAAGATCGCCGGCATGAAGATGATCCAGCTCGACGAGGCCATGCTCAAGGCGCACTACAGCCACCTGGCCGACAAGCCCTTCTTCCCCACCATCTGCGAGTTCATGAGCCGCACCCCGGTGGTGGCCCTGTGCCTGGAAGGCCTGGAGGCGGTGCAGGTGTGCCGCAACCTCTGCGGGGTGACCAACAGCCGCAACGCCGCGCCGGGCACCATCCGGGGCGACCTGGGCATGAGCATGCAGGCCAACCTGGTGCACGCCTCCGACTCGGTGGAGACCGCCCAGGCCGAGGTGGCTCGCTTCTTCTCCGATGACGAGCTGTTCGCCTACGAGCAGCCCCTGATCAAGTATCTCTACGCCTCTGACGAGCGCTAGGCGGAACAGAGGCCATGGCCCCCGAGGACACCCCCACCACCCTGAGCGAAGAAGGCGTCATCCGCCTCATCGCCGCCCTGGCCGGCGAGGGCGGCCGCGACCTGGCCGTGGGTATCGGCGACGATGCCGCCGTCTTGGGCGGGGCTCACAAGGAGCTGGTGGTGACCACCGACCTTTTGGTGGAGGGCTCCCACTTCGACCTGGGCTTCATGGGCCCGGGCGCGGTGGGCTGGCGGGCCATGGCCGCCAACTTGAGCGACCTGGCCGGCATGGGGGCCAAGCCCGCCTGGGCTTTTCTGTCCCTGGGCCTGCCCAAGGGGCCAAAGCCCAGCTTCGTGGAGGAACTGGTGGGGGCCATGACCCAGCTGGGCCGGGAGCACGGCCTGGTGCTGGCCGGCGGCGACACGGTGCGCGCGCCCCAGGTGATCATCAACCTGTGCCTGGTGGGGCGCATGGGGCGGGCCGAGCCCCTGCTGCGCTCCGGCGGGCGCCCGGGCGACGCGGTGTGCGTCACCGGCGGTTTGGGGGGCAGCGCCGCGGGCCTGGCCTGGCTCAAATCCGGGCGCGACCCTGCCGCGCCGGGCCCGGATAAGGCGGTGGCCGCCTTTGAGCGCCCCCTGCCCCGGCTCAGCGCCGGGCGGGCCCTGGCCCAATCGGGGCGGGTGCACGCCATGATGGATTTGAGCGACGGCCTGGCCAGCGACCTGGCCCGTTTGGTTCGGGCCAGCGGCCTGGGGGCCAAGGTGGAGGCCGATCTGCTGCCCCTGCATCCCGGGGCCTTGGCCGTGGCCGAGGAAATCGGCGGCGATCCCCTGGCCTGGGCGCTGAGCGGCGGCGAGGATTTCGAGCTAATGTTCACCTGCGACCCCGGCGAGGTGGGCCTGTTGAGCGCGCTGGTGGCCGAGGCCGCCGGCGGCCTGGTGGTGAGCCGGGTGGGGCGCCTGGGCCCCGGACCGGGGGTGAGCTTGCTGCGCGACGGAGAGGAAAGCGACATCACCATGGGGGGATGGGACCACTTTCGGGAGGACGCCACTTGATCAAATTCTTAGTCCGCGCCTTAGTCCTGGCCCTGCTTCTGGCTCTGCCCTCGGCCGCCCCGGCCGCCCAGAAGTCTCCGGCCGCCCCCTACCACTACATAATTCCCGAGCTGCCCGCCAAGCTGAGCCTCTGCGGCTCGCCGGTGCCCCTGAACCGCCCCCTGGTGGCGAGCTATCTGGACCGCGAGCTGGTTATCGCGGTGCACGACCCCGCCCAGAGCATCATGTGGCTCAAACGGGCGGCGCGCTATTTTCCCTACATCGAAAAGCGCCTGAAGGCGGCCGGGCTGCCCGACGACCTCAAGTACGTGGCCGTGGCCGAGAGCGCCCTGATCCACTACATCCGCTCGCCCGCCGGGGCGGTGGGCTTCTGGCAGTTCATCCCGGCCACCGGGCGGCGCTACGGCCTGCGCATCAACCGCTACTTCGACGACCGGCGCAACCTGGCCCTGGCCACCGGCGCGGCGGTGAAGTACTTCAAGGACCTCTACGCCGAGTTCAACTCCTGGCCCCTGGCCATGGCCGCCTACAACTGCGGCGAGCGCCGGGTGGCCAAGGAGATCAAGGCGCAGGGCACCAAGGACTACTTCGACCTGGCCCTGCCCATGGAGACCCAGCGCTACGTGTACCGCATCCTGGCGGCCAAGCTGGTGATCTCCTCGCCGGAGACCTATGGCTACGCCCTGCCCCGGAGCGCCCTGTACCGGCCGGTGCCCAGCGAGAGCGTGACCCTCAACCTCAAGCGTCCTCTGTACCTGATGTCCCTGGCCAAGGCGGCCCACACCAGCTTTCGCCAACTGCGGGAGCTCAACCCCGAGCTCAAGCGGCGTTATCTGCCCCGGGGCAAGGTGACGGTGCAGGTGCCGCCGGGCCAGGCCGCCGGGCTGACCACCCGCCTGGCCAAGGCCGGGCCGGCGCCTTCGGAAACGGCGGACCACTACGTGGTCAAGCGGGGGGACAACCTGTCGAGCATCGCCCGGCGCCACGGGGTGAGCCTGGGCCAGCTGAGGCAGGCCAACGACCTGGATGACTCCACCATCCAGCCGGGGCAGCGTCTGAAGATTCCGGAGAAATAAGGGCAAAGGGGCCCAAAAGAGGGCGGCGAGGGCATTTGACCCTCGCCGCCGTAATTTTCCCCCCACCGGGCCGCGGATCGTGGCGACCCTATCTCATGGGGGCAGGCAAAGGCGCTGGCGGCCGCCTGTCAGGTTTAAGCATTCACTGGTTGGTGGTATCCAGTGGCGCTTAAGAATGAGTCTAACTTAGCGGCACCAACATAGACTATGACCCTGGGCATGTCAAGGAATGAGATGGGGGATCAACTGGTCCAGGCTGGTGACGAAGCCGGCCACCCCCGGAATCTCCGGGAAATCGCCCCGGCCCCGGGGGGCCATGACCCAGGTGGCCATGCCCGCCCGGGTGGAGGCCAGGGCCCCCATGGGCGCGTCCTCCACGGCCAGGGCCTCGGCGGCGGGCAGGCCGCTGAGGGTCAGGGCCTTGAGATAGGGCTCCGGGTCGGGCTTGCCCGAGGTGATGTCCTCCACCGAGACCACCGCCTTGATCAGGCCGTCCAGGCCCTGGTGAATCAAAAAACCCTCGGCCACCGAGCGCAGGGTGGAGGTGACCACGGCGGTGAAAACCCCGCGCTTGGCCGCCTCTTCCAACAGCTCGCGCCCCCCGGGCATGACCACCGCCTCCCGGGTGTAGGTTTGGTCCACGTATCCGTAGTAGAGCTCCACCAATTCATCCACGCTGTGATTCAGACCGTGGTGCTCCTTGAGGGCGGACATGATGTCGTAGGGGCTGCGCCCGGCCCACTGATGGGGCCCGCCGCCCATGCGCCCCACCCCCAGCTCCTTGAGGAAGCGGTCGGTGGCCGAAGTCATCACCTGCATGGAGTCGGCCAGGGTGCCGTCCAGGTCCAAAAACAGGCCTTTGGCCTTGTTATCACTCACGATCGACCTCTCTCCCCCGCCCTCGGGGTGGCGCACTAACTGCCTTGCATGTATATCTTAATCCTAATGTACCGTGTCGCGACCAGCCTGGCCAATATTCACACGAAGGCCATGGCCCCTTCCTTGACTTTACCCGCCGCCAAAGCTAAGATGACCGCAATATAATGGGTTAGGTGTCTAATGACTAACTATATCTTGGTATTTTTGGCCGTTTTCAGCCCCACCCTGGCCTGGGCGGCAAATGGGGTGGGGCGGGGCACCGACGTCTGGGACATGGTCTGGTCCGCGGGCCTGGTGGTGCAGGGCGTCCTGCTCATTCTGATTATATTTTCGGTAGTTAGCTGGGGGCTTATCCTGGCGAAGCTGAAAAGCCTGCGCGACGCGCGCAATCAGAACGAGCAGTTCGACAACCTGTTCTGGAACGCGGGCAGCCTTTCGGCCGCCGAGGGCCAGATTCGCCACCTGAATGCCAGCCCCCTGGCCAACGTGTTCACCGTGGGCTACGCCGAGCTGGGCAAGGTCATGCGCCTCAGGCAGGGCGAGCCCGGCCTGCCCGCCGGGGTGATGCCCAACCTCAAGCGGGCCCTGGACCGGGCCCAGGCGGCCGAAAGCACCCGCCTGGGGCGCGCGGTCACCTTCCTGGCCACCACGGCCAACACCGCACCCTTCATCGGCCTGTTCGGCACGGTGTGGGGCATCATGGACGCCTTCCGCTCCATCGGGGCCACCGGCGCGGCCAACCTGGCCACCGTGGCCCCGGGCATCGCCGAGGCCCTGGTGGCCACGGCCACCGGCCTTTTCGCGGCCATCCCGGCGGTGGTGTTCTACAACCACTTCAACCGCAAGCTGGTGGTCTTGGAGGCGGAGATGGACTCCTTCTCCCAGGACTTCCTCAACCTGGTGGAGCGCGATTTGATGCGCCGCCGGGGCCCGGCGGTGGAGGCGGTGCGGCCTTCGGAACTGGAAGGGGGAGAGGGCTAGAGCCATGGCCGGCGTGGGCAACAAGGGCCGTTTCATGGGCGAGATCAACGTGGTCCCGCTGGTGGACGTGGTCCTGGTGCTCCTGATCATCTTCATGGTGGCCGCGCCCATGATGGTGCAGGGCCTGGACGTGAAGCTGCCGGCCACCGACTCCGGGGCGCTCAAGACCAGTGACGAGCTGTTGGTGCTCACCGTGACCCGCCAGGGCAAGGTGTTCCTGGACGAGTTCGAGGTGGGCATCGACGGCCTGGCCGCCAAGCTGACCAACATCCGGGCCCGCAAACCGGGCACCCGGGTATATCTCCGGGCCGACAAGGACGTGGCCTACGGCATCGTGGTGCAGGTCTTGACCGAAGCCAAGAAGGCCGGGGTGGACAACCTGGGCATGGTCACCGAACCCGAGCGCGTGGCTCCTCCCCAAAAGAAGAAGAAAAGCTCGTGAGTTCCATGGCCCTCAGACGCCTGGGCGGCCTCGGCGGCGAGCAGGTGGGATGGGCCATCGGGGTGAGCCTGGGCCTGCACCTGCTGCTGGTGGGCGTGCTGGCCTTTTGGCCCGGCTGGCGGCTCACCAAGCCCAAGAGCTTCGCGCCGGTGTACAACGTGGCCCTGGTCAGCCCCTCGGTGCTGGCCCGTCCGGCCCCGGCTCCACCCGCGCCGCCCAAAAAGGCCGCGCCCAAGCCCGCGCCGGTGAAGGCCGCGTCCAAGCCGGCCCCCAAGCCCCAGCCTAAAAAAGAAGCGGTTGCCCTAAAAAAGGACCGGCCCAAGCGCCTGAAGCCCAAGCCGGTGAAAAAGCAGCCCGACCCCAGCAAGCTGCTGGCCAGCCGCCTCAAGCGCATGGAACGCCGGGTGAAGGCCGAGCAAAGGGCCGAGAAGAGCCTGGCCAGCGCCATGAGCAAGCTGGAGAGCAAGGTGGCCAGCCGCCAGGCGGCCTCCGGGGCCTTTGCCGCCGGGGCGGCCACGGCCGATACCACCAGCTTGCGCTTTCAGGTCTATTACACTGAGATATGGGAGCGGGTGCGCCGCCATTGGGTGTTGCCCGAGGCCTTGGTCTCCAAGCCCGGCGGCCTGGAGGCGGTGGTGGTGGCCCGCATCCGCCGCGACGGCACCCTGGCCAAGGTGTGGCTGGAGAAGAAATCGGGCAACAGCCGCCTGGACGCCAGCGCCGTCCGGGCGGTGGAGCGGGCCGCGCCCTTTCCGCCCCTGCCCAGCGTGGTGCGGGGCCGGGAGCACGAGGTGGGCCTGAGATTCATGCCAGAAGACTTTAACGGCTGACCAGCCGCGGAGAGAGAATGCGCCGCCTAGTAGCCCTGCTGATCATCCTGCTCACGGTCCTGGCCCTGGCCGCTCCGGCCAACGCCAGGGTCTACATCGACATCACCCAGCCCTTTTCCAAAAAGCTGCCCCTGGCCCTGACCCAGTTCCAGCCCCTGCCCGGCGCGGCCTCGGACCCCATAGGGGCCCAGGGCACGGACCTGCTCAAGCGCTACCTGGGCTACACCGGCCTGTTCGACTTCCTGGACCCCAAGAGCTTCTTGGGCGCGCCCAAGCTGGAAGGGGTGGACTACCGCCGCTGGTCGCGCATCGGGGCCGAGCTACTCATCACCGGCGGGTACAAGCTGGAGGGCGGCATCTTCACCCTGGAGCTGAGGCTCTACGACCTCGCGGAGACCAAGCTCCTGGTGGGCCGCCGCTACGACGGGCACACCAAGGACCTGGGGGCCATGCTGGCCCGCTTCGCCGACGACGTGATGCTGGCCATCACCGGCGAGCGCAGCATCTACAGCACCATGATCGCCTTCGTGGGCAAGCGCGAGCGGATCAAGGAAATCTATTTGATGCGCTTCGACGGCTCCGGAGTGAGGAAGCTTTCGCACAAGGGCGACATCAGCCTGTACCCCGCCTGGAGCCCAGACGGCGCCTTGGTGGCTTATTCCTCCTACGTGAAGCGCCGCCCGGCCATCGTGGTGCACGCCCTGGCCGGGGGCAGCGGCAAGGTGGTCTTGAACAAGCCCGGCGTTAACCTCACCCCGGCCTTTAGGCCCAAGCACCAGGGCCAGTTCGCGGCCGCCTTGTCCTACACCGGCAAGACCAACATCTTCCTGGCCGACCTGAGCGGCCGGGAGATCAAGCGCCTCACCGACGGCTGGGGCATCGAGGTGGCCCCGTCGTTCAGCCCGGACGGGCGGCGCATGGCCTATGTGAGCGACCGGGGCGGCAACCCCCAGATCTACGTGTTGGACCTGGACACCGGCACCAACCGGCGCATCACCTTTGGCCACAAGTACGCGGCCAGCCCGGCCTGGTCGCCCCGGGGCGACCGCATCGCCTACCAGGCCCAGGTGAAGGGTGCCTTCCAGGTGGCCACCATCCGCCCCGACGGCAGCGACATGCGCGTATTGACCTCCGGCTGGGGCGGGGGCGAAGACCCCACCTGGAGCCCGGACGGGCGGCTCATCGCCTACACCAGCCGGGGCACCGGCCGCCACCAGATATACCTGATGACCGCCGGCGGCGAGTTCATCACCCGGCTGACCAATCTGCCCGGCGATCAGACCGACCCGGCTTGGTCTCCCCGGGGCATAATGGTTAAATGAGAACTCAAACAACAATCGGCAGGAGGCTTCGCGTGAAAAAGTATCTAATCTGGATCATGGCCGCGTCTCTCATGGCGGGCATGGCCGTCTTGCCCCTGGGCTGCGCCAAGGAGCCGGTGCCGGGAGTCAGCGGGGCCATGAGCGAACAGGACAAGGCCCGCCTGGCGGCCGAGCAGGAGCGCCGCCTTCGGGAACAGCGCCTCAAGGAAAGCCAGCTCAAGGAGCAGCAGGCCCGCGAGGGCGAGGCCAAGCTCAAGGACATCTTCGTCAACACGGACATCCATTTCGAGTATGACCGTTACGACCTGACCCCCGAGGCCAAGCAGATCCTCAACGAGAAGGCCGCCTACATGCAGCAGCATCCCTCGGTGCAGGTGATCATCGAAGGCCACACCGACGAGCGCGGCTCCAACTCCTACAACATGGCTCTGGGCGAGAAGCGCGCCAAGGCGGCCGAGGCCTACCTCTCCGCCATGGGTATCAACCCCTCGCGCATCGAGACCGTGAGCTACGGCGAGGAGCGGCCCCTGGTGATGGGACAGACCGAGGAGGCCTTCGCGGCCAACCGCCGGGCCCACTTCGTTATCAAGTAATCGTCCGGACGGCCCGCCGCCAGGGCCGTTCGCGCGGGAGGCGTGTATGAAGGCGACAACTCCGGCAATCCTCTGGTCTCTGTTGGCCGTGGCCCTTATTTTGGGCGGCTGCGCCACGGTGGAGCCGGAGCAGTTCATGGCCCTGCAATCCCAGGTGTATCAGCAGCAGCGCAGCCTGGCCGATATGAGCAAACGGCTGGACACCCTGAGCAAACAGGCGGAGCAGGCCCGCAAGCCGCGCGCCGAGCTGGTGTCCGAGGTGGCCAGCCTGCGCCAAGACCTGATGCGCCTCTCGGGCCGGGTGGAGGAGAGCGAGCACAGCCTGGGCCAGGCCATGAGCGCCAAGAGCCAGGCCGAGCAGGCCCAAGCCAAGGCGGACACAGCCAAGAGCGCCGAGCTGGACAAGCGCCTGGCCAAGGTGGAGGCCTATCTGGGCATGTCCGGCGCCGCCGCCGCGGCGGCGGCCGCTCCGGGCAAGGCGGCCGCGGCCGCGCCCAAGGGCCCCCCGGCCGAGCCCCAGCCCAAGGACATCTACAACCTGGGCCTGAGGCTCTACAAGCAGAAGTCCTACGCCGCTTCCCGCGACCGGTTCGAGGAGTTCGTCAAGAAGTATCCCAAGAGCAGCCTGGCCGACAACGCCCAGTACTGGGTGGGCCAGACCTTCTATGCCCAGAAGAAGTTCGAAGAGGCCATCCTGGCCTACAACCACATGATCAAGCACTATCCCAAGAGCTCCAAGGTGCCCGCCGCCCTGCTGAAGCAAGGCCTGGCCTTCCGCGCCCTGGGCGACAAGCGTACCGCCAAGATAGTGCTGGGCAAGCTGGTCAAGGACTATCCTAAGTCCTCCCAGGCCAAGGTGGCCAAGAAGGTGCTGAAGAAGCTCTAGGGGCGAGCTGGATTTTGGCCCAAAGCGAAGCGTCTTTGCAGACGGGAGCTCCGAAGCGGGGCTCCCGTTTTTCATAAGGCCCGCCGAGGCGGGGCGAGGGGAGGTGTGGGTTGGCGAAGCTCATCAAGTGGCTGGCGGCGGGGGTGGTTCTGGTGGCGCTTATCGGCCTGGGCCTGTGGTGGTGGCTGCCCAGCCTGAACACCCCCCAGACCACGGGCGAACTAGCCCTGCCCGGCCTCAAGGCCCCGGTAAAAGTGGTGCGCGACGCCAAGGGCATGGCCTATATCTTCGCCGCCGACTTCGAGGACATGTGCCGGGCTCACGGCTTCATCACCGCCCAGGACCGCCTGTTCCAGATGGAGGTGATCCGCCGCCTGGCCACGGGCCGCATCTGCGAGCTGGCCGGCGAAAAGGCCCGCCCCCTGGCCATGTACTATCTGACCCTGGGCTTCAAGCGCAACGCCGAGCGGATGGCCAAGAAGCTCACCCCGCAATCGCGGCGCTTCATGGAGGCCTATCTGGCCGGGGTGAACCATTTCATCGCCCACCGCCAAAGCGAATACCCCCTGGAGTTCAAGCTGGCGGGCATAAAGCCCACCCCCTGGGAGGTGAGCGACAGCCTGGCCATGCAGCTGTTCATGAGCTGGGGCTCCTCAGGCAACCTAAAGACCGAGGCCGCCGCCCAGATGCTGGTGGACAAGCTGGGCCTGGAGCGGGCCAAGGAGATATTCCCCATCACCGTGAACCCCGAGGAGCCGGGCCCGCCCGCCCAGACTCCCGCGCCCAAAAGCGCCCTGCGCCTGAACCTGGCCGGCGACCCGCGCCTGCCCCTGCTCCTGAGCAGCGGCGAGCTGGGCCTGAGCAGCAACAACTGGGCCATCGGCCCGGGCATGAGCGCCAGCGGCAAGCCCATCCTGGCCAACGACCCCCATCTCGACTCGCGCATCCTGCCCGGCCCCTGGTATCCCGTGGGGCTGATTCTGCCCAACCAGCGCTGGGTGGGGGTGGGGGTGCCGGGCATCCCGGGCATCGTGGTGGGCCGCAACCAGAACGTGGCCTGGGGTGTGACCAACGCCTACGGCGATTGCCAGGACCTCTACGTGGAGACCCTGGCCCCCAACTCGCCGGACAGCTACATGGAGGACGGCAAGCCGGTGCCCTTCCAGGTGGTGGAGGAGACCCTGAACATCAAGGACTCCGACGCGCCCGGCGGCATCCGCCACGAGAAGGTGAAGATACGCCTGACCAAGCGGGGGCCGGTGGTCAGCGGGGTGCTGGGCATGCGCACCGACAAGGTGCTCACCCTGCGCTGGGCCCCGCTGGAGGCCTTTGACGGCCGCCTGGGCCTGGACCAGGCCATGCGGGCCACCAACGTCCGCGAGTTCCGCGACGGCATCCAGGGCATGCGCCACTTCGTACTGAATTACGTGTTCGCCGACCGCGACGGCGGCTTCGGCTGGGTGGTCATCGGCGGGCTGCCCAAGCGCGGGCCGGACCAAGGCACGGTGCCCTACGTGGTCACCACGGGCCGGGACAACTGGCTGGGCTGGATACCCGACCGCGAGATGCCCCAGGCGCTGAGCCCGGCCAAGGGCTGGATCGGCACCTGCAACCACAAGACCGTGACCAAGGACTATCCCTACTATTATTCCTCGCGCCTGGCCCCCTCCTGGCGCTACCGCCGCCTGATGCAGCTAATGGCCCAGCCGGGCAAGAAGACCGCCGCCGACTCCTGGGCCTATCAGCGCGACGACAAGAACCTCATGGCCCAGCAGCTGGCCCCGGTGCTGATCAAGGCCCTGGACCAGGACCCGGAGACTGAGCCCCTGGCCCGCGTGCTGAAGAAGTGGGACCACCGCGACCGAGCCGACGCGGCCGCGCCCCTGGTGTTCCAGGCGGTGTACAGCCGTTTGGCGCTCATCACCCTCAGGGACGAGCTGGGGGAATACCTGGCCCGCTACATCCTGGATCAATACTATTTCTGGAAGGAGCGCCTGGCCGACAAGGTCTTGCACGAGCCGGGCTGGTCCTGGTTCGACGACGTGGGCACCCCGGACCCGGAGAACCGCGACGAGGTTATCCGCCGCGCCGGGCGCGAGGCCATGAACGACATCGGCGGCAACCCGGCCGAGTGGCGCTGGGGCGACGCCCACATGCTGGAGCTGGTCAGCCCGGTGGCCCGCACCGGCTTCCTGGCCCCCTGGCTGGGCGAGTTCCACCCCATGGGCGGCTCGGAGTCCACCCTCTTGCGCGGCATCTACGACTTCAACCGCCCCTACAAGGTGGTGGTGTTCGATTCGCTGCGCATGGTGGCCGATCTGGCCGACGACGACAAGGTGATGGCGGTGCTGCCCGGCGGGGTCACCGCGCGGCTGTTCAACCGCCACACCAGCGACCAGGTGGGGCCCTACATGAGCGGGCAGCCGCTCTACTGGTGGCTGAGCAACCGGGCCATCAAAAAGCACACGGTCAGCGAGCTGATGCTCAAGCCGGGCAAATAAT
The DNA here is from genome assembly GCA_020444545.1 of Desulfarculaceae bacterium. Classification (NCBI taxonomy): domain Bacteria; kingdom Pseudomonadati; phylum Thermodesulfobacteriota; class Desulfarculia; order Desulfarculales; family Desulfarculaceae; species Desulfarculaceae bacterium. The sequence continues at coordinate 509,597 of JAHLKT010000001.1, read as the reverse complement.
CCGCGCCCCAAAAAAAGCGGCCCTGCCCATGCCGGGCGGGGCCGCTTGCTTGTTGAGGCGGGTTTCTAGTAGCCGCTGCCGGGGCAGGACCAGCCCTTGTTGCCGAACTTCTGGCGGCACTGCAGCAGGAAATCGTTCTGCTTGTTCGACAGCTCATTGCGGAGTTGGTTAACATCCTTGGAAAGCTCGCGCATGCGGGCCTGGTCCGGGTTGGGCTCGTTCCACATGGTCTGGAGCTCCATCTGCTTGGTCACCAGCTCCTGGCGCAGCTTCAGGGTGTCCTTCTGATGCTCCTGGAACATCTTTTGCCAGGCCTGGCGGTCGGCCGGGGACATGGACTGCCAGCCTTGGTAATTGGGGCCGTAACCGCCGCGTTGGCCGTAACCGCCGCCCGGGCCCATCATGCCGTAGCCGCCGCGCATGCCATAGCCGCCGCCCGGGCCCATCATGCCGCGGCCGCCACGCATCCCGTAGCCACCGCCCTGACCCATCATGCCGGGCCCCATGCCGCCGCCCGAACCCATGCCGTAGCCGGGGCCGTAATACTGGCTGCCTTGCCGGTTGCCGGGTTGCCCCTCTTGCTGGGCCCAGGCGGCACCGGCCAGGCAAATCAGGGCCGCCAGGCAAATGCTGATAATGATAATTCGTTTCATAATGCCTCCCTCGGACTAGGATTATATTCCCAGTCTGATGGCAGGCGGAGGCTCAAACAAGGCCGGAGCTACTCGGGCAGGGGCCACTCGCCGCGCTCTTCGAGGACTTCCTTGAGCACCTTGAGGCCCTGGTTTACCACGGGCATGCCTGCGTATATGGCCACCTGGAAGATGGTCTCGGCCACGTCGTGGGGGTCGCAGCCCACGTTGAGGGCGGCCCAGATGTGCAGCTTGAGCTCCTCGGTGCGCTCCAGGGCGGTGAGCGTGGCCACGGCCACCAGCTGGCGGGTGGGGTGGGGGAGCTTCTCGCGGGCGTACATCTGCCCGGTGATGAACAGGCTCAGGTCCAGGGCCAGGCCCTTGTCAAAGCTCCGCCACAGGTCGTAGGGGCGGTCGTCCTTGTAGCCGTCGAAGTACAGCTTGGCCGTGGCGCCGGTCTTTTTCTTCAGTTCGTCGCGATCCATTTGATTACCTCGTTGTTAGCTAATAATTTTACGGAGGCTCCTACCTGCGTACTCGTAAACATCATAGTATTCTCGCCAGGTTGATTCTTCGCGTGAATCGACACCAATCAGTACCATCAATTCACATGAACTCGTATCCATCAAATTACCGCGCAATAGGAACTCCTCAAGGTGTCTTTTGAGTTCTTCGGCAGTTACGTCTTTGCCTTGGTAACAGATCAATATTTTTACGGGACTTTTTACGCACATTAGTTTCCATAAGCAGTACGCAATATAGTTTTTGTCTCTCTTGTTTTCATGCTCAATTATTATTCTTGGGAGCATGGAAGGCCAATCAACGCTGTCGCTTTTGTCAAGGAATACAAAGTCTAAACCTAAATATTCACCGCTTTCATCATGCCTCTTGGTTTCCGAGGGGCGTCTGCGGACTACGTTGCAGTTTAAGTTGTCACCTATTTTGTCCATAATTTCGCCAACTTTATCTGTCCAAGCGCCGCCGAAGAAGCCCTCGTATTTGTCAGGGTCATCTTCGAATTTCTCGAAAAACCTTTCGAGCCATATTCGTGAAGTCATTTCTCTCCCCCATTGACGTTTGTTTGGAAAAATTGTCCCCACTTTAACACGGCCTACCCCACCAAAAAACACCGCAATATTGCGTGAACAATATTGCGGAACGCTTTTTGGGAAGGGGTCCGGGGGAACCCTTTTTCTCAAAAAAGGGTTCCCCCGGCTGGTCTTATCTCTTAGGCCCTCAGCCCTTGATGATCCTCGGGATCATCATGTGGTGATGGGGGCACAGGGACAGCGGGTTCTGGTAGGAGGCCTCGGCAAAGGCGGTGAGGTAGCTCCTGAGGTCGCTGTAGTTGACCACCTCGTCCACGAAGCCCCGGAAGGCGCAGTACCAGGGGCGGGACTTGTCGTAGTACATCTGGGCCAAGTCGTTCATCTTGTCGATGACCGGCTGCAGGTCGCGGCCCGCGTCCTTCTCCTTGACCAGGCGGCGCGAGAAGCTGGCGGCCGCGGCGGTCTCGCCGTGCATCACGTAGATCTCGCTGGTGGCGGTGCCCAGGGTGAAGGAGTTGTTGTTGTTGGCCGTGGGGCCGCCCATGACGTAGTGGGCGGCGGCGGTGCCCTTGCGCAGAAGCACCAGCATCATGGGCACGTCGGTCTGCTCGATGGAGTAGATCAGGCTCTGGCCCAGGCCCAGAAGCTCGGCCTGCTCGGCGATGTCGCCCACGTCGATGCCGCTGGTGTCCTGGAACCAGATGATTGGCACCCGGTCGCGGCCGCAGAGAGTCACGAACTCGTTCATCTTGATCAGGCCTTGGCGGTAGAGCTTGCCGCCGATGCCCATGTACTCGCCGTTGGCATATTCGGGATAGCCGGGAGGCAGGAAGCCCTGGCGGTTGCCGATGACGCCGACGGCCAGGCCGTTCATCTTGACCAGGCCGGTGTAGATCTCCGGGCCGTAGCCGGGCTTGTACTCCATGTGCTCGGAGCCGTCCACCAGACGGGCCAGGCACTGGTCGAAGTCGTAGGACATCTTCTGGTTGAAGTTGACCAGGTAGTACAGGTCGTCGGCCGGGAAGGCGGGCTCCTTGGGCTCATCCACCCGGAAGAAGTCCAGGTCATAGGCCGGCATCTGGGCCATGTGCTTGCGGATGGAGTTCAGCACGCCTTCCTCGGTGTCGTGCACTTCCTTGAAGAAGCCGGTCTTGTCGTGGTGGATGCCCACGCTGCCCGGGGGCACCTCCTTGAAGTGGCGGGTGGCCTCGATGAGCTGCTCGGCGCCTTCCACGTCGAAGCCGCCCTTGGGGCTCATGCCGCCCACGATGCCGCCGCCGCCCACCGCGATGTTGCAGTCCTTGTGGGCGATGAGGTAGGTGGGGCTGATGCCCTGGTAGCCGCCGCCGGCGGGGTTGGTGCCCCAGATGCCGGCCAGGATGGGGATGCCCAGCTTCTCCAGCTCGGCATGACGGAAGAAGGTGGTGCCGTTGCCCCGGCGGTCGGCGTAGACCTCTTCCTGCTCGGTGAGCTTGACGCCCGAGCAGTTGACCAGCCACACCAGCGGGATGTGCAGGCGCTTGGCCAGGTCGGTGATCCGGAGCTGGTTCTCGGCTTGGCCCGCGATCCAGGCGCCGGCCATCACCTTGTTGTCAAAGCCGGCCAGCACGCACCACTTGCCGTCGATCTTGGCCAGGCCGTCCACCACGCCGGTGGTGCCTTCCACGTTGTTCTTGGGGTTGTAGAGGATGTGCAGGGGCCGGAAGGTTCCCGGGTCCACCAGCTTCTCGATGCGGTCCCAGATGGTCAGCTGGCCGCGGGAGTGGATCTTCTCGGCGGGCAGGCCCGCGTTCTTGACCCGTTCGATCTCCTCGGCGATTTTGGCCTCCACCTCGAGGATGGCGGCCTTGTTGTCCTCGGCCTTGGCCTTTTTCTTGTCGCTCAGGGCCTTGCCGAAGGCGGGCATGTTTTGGAAATAGGGATGCATGTCGTGTCGCTCCTGACTACTTGTTGGCCTTGCGCAGGCCCAGGGCGTCCATGGCCACGATGAACTTGCAGATGTTCGCGCTGCCCTCGACCATGAAATAAGTGGGCGCGTCGCGGTAGAAACGGGCCACCGGGTACTCGGTGCTGTAGCCGTAGGCGCCCAGGATGCGCATGGCGTAGTTGGCGCACATGCTGGCCGTCTCGCCGGACTTGTACTTGGCCGCCGCCACCTCCAGGGTGTTGCCCAGCATGCCGTCGTCCTTTTGCACCGCGGCCTTGTAGACCAGCAGGCGGGCGGCCTCGATCTCGATGGCCATCTGGGCGATCTGATCCTGCACCATCTGCAGGGTGGCGATGGGCTTGCCGAACTGCTCGCGCTCGTTGGCGTACTTGATGGCCTCGTCCAGGCAGGCCTGGGCCAGGCCCACGCCGCCGGCCGCCGCGCTCAGGCGGGTCTGGTTCAGCGAGCCGAAGACGATCTTGGCGCCGTCGCCCACCGCGCCCAAGAGGTTCTCCTTGGGCACTTTCACGTCCTCAAGGTAGATCTCGCCGGTGGGGCTGGAGCGGCTGCCCATCTTGTCCAGGTCGGTCACGCTCACGCCCTCGGCCATGGTGCCGTCTTCGTTTTTCAGGTCGCAAACAAAGGCGCAGAGCTTCTTCTTGCCTTCCACCGTGGCGTAGGCGTAGTAGATCACGCAGTTGGCCGTGGAGGCGTTGGAGATCCAGGTCTTGGAGCCGTTGAGCACCCAGTAATCGCCCTTGTCCTCGGCGGTGGACTTCAGGCTCATCACGTCGGAGCCGGCGTTGGGCTCGGTGATGCCGAAGCCGCCCATGTACTCGGCGGTGACCAGCTTCTCGATGTACTTCTTCTTGGCCTCTTCGGTGCCGTACCGGTAGATGGTGAAGGCGCAGCCCAAGGTGTTCATGTTGATCTGCACGCGCAAGCTGCTCGATGCCCGGGCGATCTCCTCGGTGATGATCATGGCGGCCAGCCAGCCCATCTCGTTGCCGCCGTACTCCTCGGGGATCACCGTGCCGAACAGGCCGAGCTCGGCCATGGGCTTGACGACTTCCTCGTAGGGGAAGTAGTGATTCTCATCCCACTCGTCGGCGTTGGGGGCGATCTGCTCGGACGCGAAATCGCGCACCATGTCGCGCAGCATCACCAACTCTTCGCTAAGCTTGAAATCCATTTCCTTTTTTACCTCCTGGTAGGGGCCGGTCCTCGGTCCCCTCTGTTAAAAACCATTCCCTCGCGTGGGCCGGTGCGGGGCGGCCCGGGTTTATCTATTTGTCGCGCACCTTGGCGGCCAGGTTGCGGGCCACGATAAGGCGCTGGATCTGGTTGGAGCCGTCGAAAATCTGGATGCCCTTGGCCGCCCGGAAGAGTTGGGCCGAGGCGTTGTCCGCCTTGGCCATCTCGGTTCCCAAGACGGTGGAGGCCATGTCGGCCACCTTCATGCCCGTGTCGGCTGCGAAGCACTTGGCCATGGAGACCATGGACTCCACCTGGCGGGCGCTGGAGCGGTGGTCGTCCACCAAGCGGCACACCCGGTAGTTCAGACTGCGGCAGGCCTCGATCTGCATCTCCATTTCAGCCAGGGTGAAGGCGATGGCCTGCTCGGAGAGCAGGCGGCGCTCCACCGCGAAGTTCAGGCAATCGTTGAGCACCCCCTGGGCGGTGCCCAAAGCCAGGGAGGCCGCGCCCCACACCCGCATGGGGTTGGACACGTCGGCCAAGACCCTCCAGCCCTCGCCCTCGGGCCACAGGCGCATGTTCTCGGGCACGAAAACCTTGTCCAAGAACATCTGGCTGGTGATGGAGCCGTGCAGGCCCATCTTTTTCTCCGGCGGCGCAAAGACCACGCCCTCGGCGTTGCGGTCCACCAGAAGGGCGCTGATGCCCGCCGCCCGGGGGCCGGGGCCGGTGCGGGCGAAGACCAGGTAGTAGCGGCCGTGAGGGCCGATGGTGATGTAGGTCTTGCTGCCCGAGACCAGGTAGCCGCCCTCGGTGGGCTCCGCCTTGGTTTGCAGGCTGGCCGCGTCCGAGCCGTAGTCCGGCTCGGTGAGGCAAAAGCCCAGGGCCTTGTCCCCGGACTTCAGCTCCGCGAACAGGCGCTTTTTCTGCTCGCGGGTGCCGGTGATGGCGATGGTGCGCAACACCGCGTTGGTCACGAACACCATCAGCGCCGCGCTGGGGCTCTGGGCGGCTATGGTCTCCACCATCAGGGCCAGGCTGGTGGCGTCTCCCTCGGCCCCGCCGTATTCGCGGGGCATGGCCAAGGCGAAGAGCTTCTCTTGGGCAAAAGCCTCGTAGGCCTTTTGGGGGAAGGCGTGGGTACCCTCGATCTCGCGGGCGATAGGGGCGATTTTTTCGCGCACCAACGCCTCTACCCGTTGGCGTAACTCGTGCTGCTCTTGGGTCAGAAAAAGCATGCACCCTCCCGGCATGGGCCAGCGGCCCGCGCGGCTAAAGGTCTAACCTTAAGCTTAAACCTTATAGCCCATTTGCCTGGGCTTGACAAGAAAGTGGTGTCACAATGTAGCTACAATATGGCGGTCAAGTAAACCTTTTTTTTAAAAATATCGCCCTCGGCCCGGTGCCGGGGGGTTGGCCCCTCGCGGGGCAAAGGTTAGACTTTAAAGCATGTATCGCACTGCGTTATTTCTCCTGGCCGGGCTTTTCCTGGCCGCGCTTCCGGCCCCGGCCCAGGACACCTCCGCCCCTCCGGCCGTGGGCAGCGAGGAGGAACTGACCCAGGGGGTGCGCTCCGGCCGCCTGGGCCGCGACGAGCTCATCGCCAAGGGACGCGAGCTTTCCTACTTCGAAAAGCTTCGGCTATACTACTATGCCCAGGAACTGGAGCCCTACTTCCGGGGGGTGGAGGAGGCCATCCGCGACCTGGCCCGCACCGCGCCCGCCGACCAGGCGGCCCTGGACCAGGGGCGCCAGGCGCTCTACCAGGCCATGGCCCGCTCCTGGCAGCGGCTCCAAGACGCCAAGCGCCCCGGCCCGGCGGTGGAGTGGAAACGCGGCCTCACCGGGCTGGTCTACCTGGACTACGACTGGCGCGACCGGGTGGCCGAGCAGGGCAAGGACGAGATCACCAACCCCTATGATCTGGTGGCCCTGCTGGATTGCCTGGACGCCCATCTCAGGGGCCTGGAAGCGGGAAGCATAGACGCCTGCCCGGTCACGGCGGGGCAGGGGACCAGCGGCAAGGGAGAGAGCAAGCAGCCATGAACGAGCAGGACGCCTTTGTGCAAATAGCCGAGCTGGAGACCGAAATCGAGCAGCTGGCCCAGGAGCAGGCCGAGTGCGCGGCCGAGGCCAAGCGCCTGGTGGAGTCCGAGGCAACCGGCGGCCCGCCCCAGGCGGCGGAGATACATCGCCTCAAGCAGCGGAAAATGATGCTGGGCACCCAGATGCAGCATCTTCGGGCCCGGGCCAGCGCCCTAAAGCTGGGCATCTACTAGATAGCAAGGGAGGTCACGGTGGAAAAGAAGATACTGATCGCGGTGGACGGCTCGGCCACGGCCCAGCAGGCGGTTGACTACGTGGGCCTGATGCAGGGTGCGCTCATCCGCGACCTCGCGGTGACCCTCCTGTACATCATGAACCCCATCCCGCCCTATCTGCGCCGCGACTCCCAGCGCAACCCCGAGGCCTTTTCCCGGGTGCGCGAGCTGGAGACCAAAAACCGCAAGCAGGCGAGCCAGGCCCTGGGCAAGGCGGCCGAGCGTTTGGTGCGCGCGGGCATGAGGGAAGAGGCCATCGAGCAGAAGCCGGTGCCCCGGGCCAGCGACGCGGCCCGCGACATCCTCTTCGAGGCCGAGCACGGCATGTACGACGCCCTGGTCCTGGGCCACCGGGGCAAGGGCAAGGCGGCCGAGATGCTCATGGGCTCGGTGACCAACAAGGTGGTGCAGCACGCGGAGCGTTTGCCGGTGTGGGTGGTGGGCGGCTCGGTGGATAGCCGCAAGGTGCTCTGCCCGGTGGACGGCTCCGAGGGCTCGCTACGGGCGGTGGACCATCTGGCCTTCATGATGGGCGAGAACCCGGACACCAAGATCACCCTGTTCCACGTGGGCGCCTCCCTGGGCAACTATTGCACCCTGGACTTTCTGGAAAAAGACCTGGCCGAGGACATCGAGGCCGACCTGATGAACTCCGACGGCCAGTGCATGGACGACTTCTACGCCCGGGCCTTGCGGGTATTGGCCGACGCGGGCCTGGGGCCCGAGCAGGTGGAGACCAAGAGCAAGGAGGGCGGCCTGTCCGTGGCCGGCGCGGTGCTGGACGAGGTAAAGCAGGGCGGCTACGGCACCGTGGTCCTGGGCCGCCGCGGCGAAAACCGCTCCTTCTTCCTGGGCCATGTCAGCGACAAGGTGTTGGCTAAGAGCAAGGACATCGCCGTCTGGATCGTCGGGTAGCGGGCGGCCACGTCAGACGCGGCTATGCTGCGTTGCGGGCTTCGCTCCAGCCTCGACGTAGCTAAAGGCTACGCCTCCGGCTGTCGCTTGCCCGGCGCCTTGCCTAGCCACGCCTGACTGTGCCGCCTGGGGGTGGGCTCGGGCGGGATCGTTTGCAGCCGCAGAACGGTCCGCCTTGTCTGGCGACGCCCGGATGCTCTGCTTGGGGGGATGTTAAATAAAATCATTGTCATTGCGAGGAGCGGCCTCTTGGCCGCGACGCGGCAATCTCGGTTCGCAGCAGACGCTCCCAAAGGACAATGAGAGGCAGTTAATAAGGCTAAATTTTTCGGGTGTCTCCATCCAAGCAATACTGGGTCTACATCCTCACCAACAAAAGCCACAAGGTGCTCTACACCGGCGTGACCGGCGACCTGCGCCAGCGCATGGAGCAGCACAGAGGGCGCTCATCTTCCTTCACCGCCAAATACAAGGCCGACAAGCTGGTCTATGCCGAGCCGTTCGGGGATATTCAGGAAGCCATTGCCCGCGAGAAGCAGATAAAGGCGGGCTCCCGCCAAAAGAAGCTGGATTTAATCAGGGAGCTGAACCCTTACTGGAAAGACTTGAGCGAGGACCTTTGGTGAGCACTTGGCGCTAACCGAATCCGTGGCACCTGCTCCGGGCAGAGATTGCTTCGCTTCGCTCGCAATGACAAAGTACTTTTCCTTTTACAAACCCAAAACGACTCAATCGGCCCGGATTTTTCAAGCAATCCACAAAAAAAGCACGGCCTTGTCATTGCGAGGAGCGGCCTCCTGGCCGCGACGCGGCAATCTCTGTGCGGTAGGAGGCGGCAGCGCATCAGGCAGCGCGACGCGATTACCGCAAACACGCCCACCCAAGCACTCTTCGCGTAGGCGACGCCGTCTCTTGCAAGCAGGGATTGCTTCGCTTTGCTCGCAATAACAAAGCTTGGTTTGTTCGAATAGCCCCCCGGCAAGAAAACAGTCTCCCCCTAATCCTCCCCCATGCCGAAGAGCAGGTTGTGGAAGGCCTTGGTGGTCTCCTTGCTCACCGCCTCGCCCACCCGGGCCATGAACAGGTTCTCGGCCCGTAGCCCGATGTTGGGCTCGTTGGTGGGGTACTGCTTGAAGCCCAGGCGGCCCAGGAGGTGGACCAGGGTGTCGCGGTACTCCTGCAAGGACTTCTTGGTGTAGTCCAGGTCCCAGGTCCAGGAGTAGCCCACGATGTAAAGGATGCGCTCGGCGTTGGCCGGGTCGTTCATGAGCATCTGGAGCATGGGGGTCATCAGCTTGTGGTCGCGCCAGCCCCGCGCGGTCTCCCCGAACACCTCGAACATCACCGGCGGCTTCAGGCGCACCCAGCGCTCGCCCTCCTGGGGCGGCCGCAGCACGCAATAACCCACGATGCGTTTGCCTTCGAACAGGCTCAGGCAGAGGTTGCTCTGGGGCTGGGCGGCCACGTTGGCCAGGCTGGCCTTGCTGGTCAGGATGGAGCGGTAGGCACTGAACACCCCGATGCCCTGGGCCAGCTCAAGCTCCTCTATTTCCTGGGGAGTAAAGCGGTCGCGCACCAAGACCGGCCCGCGCGGGGTCTCCACCTGCCGGGATTGAGGGGGAGGGGTCATGGCGCGACGGGAGGCATGGGCCTAGAAGTCGTCGTAGCCGCGGTGGATGCGCTTGACCATGATCACCTGGTCGTAGCGGTTTCCCCGGGGGTCCTTGGCGAACTCGGGCAGCACCGCCTGCTCGAAGAAGTCCAGGCGGCGGGCGGCGCGGATGGCCGGGTTCTCGATGCCCCGGATGAACTCCGCGGTGAGCACCCTTAGGCCCAGGTTCACCGAGAGCTGGATCAGATCCAGCAGGATGTAGGTGCCCAGGCGCTGGTTGCGGAAGTCGCGGGCCACCACCACCCGCACCCGGCCGATGTGGCCCCGGGCTCCGGGATGGTTGCGCTCCAGGGTGCCCAGGCCCACGATGAGCCCCTCCTGGTTCGTGGCCACGATGGGCAACAGCTCGGCTGCCTTGTAGTTCACAAAGCAGGCGCGCACCGTGTCCGCCTCGCCCGCGTCGAAGTCCAGATACCAGCGGTCGTCGTGGCTCAGGCCGTCCAGAAACTTGAACAGCGCCGCCTCGTCCTGGTCCGGCTCAATGGGCCGCAGCCAGACTTCTTGGCCGTTCTTGAGGATCAGGGGCCGGGGATAGCCGTGCTTGGAGAAAGGCATGAAGCGCCTCCCGCCGGCCAGGATTAGAGCCGGCTCAGGATGAGTTCCAAGGTGTCGGCCACGCGGCAGCAATAAGCGTACTCGTTGTCGTGCCAGAGATGTAGACGCAAAAGCTCGCCGCTGAGGGCCAGCCAATTCGTGTCGATGAGGGCAGAGTGGGGGTCGCCCCGGAAATCGGCCGCCGCCCGGGGGCGCCCCATGAGGCCCCGCTCCAGGGCGGCCACCCCGCTCAGGCGCCCGGCCACGGCCCGCTCCAAAAGGGCGATGACCTCGGCCGGAGAGGAGGGGGGCTTTTCCAGCACCAAGTCGGCGATGAGCGCGTTGACCACCTGGGTGGGCACCCGGAGGCTCATGGCGGTCAGGCGGCCGGCCAGGGCGGGTAGGGCCTGGCCGGTGGTGCGGGCCACCTCGCTGTTCACCGCCCGCACCCCCAGGGCGCTGCGCCCGGCCGCGAACTCCTTGGCCGGGCCGTCCAGGAGCATGTCTCCCGAGAGCGCCGGGTGCACCGTGAGGATGGCCCCCCGCCGCACCCCGTAGGCCTCGTGGATCACGCCCAGGACCGGGGCCAGGGCGTTGGCCGTGCAGGTGGAGCAGGAGATCAGGCGGTGGGCCGCCGGGTCGTAGGTGTCCAGGTTGATGCCCCGGATCAGGGTCACGTCGGCCGTGGCCGCCGAGCGGGTGAACAGCACCTTGGCCACGCCTTGGCTCAGGAGGCCCCGCGCCTCGGCCGTGGCCTGGGGGTCGCCCGAGGCCTCCACCACCACCGTGGCTCCGTGCCCGGCCCAGTCCACCTGCTGGGGATGGGGGATGTAGCTCACCGGGATGGGGTTATCGTCCACCACCAGCGAGGTGCCCGCCGCCTCCACCTTGCCCGGGAAGGGCCCGTAGGTGCTGTCGGCGGCCAGGAGGTAGGCCAGGTTCTCGGTGAGCTGGCGGTTGTCGCGGCCGCCGGGGTTGAGCTCCGCGATGGCCCGAACCTGGGAGGTAAGGCCGCGCGCGGCCAGCACCCGCATGAGGCAGCGCCCCACACGGCCGAAGCCTATTATGCCGATGCCGGCCACGCGCTCTTCTCGCTTACTTGAGGGTGGCGGCCACCGTGGCCCCGAACTCGCCCAGGGCCTTGACCACCGTTATGCCCGCCGCTTCCATGGCCGCGAGCTTGTCCTGGGCGCGCCCCTTGCTGCCGGAGATGATGGCCCCGGCATGGCCCATGCGCTTGCCCGGAGGGGCGGTGAGCCCGGCCACGAAACCGAACACCGGCTTGGGATAGCCCGCGGCCACCACGGCCGCCGCCTTTTCCTCGGCGTCGCCGCCGATCTCGCCGATGAGGCAGACCGCCTCGGTGCCCGGATCGTCGCGGAACAGCTCCAAGAGCTGCACGAAGTTCAGGCCGATGATGGGGTCGCCGCCGATGCCGATGCAGGTGCTCTGGCCCAGGCCCGCGGCGGTGATCTGGTGCACCACCTCGTAGGTCAGGGTGCCCGAGCGGCTGACGATGCCCACCGAGCCCGGCACGTGAATGTAGCCGGGCATGATGCCCACCTTGGCCTGGCCGGGGGTGATGATGCCCGGGCAGTTGGGCCCGATCATCTTGGTGCCCCGTGCGTTGAGGAAAGCCTTGGCCCGGATCATGTCCATCACCGGGATGTGCTCGGAGATGACCACCACCAGGGCCACGCCCGCGTCCGAGGCCTCGCAGGCCGCGTCGGCCGCGAAGGCGGCGGGCACGAACACCAGGGAAACGTCGGCGCCGGTCTCTTTGACCGCCTCGGCCACGGTGTCGAACACCGGCACGCCCAGGACCTCGCTGCCCCCCTTGCCCGGGGTCACCCCGGCCACCACGTTGGTGCCATAGGCGATCATCTGCTCGGCGTGGAACATGCCCTCCTTGCCGGTGAGGCCCTGCACCACGATGCGGCTGTTTTTGTCTACCAGGATGCTCATCCCTGACCTCCCAGCACCGCCGCCACCTTGGCCGCGGCCTCGCTCATGGAACCGGCAACCTCGAACTTGATGCTGCTTTCGCCGAGGATGCGCTTGCCTTCTTCCACGTTGGTGCCCTCCAGGCGCACCACCAGGGGCACCTTGAGGTCGATCTTCTGGGCCGCGCCCACCACCCCGGCGGCCAGCACGTCGCACCTGAGGATGCCGCCGAAGATGTTGATGAGGATGGCCTCCACGTTGGGGTCATCCAGGATGATCTCGAAGCCCTTGGTGATCATCTCCTCGTTGGCGCCGCCGCCCACGTCCAGGAAGTTGGCCGGCTTGGCCCCGGCCTGGTTGACCACGTCCATGGTGGCCATGGCCAGGCCCGCGCCGTTGACCATGGTGCCCACGTTGCCGTCCAGGCGGATGTAGTTCAGCCCCAGGCTGGTGGCGGTGAGCTCCAGCTCGTCGGTCTCGGTGGGGTCCTTGAGCTCGGCGATGTCCGGGTTGCGCCTAAGGGCGCTGTCGTCGAAGTTGATCTTGCCGTCCAGGGCGATGAGCTTGCCCTCGCCGGTGACGGCCAGGGGATTGATCTCCACCAGGGTGGCGTCCTTGGCCATGGCCATCTTCACCAGGGCCTGGAGCATGGCCGTGCCCTGGCGCACCTGGGCCGCGTCCAGCCCGCAGCCGAACAGGAGCTGGCGGCACTGGAAGTCCCACAGCGGCTGGCCGGGGTCCATGCGGGTGGAGAAGATAAGCTCCGGGGTCTCCTCGGCCACCTTCTCGATGTCCATGCCGCCCGAGGGGCTGGCCATCACCGCCAGGCGCTCGGCCCCGCGGTCCAACACCACCGCCGCGTAGAGCTCGCGGGCGATGTCGGTGCCTTCCTCGATCCAGACCTTGTGCACCAGCTTGCCCTCGGGGCCCGTCTGGTGGGTGACTAGATGCATGCCCAGGATGGCCTCGGCCGCGGCCTTGACCTCGTCCAGGCTCTTGCATACCTTGACGCCGCCGCCCTTGCCGCGCCCGCCGGCGTGAATCTGGGCCTTGACCACGCATACGTCACTGCCCAGTTGTTTTGCGATTTCCACGGCTTCGTCGGGGGTTACGGCCAGGCCGCCCTTGGGCACCGGAACCCCGAAAGAAGCCATTAATTGTTTGGCTTGGTATTCATGGACGTTCATGTGACTATGTCCTTTGCTAGCTGAATATAGTCCCTTGTTCCAAGAGTTAGCATCCTACAACGGTAGGCCGGGAGGCGCAAGCTTTAGGGGGGTTCTGTTGACAGGCACCAGGCCAGACGGTATATTCATCCCCACTTGACGCGGGGTGGAGCAGTTCGGTAGCTCGTCGGGCTCATAACCCGAAGGTCAGAGGTTCAAATCCTCTCCCCGCTACCAAAGATTTCAATGGGTTAGCCGTTTCGGCTAACCCATTCTTTTTGGCTGGGCGCGGCTGAGGTGCCGAAACATGTTTTCCTCTTTTTCCGTTTCGGTTTGTTTTAAGGCCCACGCCGTCTACTTGAAAGGAGCCGGCACCTCCAGGCCCTTGAGATTCAGCTTGGGCAGATGGGGCGGCACCGGCTTGACCACCTGGATGTTCCAGGTCGCGAGGGCGGTGCCCACCAATTCGTCCAGTTGGGCCAGGGATTTCAGATAGCTGGCGATTGAGCCGTGCAGCGAGTCGGCCGCGCTCACCAGGTCGCGGTGGAACAGGAGCACCTGATAGTTGTTGGCCTTGCCCAGCTCCAGCTTGACCAGCTGAATGTCGTACTTCCTCTGGGCCAGGTTGAGCGACTGCTGGCCGATCTTGATCTGGCGCAGATTGCGCTCCACGTCGTTGACCCGGTCGCGGATGCTCTGGCGCAGGTTGCGGCTGGCCTGGTGCAAATCCAGCTTGGTCTTGATCAGGCTGCGCTTGGCTATGGTCACCTGCTGCTGCAAACGGTCACGGGGCAGGCCCAGGGGGATGTTGAACACCACCGAGCCGCTCCAGCCCGAGCCCAGGTTCTTGGCCTCGTCCAGGGCCTCGCCCGGGCTGCCGCCGCTGCCGGTCTGGCTGGTGCCGATCTCCAGGTTAACCTCGTCCAGGGCGTTTGACTCGGCCAACTTCAGGTTCAGCTTGGCGTTTTTCACCGATATCTGTTGGGTGAGGATGTTGGTGTTGGTCTTGAAGGCCTGGTCGGCCAGGGCCTGGTAGTCCACCTTCACCGCCCGGAAGATGAAGCCCTCGATGGGCAGGATCACGATGGTCTCGTTCAGGTCCAGCAGGTTGACCAGGGTGCGGTTGGCGTTCTCCACGGCCAGGTCCTGGTTGAGCAGGTTCACCTCGTTGCGGGCCACCTCCTGCTCGGTCTGCACCAAGTCCGCGGCGGGCATGCGGCCGGCCTGGATGAGCATCTTGTTCTTCTTTAGCTGGTTGCGGCTGGCCTCCAGGGCCCGGATGGCGCTCAGGCGGTTCTCCAGGGCCAACAGCAGGTCCCAATAGGCGGCCTGTATCTCGGTGAGCTTGCCCATGAGCAGAGAGCGGAAACTCTGGAACTCCTGGGCCTCGCTGTACTGGGCCTGGACCACCTCGGCGGTGCCCACGGTGATGCCCGCCCCGCGCAGCAGGGGCTGGGTCAGCTTGGCGCTCAGGGTGGCCTGGTTGTCGGTGGAGCCGGCGTTGCGGTCCAGGATGTTGGCCTGGTTCCAGGAGAAGCTCAGGCGGCCCGCGGTCTCCAGCCGCTTGGTCACCTCCACCCCCAGGTTGCGGTTGTCCTGGTCGCTGCCCGCGTTGTAGGCGTAGCCGCCGGTGATGTTGAACTCCGGCTCGAAGATGCGCTCGGCCAGCAGCAGGTTCTCCACCGAGGTGGCCCGGTCCAGGATGCCCTTTTTCACCTCAATGTTGTCGGTCATGCCCAGGCGGATGGTGTCCAAGAGCTTCAAGGGCACCCGGCGTTTGCCCCCGGTCACCGGCACGTCCTTGGGGTCGGGCGGCGCGGTGAGGATCTCCATCTGCTTGCCGGCCTTGACCCCGGGCTCCTCCCGCCCCTGGGCCAGGGCGCTCAGCGGCCCCAGCAGGGCCAGGCAACAGATTAATGCCAGTACTCGCCGCAATGCTCTATTCCGTCTTCAGGGCGTCGATTATCTGCATGCCCGCCGCCTTGCGTGCCGGGTAATAGCCGAAGAACAGGCCCACCCCCAAGGCCACCCCCAGGCACAGCCCCACCGCGTCCAGGGGCATTTGGAATTGCCACTTCTGCATATCCGCCGCCAGCCAGGCCCCGCCCAGGCCGGCCGCGATGCCGATGATCCCGCCCGCCCCGGAGAGGATCACGCTCTCCACCAGGAACTGAAAAGTTATGTAGCCCTTTTGGGCCCCCATGGCCCGGCGGATGCCGATTTCGCGGCGGCGCTCGGCCACCGACACCAGCATCATGTTCATGATGCCCACCCCGCCCACCACCAGGCTGATGGAGCCCACCGCGGCCAGGAGCAGGGTCAACAGGC
Source organism: Desulfarculaceae bacterium (assembly GCA_020444545.1). Classification (NCBI taxonomy): domain Bacteria; kingdom Pseudomonadati; phylum Thermodesulfobacteriota; class Desulfarculia; order Desulfarculales; family Desulfarculaceae; species Desulfarculaceae bacterium. The sequence goes on along the minus strand of JAHLKT010000001.1, from coordinate 493,912 downwards.
GCATCTGGGCGGCCATCTGCTGCAACAGTTGCTTGGGGCTTTCCACCTCCAGGCTCACCCGGCCGTGGGTGAAGCCCTGCATCAGGCGGTTGAGCTCGGCCCCGGCCGCGGCGTGGTCAGTCCCCCGCTTCACCTGCACCACGGCCGAGCCCGCCCCGGTCTGGCCGTCCATGCGCAGGGCCATCCCCACTGGCGCAAAGGCGGCCCGGTTCACCGTGTCCGAGTCATAGCCCAGATCGGCTGGGGCCAGCACCCCGATGACCTTGTAGATGCGCCCCTTGATGGTCAACTCCCTCAGAGGGCGTGGAGCCCCGGCCCGGTCCAGGTCCCGGGCCACCTGGCTGCCCAGCACGAGGTGATGGCGCCCCTGGTCCAGGGGGCTGATAAAGCGACCCCTCGCCATCTTGAGCCGCTTGATTTGCCGGTAGGCCGCCTGCACCCCATTGAGCGTGGCGTTTTCCAGCTTGGCCCGTCCGGCGCGCAGGGTGGCGCTGGTTTCCACGATGAGCGAATAACGCCGGATAGCGCGGCTGTAGCGGGCCAGGCGGGTCATGTCCTCCGGGGTGATCACCGCCATGGCGCCCCACGGCTCGCCCGGCCGAGGCTGGGCCTCGGGCCGGATGGTGAGGATGTCGGTGCCCATGGCCTGGTACTGGCGCATGGACTCGGCCTTGATGGTCTCGCCGATGGCCAGCATGGCCATAACGCTGCCGATGCCGATGATCACCCCCAAGAGAGCCAGGAGGGTGCGCTGCTTGGAGGCCAACAGGCTGCGCACCGCCTCCTTGAGGTTGACCAGCAGGATCACGCCGCGTCCTCCCGGGGCATGTCCTTGAGGCTGCCGCCGTCGGCCATCCACACCCTCCGGCTGCCCTGGCGCGAGAGATGCTCGTCGTGGGTGATCATTACTATGGTCAGCTTGAGTTCGTCGTTCAGACGCAGGAACAGCTCGATGATCTCGCGGCCCATCTTGGAGTCCAGGGCGCCGGTGGGCTCATCGGCCATGAGCACCACCGGCGAGCCCACCAGGGCCCGGGCGATAGCCACCCGCTGCTGCTGCCCGCCGGAGAGCTGGTTGGGCCGGTGATGGGCCTTGTCGGCCAGGCCCACCGACTCCAGCAGGCTCATGGCCGCCTCGCGGCACTCGGCCGCGGGCGCGCCCCGGTAGATCAGGGGCATTTCCACGTTTTCCGCCGCGCTGAGCCGGGGCAGCAGGTTGAAGCTTTGAAACACGAAACCGATTTTGCGGTTGCGCACCGCGCTCAAACGGCGGTCGTTCAGGTCGGAGACCACCTCGCCGTCCAGGCGATAGGTGCCCGCGGTGGGCACGTCCAGCAGGCCCAGGATGTTGAGCAGGGTGGACTTGCCGCAGCCCGAAGCCCCCAGGATGGCCAGGAACTCGCCCCGGTCCACGCTCAGGTCCACCCCCCGCAGCACGTCCACCGCCACCTCGCCCAAGTAAAAGGTGCGGGTGATGCCCCTCAGATCGACAATCGGTTTGGCCGGATAGGAGGGATCGCTCTCTGGGGTTTTTGTGGACACGGCCCTAGTAGAGGATCTTCTGGCCGGGCTTGAGGCCCGAGGTGATCTGCACGAACTCATGGTCGCTGATGCCGGTCTTGACCGCCTGCCAGCGGGAGCCCTGGCCCGAGGGCAGGCGCACCCGGGGGGAGCCGTCGTCGAAGTTCACCGCCGGGATGGGCACCACCACCGCGCCCCGGGCCTGGGAGGCGATGAACAGCACCGAGGCGCTCATGCCCAGGCGCAGGCTGCCTCGCAGCTCAGCGGGCAGCTTGGTCAGCTCCACCACCACCGGGAACTGGGGGCTCGAGCTCCGGTTCTGGGCCTGGGGCGCCACGGAAACCACCCGAGCCTCCAGCTTGCGCGGCCCCAAGGCGGGCACCGTGACCATGGCCTGGCCACCCACCGCTATGCGCCGAACCTCGGACTCGTCCACCAGGGCCTTGACCCCCAGGTGGCTGAGCGAGCCCAGACAGAGTAGGGCCTGGCCCTCGGCCACCTTGGCCCCCCGCTCGGGCAGGCGGCCCGGCCGGTCGCCGCCCATGGGGGGCATGACCACCCCGGCCACCGGAGCCCGCACCACGGTGCTGGCCAGCTGGGCCTTGGCCTCGTCCAGGGCCAGCTTGGCGTTCAAGAGATCGAGGCGGGCGATGCGCAGCTGGGCCGGGGAGGCCTGCTCCTTGGCCTTGCTCAGGTTCTCGGTGGAGGTGGCCAGGGCGTGCTGGGCCTGTAGCACCGCCGCGCGGGCGTTCTCCAAATCCTGACCAGCCACGATGCCCAGCTTGTGCAGGCGCTGGGTCTCGGCCAACTGCCTCTCCTTGCGCTCCAACTCCCGGCGGGCCATGTCCAGGCCGCGTTGGGCCTGCTTGAACTCGGGCCTGCGGTGCCAGTTCTCCAGCTCGTTCATCTTGGCCCGGGCCTTGAGCAGGGCCGACTCCGCGTTGCGCACCTTGGGCAGCAGCTCCCGCTGGTCCAGGCGCAGCAGCACCTGACCCTTGGGCACCTCCTGTCCCAGCTTGAAATCCAGGGCCTCCACGTGGCCCCCGGCCTGGGCCGAGACGGTGACCATTTCCAGGGGTTCCAGCATGCCCCGGGCCGGCACCGTGACCATGAGGTCCTGGGTCTGGGCCTGGGCGGTTCGGAAGTCGGCCAGGTCCTGGTCGGCGGCGGCTTGTTCGCTGGACGTGGGCGAGCCCTCCTGGGGCAGATAGTCCACCTCGTACCACCAGATGAGTGCGCCGATAAAGGCCAGCAGCAGGGCGGCCGCGGCCAGCTTCATGCGCCAGCCCCGGGCCTGGGCCTCTTTGAGGCTCTGGTTCTGGGCCTCCAGCTTCTGGTAGGCAACGCGCAGCTCCTGCTGTTGGGCCTTGCCGGCCTCGGCCAGCTCGGCCGCGTGACTCACGTCCTCCAGGACCAGGACCCAGCCCTCGCCCCCCTCGGGCCAGCCCGAGACCAAAAGTTGCCGGGGCTTGCCGCCCGGATGATGGTACTCGGCCTCGCTCTGGTCCAGCTCCTGGCCGGACTCCACCAGGTCCCGGGCCAGGGATAGCAGCGGCTGGTTGGAGTCGTGCTCGGGAAGTACCTGAGCCAGGGGCTTGCCCTGGGCCTCGGCGGCGTCCAGGCCCAGGATTTGGGCGGCCGCCGGGTTGAGGGAAGCAACGGACCCGTCGCCCTGGAGAACCACCACGCCCACATTCAAGGCACTGATTATGCGGCTGGCGGGAATCTCGCGGACCACGGGACATCCTCGGCTAGGGAGAGCAAAACACAACATCCTAAATTGACGGAATGATTATGGTCAAGCAGAACCGGGCCCGGGGGGCCTTCCCCGTGCCCGGCGCATGATGGCGCTTATTTATGCGGCTTTAGGCCGCCGGGGAGCTTCTTGGCCTTGGCGCGCAGGCACTGGGCAAAGGCGTCGGCAAAGGCCTTGCAATTGCCCCGGTTCATCTTGGCGTCTGAGTATTGGTTGATCGGATGATTCGGTCCTGCATCGGGAACCCGGAAAACATGATATTTGACGCAGTTGTGGGCCATGTCGCTGTGGGCCCTATTAATGGCCGCGTCAACCGAGGCGGCGTTGACTATCTGGCCCTTTGAGGGGCATTGCCTGGCCAGGGTCCCACCGGGTGCGGCCCACCATTTGTGCGGTCCATCGCACAGCATTTGATTTGCATACTCTTTATTGTCCAGGACAATGCGGGCGTAAAATTGGTCCCTGCTGCAGGTCATCCTTTTGGCTTTTTTCACGCAATCCCATATTGCGCGGTCGCACTGTTGCTTCTGGCTGCCCGCGGCCCAGGCCGGGCTTGCGGACACGGAAGCGCCCAGGCCCAGGGCCAGGATCAACGACAGCGTGATCTTGATCATCTTTATGAGCATGGGAATCCTTTTGCGGGCAATGAAACGGTCGTCCGTCCCGGCTATTTGAAGGGATTGCGCTTGTACTTGTCATGCAGGCACTGCGCGAAGGTGTCGGCAAAAGCCGTGCAATTGGCCCCGTTCTGGTCGCGCCCCGGGTACCGGTTGACTCCGGCCGATTCTGATGCGTTGGGATTCAGGAAAACATGAAATTTGAAGCACTCATGCACCATCTCGCGGCGCGCCCTTTTAATGGCCGCGTCCACTTTTCCGTCGCTTACCCTCTGGTTTTTTGAGGGGCAGCTCCTGGCCAGTGTCGTCCCCGGCCCTACCCACCATTTCATGTAGCCTTTGCACAGGCTTTGATTCTCATACATACGCCCCTGCCCAGGATACGCAGGAGGTGCCGATGCTTGCGTCCAGGGCCGGTTGCAGTTCACCCTTTGGGCCTTTTTCACGCAATCCCATACGGTCTTGTCGCACGTCTGTTTTCCACCTCCGGCCGCCCAGGCCGGGCCGGTGGTCACGAAAGCGCCGAGGCCCAGGCCCAGAACGATCGTCAACGCAAATTCCAGGTAAGTGCGGACCATGGAAACCCCCTCTATCGAGGCGTGCCGGACGGCGTAATCGATTTTCCCTATAGTTTCATGAATGGCAGGGCTTTAATACTGTTTATTTACGCCGCCGGGTCAAATCCTTTTGCACGCCCCCGCCGGCTCCGCCGGGCCAGCAGGGCGTCCCCCGCGATCAGAACCAGGCCGAGCCAGGGCAGCCAAGGCGCGATCAGCGGGTACAGGGGCCGCAGGTCAGCGCCGGGGATGAACATGGCACGGCTGAGCGTGGCGGCTTTGAATGCAGGCGTGAGGCTGCCCGGCATTATCTCGCCGCTGGCCGCCACGTGCGCCCCCAGGCCCGAGTTGGTGGCCCGCACCAAGGGCACGCGGAACTCCACGCTGCGCAAAAGGGCCAGGGACAGATGCCGGGCGGCCGCCTGGCTGCTGCCGAACCAGGCGTCGTCGCTCAGGTTGATTATCAGGTTGCCCCCGGCGGCCCGGCCCTGGCGGATCAGGCCCGGGAACAGCACCTCGTAGCACAGGGTGGGTATGGCCCGCGCGCCGGGGCCCAGGTCGAACAGCACCACCCCGCCGCCGGGCCGGTAGTGCTCCGCGCCGGGGAACAGATCACGCAGCCAGGGAAAGCGATGCTCCAGGGGCAGGTATTCGGCAAAGGGGAAGAGCTTGCGCTTGCGGTAGACCGCCCTGATGCCGCCCTCTGGCCCGTAGAACGCGGCCGCGTTGTACTGGGCCTCGCTGAAAAGCCAGGAGCCGCCCGGCCCGGGCTCGTAGTCCATGCACGCCGCGATGACCGGACGCCCGGCCTTCGCCGCCAGGCCGGGCAGGAACGAGGCCAGCGCCTGGCCGCCCGGCACCCGGCCGCAGTCCAGGGCCGGGGGAACCTCGGGCCACAAAGCCACGCTGCCCGGCGGCGCGGCCTGGGCGAGCGCCAAGGCCCGGGCCTCCAGGGCCGCCTGGACGGGCTCCGGACCCTGACCCCGCACCGGCACATTGGGCTGCAGGACGGTGAGGCTGACGAAACGATCCGGCGCGGCAGCTGCGGCCAGCGCGCGGAACTGGTTCAGACGCAACGCGCCATAGCCCGCCACCACGGCCACGACCAGCGCCAGGGCCACGGCCCGGGACCACAGCCAGCGGCGGCGCAGAAGCCCGGCCAGCAGCTCGGCCCCCAGCCAGTTGACCAGGACCACCAGGAACAGCAGCAGGGGCGCGCCGCCCAGATCAGCCATCTGGATGAACAGGGGCTGGTCAAAGAGATGATGGGCCAGGCTGCCGTCGAATAGGCCGGGGAACAGGCTCACCAGCACGCCGAGCCACAGGGCGGCGCGCAGCGGGCCCAAGGCGCGGCCGCGCCGGTTCATCCACCCGCAGACCAGGCCGAAGGCCGCGTAGGGCAGGGCGTGGTACAGGCAGGCCAGGAGGGTGAGCCCCCGGGCCGACCAGGCCGGGATGTTCACCCAGGCCATGAGCCCGATCTCGAGCCACCAGATGGCGACCAGCCAGATGCCCAGGCCGTAGGCCAGCCCCCAGGCCAGGCCGCACAGGGGCCGCACGCCTCGCATGGCCAGGGCAAAGGGAAGCATGGCCACCCAGGTCAACCAAGACAGGCCCGTGCCCGGCGAGCTGGCAGCGAATAGGCCCACCGCGCAGGTCACCAGGATCAGGCGCCAGGTATGGTTCAAGGCAAATGGCACGCGGGGTGTTCCCTTACCTGTTAAGGCCAATGATTAAGGTAGCCAGGTAATGTGAGGAGGAAAAGATCGTAGCACGGATCCCACCTCACAATCCTGGCTTGCCTCCGGCGTTTTGCCAATGATACGTCCCTGGATCATGTATGCCGTAATTGCCAGAATTTTCGTCCTGCTGTTAGCCGTGGTCCTGTTTGCCCCGGGGGTTTGGGCGGGTTTGGAATTCCCCGGAGCCAATGTCGCGGGCACCGTCACGGACCAGAACGGGACGCCTTTGACCGGCGTACACGTACGCATAACCAACAAGGGCGACGGCCGCAGCAGGGTCGCCGTGACCAATGCCCAGGGCAAGTATGCTTTTCGATTCATACCCGAGGGCGTTTACGCCATCGCGGTCAATATAGAGGGCTTCAAGACCCAGAAACGAAGTTGTCCCGTGGCGAGCCAGCAAGGCGGGGGCGTTAAAAGCATCACTGTTGATTTTATTCTGCAAGTGAAACCTGGCGAAAAACTGGTTGTGTCGGGCCCTGACGACGGTGACTGGAAACGCGGCCAATCAGAATATTGACCGGCTAACTTCACTCCGACCAAATGCAAGCGGGGACCGGTCTAGAGGCCGGACCCCGCAAGATTGTTGGGGCTCCCCCGGCAGGTCATGTTGTCGCATGAAGGTAGTCGGCTAAAAGTTTAAGCAGGGACGCACGCCAAAAAATTATTCGTGCAATTCCTCCCTGAAAAACTCCAATAACAGACAAGCCGACGGCCACGGACTAGGTGCGTATAGGGTGCGGATTGGGGGTGCTGGGTGCATGGATTCGCACCCATTTGCAACCACAACCCTTTTAACTTAGTGATATAATTGTATTTAGAAATCATCTCATAACCCGAAGGTCAGAGGTTCAAATCCTCTCCCCGCTACCATAAAAAATTAAATGGGTTAGCCGACATCGGCTAGCCCATTTTTCTTGCCTAATTTTCAGATTCCTCACGCCATTTCATGCATGGGTGCCCCAAAACGGACGTTGGCCATCGGATGCGCCCCCGTTAGGGCAACCATCTCCTAATGTAGGGCCAAGGGCAGGCATAGGCTTCTGGCTGGCCGAGCCCTGCAGGGAGGACTCTTCACGAGGCTAGTTCGACAATCTCCAGCCCTTGAAAATCCCGCCGATCTCCCGTTCCATCACGGCGTCGACACACCGGTCCAGGGCCGGAGAGATTTTGCAACCCAACTGCTTCCAGCGTCTGGCCATGGGATTGAAGGCCGCGTCCAAACTGTCCATGGTCGCCCCGTTTCGACACGCGCGCAGGGCGATGGCGTCCATACGGCGGCACTCCTCCTGCGGGGTCAGGCGCCTGGCCTGCTGGGCCGGTGGGGCCTGCTGTTGCCGGGTGGCCGGGGGGACGGCCTGAGCTGGGGCCTGGCGGGCGGCCTGGGCGAAAATGCGCTCTCCGACCTGGCGCCAGTAGCAGTTGTTTTGCCGGGCATAGGCCAGGGCCTTGCCGGCCTCCCGGGTTTGGCGGGCGGCGATGTTGCGGTCAAAGATAATGGCCGCCCGCAGGCACAGCGCCTTGGAGCGCCCTTTGTCGTACCAGTAGCATCCCCTGGCCTGGGTCAGGATGCTTTTTAGCCCGCCCAGGTTCTGGCTTTTCTGAGCCTGGGAGAACGCAGAGTCGTAGTTACGGCTTAAATCATGGCAGCGCAAAAATGCCTGGGCCTTGGTTTGCCAGGAGCAGCCTTGCGCCTGGCCTACCGCCTGGTAGGCGGCCCGGCGGTCGCTTTTCGATAGGGCCTGGTTGTAGGCAAGCGCCAACTTGCGGCAGCGTTCCTTTTTGGCGGCCTGGGCCTGGCTCTGCTTGGGCGGGCCGTAGGCGCTCAGGCGCACCGTGCTACCCGCCCTGAGGGCCGCGCCGGGGGCGGGGTTCTGGGTGGCCACCTTGCTCGCCTGCCCGGGCCTGGTCGCGGGCCCGGCGGAGCTTATCTTGTACTTGAGCCCCGCTCGCCCCAGGGCCTGGGCCGCCTGCGCGGTGCTCATGCCCACCAGGTTGGGCACCGACCGCTGGGCCTGCAATTGGGCCTGGCCGGGGCACTTGTGCCGGTTGATGGCGGCCAGGCTGGAGGCGGCCTGCTTTTGGTTGCCCTCGGCGGAGAACTTGCGGAGGGCGCTCCACAGCTTGCGGCACAAGGAAAGGGGCACGCAGTCGCTGCGGTCCTGGTTCCACACCCATCCTTTTGCGGCGTTGCAGGCGCAGGTGGCCCGGTTCCCCGCCGGGTCCCACTGGGCAAAAGCGTGCTCCGGGCAGCGCTTGGCCAGCAGGGCCTTTTGCTTGCGCTCGGCCCGGGCATAGCAAGCGTCCGCCTTTTTGGCGGCGGCCAGGGCCGCGCCCCGCGCCTGGCGCACCGCGGCATAGGCCTGGGCCATGTCGCCGAATACTTTGGGCACGTCCTGCGTCTGCTGCCAGGCGTGCACCAGCCGGAGCAGCTCGGTGTGGCGCTCGTCGAGCATGGAGCGGTGTTGGGCCTCATCCGGACTGCCGGTGGGCTCCAGCTTATTACTGTTTTTTAACAGCAGAGGATCTTTTTTCAGGCGGGTGAAGAGCGGGGTCAGTATGGCCACGCATTGGCGGGCGTACTCGGCCTGGGCGGGGGTCAGGTTTCCCGGTGGCGGGGTTCCCCGGCGGGCGCTCTTGTATATGCTCCACACCAGGTTTTGGTTGCTCCCCACTTGCTTGGCCCCTTGGCGTAGCACCCGGTCCAACTCGCTGAAAAGGGCATTCATCCGCTCGCGCTGTTTTTCGAAATAGTAGTAAGGTTCATCGCTGAAATAGCCCAACTCCAGCTTGCGGGCCCGTTCGTGGAGCTCATGCGCCCGTTGGGCCTTGTCGCCCAGGGCCCGTAGCCTGCCCCAATTGGCGCGCAACCAGGCGTTGGCCTTTTGGGCTTGCCCCATGGCCGCGTCCAGCGCCTTTTGCTCCACCACGGCCTGAGCCAGGGTCTTTTGCAGCTTGATCTGCTGGGCGGTTATGCGGCCCTTGTCATTTGCGGCGCAGGCGGCGCGGGCTTGGCGGGCGGCTTGGGCATACAGGGCTTTCAGCGCCCCGGCCCGGCCTTTCACCTGTTTGGCCAGGAGGTACAGATCCCTGGCGTGCCCAAGGGCCCGGTTGAACATTGCAGCATGCTTGAGCACCTGGGGAGTGAGCAGGGCCTCCTTCTTGCGGTCCGCCTGGATAGCCTTCATGGCCCCCTTGTGATTGTCCCAATCCCGGCTGGAGGCAAAGTTGCCCATGCGGCCGGTGATGTCGCGCAACTGGGCATAGCTGGCGGCCAAGGGGTCCTGCCCGGGCGCGGCCCATGCCGGGCCGGCCAGGCAGAGAGTCAAAAACAAGGGATAAATGAGGCTCAAGAGGCGTAAGGGCAGATGGGGCATGTGCTAAGGCAGTTCCAGAATATGCGGTAAAAAGCCGCTTATCGAATCAAGGGTCCGTTTTGCGGCGCCAACGGCTGCGGGGCGGGGGAAATGGGTCCCCAACGCTTTCTTTCAGCTTTGCCTGCCGATTATTCTCGGCAATTCCGCGGGAAAACGCCAGCCCTCCAATTTTAAAGCATAGTAAGTTGTCGCTGATAGGCGGTCAAGCCAAGGAGATTTTCTGGACTGATCGCCCCCAAGGCCCGGATAAGCTTTTAAGACTCTCCCCGCCGCCGAAAATAGCGGCGCCGGGCAGAAGCAATTCCCCTGGTTTGAGATTGCCGCAGGACGTCTGGGAAACCACGCGGCCTGTTATTTTTGGCCGCATCCAGAGCTTGCCCGGCAGGAGGCCTAAAGGGCCTCCGCCCGGTTGCGGCCCTTTTCCTTGGCCAGGTACAGGGCCTGGTCGGCCCGGTTATGCCAGGAATCCAGGTCGTCGGTTTCGGGGTCAAAGGAAGCCAGCCCCAGGCTGATGGTGCAGGATATCTCTTGGCCCTCGGCCTGGAAGGCGTGGCCTTCAATTTTTTTGCGTAGCCTTTCGGCCACCTCCAGGGCGGCCTCCGAGGAGGTCTCCAGGAGGATGATGCCGAACTCCTCTCCGCCCACCCGGCCGAAAATGTCGCTGTCGCGCAGCTCTTGGCTGATCAGCTTGGCCAGCTTGCGCAGCACCAGATCGCCGGCATGATGGCCCAGGGTGTCGTTGATCTTCTTGAATTCGTCCACATCGATGTTGAGCAGGGATATGGCCTGGCCGTAGCGCGCGGCCCGCTTGGTCTCCAGGGCGGCGGTGTACATGAACTGGCGCCGGTTGGCGATGCCGGTCAGCTCGTCGGTCAGGGAAAGATGGCGCAGCTCCTGCTCCACCTCCTTCAGGGCCGAGATGTCCATGAAGCTTTCCACCAAGCGCTCTTTGCCGTCCAGATTGACCAGAGCCGCGGTCTTGAGTATGGGCGTCCTTTCGCCGTCGGCCCTGCGGAGCTGGCCCTCGGAGTAGTCCGCCGTCAACCCCCGGTGGGTGATGGGGCACTGGTCGTTGTTGTCCGGGCAAAGATAGCGGTGGCACACCTCGCCCAAGACCTCGCCATTGGAGGCTCCGAACATGTCCAGGGCCACGGAGTTGGCGTCCACGAAGCGGCGATCGTGGGGATCGATTACCACGATGCCCGCCTGGATGGAGTCCAACATCTCGCGCACCAGGTTTTGGCTGCGCAGCAGGGCCTGCTCGATCTGGTTCCTCTCCCGGGAATAGCGGATGGCCCGTTCCAGGGTTTTGGGGTCGGTCTCAGATTTGAACAGGTAGTCCTGGGCGCCGTCCCTGATGGCCTGAAAGGCCGTGCCCTCGTCATCCAGGCTGCTGAGCACCACGATGGCCTTGTCCGGAAAGGCGCTCTTCATGCGGCGCAGGGTGTCCAGCCCCTCGCTATCGGGCAGAAACAGGTCCAAAAGGATTACATCCGGGTCGAAGTCCCCGGCCGCCGCGATGGCCGGTTCCAAGGCGTCGGCCGCTTGGACCAAATACGATTCGCGGGTCATCTCCGCCAAGATGCCCTGGATGAGCATGCTGTAGGTTTTGCTGTCCTCGACCAGAAGCAGGCGTATGGGATCGGACATTGCGAACACCTTTTTTTAGGGGCGCCAATATATTTGATTTAACATAGCCCGGGCGCGACAACAATCGGCCGCGCCAAAAAACCCCGGCGAGTTGTAGCTTTTTGCCTCGGGCCCGCCCCCCGGCAAAAAGAACCGGCCGGGGCATCAGCCCCGGCCGGTCCGATAGAATACGCGAGAGGTTGCGGGCTAGGGCTTGCTCACGGTAAGGGCCACTGCCTCGGTGTAGCGCAGCACCACGTCGTCGCCCTTTTTTACCTGATCGAAGTCCTTGGCGTCGGGGCCGATCTTCAGGGTGCGCACCTTGCCGGCCGGGCCCTTGAGCGCCACGGTGCGGGCCTTGTAGTCGATGGCCACCACCTGGGCCCTAAGCTCCACCACGTCGGCCACGATGCCGCCGGGCTTCTGGCCCTTGGGCGCCAGGGTCACCACCTGGGCCGCGCCGGCCGCGGGGCCGCCCTGGGGCTTGGTCACGAACAGGGCCAGGGACTGGATGAAGTCCACCAGCACCTTGTCGCCCACCTTGACCTGCTCCAGGTTGCGGGCCTGCTTGGCGTTGAGGACCACCTCCTTGCCGCCGTCGCCTTTGATGGTCACCTTGCGCGCCTTAAGGTCCAGCGCGGTCACGGTGCCGCCGAGCTGCACCACCTCCACCGCCACCACCCCCGGCTGGCCGCCCCCGCCGGCGGCCATGGCCAGAGACACCGGGCCCAACACCAAGGCCATGGCCAGGATCACCAAGATCAACCTTTTCATGCTTCAACTCCTTATCGTGTTTTTGTAGCGACCGCCTCCGGCGGGGCATCACCGAAAGCCGAAACAGGGAAACCAATGCTTCTCGTCTTTGAGGCAAAGATTGGAACCCGGCGGCGCCGGCCGCCCTGGCTTGCATTTCAGCAAGGCGGGGAGGGGGCGGGCAAAATCCGTGGGGCGCCGGGACGGCCCGGGCCCGCGCCAAAGCCCTACTCCGGAGGAGTGTAGATATCCTCCGCGTCGCCCGAATGATCGTGGCTGTACTTGTTCTTGATGGCCAATATTTCGTCCCTCACCGCGAAAAAGGCCTCCACCACCTCGGGGTCGAAGTGGCTGCCCTTGCCCTCGGCGATGATGTCGAAGGATTTCTCTTCGGAAAAAGGCTCCTTGTAGGGCCGCCGGGAGATGAGCGCGTCGAACACGTCGCTGATGGCCGCGATGCGCCCCACCAGGGGGGTCTGCTTGCCCTTGAGGCCCCGGGGGTAGCCGGTGCCGTCCCAGCGCTCGTGGTGGGTCAGGGCGATGATCTCGGCCAGCTTGAGGTAGCCCGCCTTGGCCCCGGAGAGGATGCGCGCCCCGATGGTGGTGTGGGTCTTCATCACCTCCCACTCCTCATCGTCGAGCGGGCCGGGCTTGAGCAGTATGCTGTCCGGGATGCCTATCTTGCCCACGTCGTGCATGGGCGCGGCGTAGAGGATCCACAGGGCCACCTCCTCGCCCAGGCCCATGTGGCGGGCCACCGCCGCGCCGTAGGAGCTCATGCGCAGGATGTGGGCTCCGGTGTCCTCGTCCTTGTACTCCGCCGCCCGGGCCAGGCGCATGATGGTGTCCAGGGAGGCCTGCTTGAGCCTGCCCATGGCCTGGCTGAGCTGCTCGGTGCGCCGGGCCACCTCCTTCTCCAGCTCGGCCTGATAATTGGCCATGAAGTCGTGGTAGGCCTTCACCTTCATCTGGGAGGCCACCGTGGCCTTGAGCTCGATCTTGTCCACCGGCTTGGAGAGGAATTCGTTGGCCCCGGCCTCCAGGGCCTTCACCCGGTCCTCCACCGCCCGAAGCGCGGTCACCATCACGATGGGCACGCCCTCGTTGGCCTGGTCTTGGCGAAGGCGGCGAGCCACCTCGAAGCCGTCCAGGCCGGGCATCATCACGTCCAGCAGCACCAGGTCCGGGGGATCGGCCTGGGCCATCTTCAGGGCGCTCTCGCCGTCCGGCGCGCTGGCCACCTCATAACCGAGAGGGATCAGCAGGTCCTCCAGCAGCTCGCGGTTGAACTGCTCGTCGTCCACCACCAGAATCTTGCGGGGCTCCGGTTGCTCCGGGCTAGACCCGCCGCCTTGCCTTGCCTGGTCCATAATGCCGCCGCCGTCCTTCCCTTTAGCCGTTCAGGTAGGAGAGCACCTGGTTGGCGAACTCGCGGGTGTCGATGGGTTTGGTGATATAGCCTTCCGCCCCGGCCAAGAGCGCCTTGTCCCGGTCGCCGTCCATGGCGTGGGCGGTGAGGCAGATCACCACGATGCCCTGGGTGGCCGGGTCCCGCTTGAGGCGGCGGGTGGCCTCCAGGCCGTCCATGCCCGGCAGGCCGATGTCCATCAGGATGATGTCAGGGGCCTGGGTGTGGGCCAGGTTGAGGCCTTCCTCGGCCGAGGAGGCGGTGAGCACCTCGAAGCCGCGCACCTCCAGCAGGTCCTGGGCCAATTCCATGTTCAGGGCGTTGTCTTCCACTATGAGAGCTCTTGGCCCGGCCATTATTCTTTTGCGCTCCCGTCAAAGGTCATTTGAGTCAGCCGGCTGATCTCGCGCAGCAGGTCCTGTTTGCCGCCCCCCTTCATTACCACCGCCTGCACCTGGCCGGCCAGCTTTTGCCGCTCCTGGGAGGTTAGGTAGGCCCCGGTGAAGACCAGTATGGGCGGCCGCCAGTTGCCGCTTTTCTCGTGCAGGGTCTCCAGCACGTCCCACCCCGAGGTGCCGGGCATGTTCAGGTCCAGGACGATAAGGTCGGGCTTCTCGCGCAGGGCGATCTCGATGCCCTCCTCGCCGCCCCTGGCTTCAATTATCTCGCATCCCCGCGTTCCCAGGATACCGTGCACCAACTCCACGTCGGCCGGGTTGTCGTCCACCACCAGCACCTTGCTGAAGCCTTCCGCGCTGCAAGATACGAAATCCGAGAGGATTTGGAGCAGCTGATCCTTGTTCACCGGCTTTTGCAGGAACTCAACCGCGCCCAGGCTCAGGCCCTTTTCGCGGTCGTCGGTGATGGAAACGATGATCACCGGGATGGAGGCGGTCTCAGGGTCTTCCTGTAGCTGCCGGAGCACCTCGAAGCCGCTGGTGTCGGGCAGCATAAGGTCCAGGGTGATGGCCATGGGCTTGTGCTTCAAGGCCATCTCCATGCCCTTGGCTCCGTCGGCGGCCAACACGGTCTTGTAGCCGCCCTCGCGCAGATAGCCAGCCAGGAGCTCGCGGGCCATGGGATCGTCGTCCACCACCAGCACGGTGCCGCCTTCCAATTCCTGGTCCTCGTCGGCCTCGGAGCCGTTGGTGGGTTCCGGCTCGGCCTCGTCCTTGAACACCCGGGCGGATAGATCCAGAGGAATGGTGAAGGTAAAGGTGCTGCCCTGGTTCAGGCCCTCGCTCTCCAGCCAGATGCGTCCGCCGTGCAACTCCACCAGCTTGCGGGTGAGGGCCAGGCCCAGGCCGGTGCCCTGCTGCTTGCGGGCGTAGGTGCTGTCCACCTGCTCGAACTCGTCAAAGATGCGCGCCTGGTCCTCGGGGGAGATGCCCAGGCCGGTGTCTTGCACGCTGACCTGGATGAAGCCGACTTCCTTGGCGGCCGTGATGGTGATGGCCCCGCCGTCCGGGGTGAACTTGGCCGCGTTGGACAACAGGTTGAACATGATCTGCTTGAGCTTGCGCTCATCGGCGGTGAAGTTGAGCAGGCGCAGCTCCTCGGGCAGCTCCAGGCTCAGGGTGATGCCGTGCTTGGCGGCCTTTTCCTTGATGAGCACCGTGGTGGCTTCCAACACGCCGCCCAGGTTCACCGCCGAGGGCTCCAGCTCCATCTTGCCGCTTTCCACCTTGGACAGGTCCAGGATGTCGTTGATCAGCGAAAGCAGGTGGCGTCCGCTTTCCAGGATGTGGCGGGTCTGCCGGAGCTGTTTTTCGTTCAGCTCGCCGAAGGTCTGGTCCACCAGAATCTCCGAGAAGCCGATGATGGCGTTGAGCGGGGTGCGCAGCTCGTGGCTCATGTTGGCCAAGAACTCGCTCTTGATGCGGCTGGCCTCCTCGGCGGTTTCCTTGGCCATGCGCACCGCTTCCTCGGCCTTCTTGCGCTCGCTGATATCTACCGCGTAGGCCACGAAACCGTCGGGCATGCCTTGCAGGTTTTTGAGCAGCGAAAGCGAAAGCAGGGCGGTGAACTCCATGCCCGACTTCTTCTTGAGCACGATTTCCAGCTCGTGCTGCCCTTTGCGGTAAAGCTCTTCCAGCACCGTTTCGTCCAGGCTGGCCGCGTCCTGGGAGCGCAGGATGAAGCTCATGCGCTTGCCCAGGGCCTCCTCCTTGTTGTAGCCGAACAGGGCCTGGGCTCCCTGGTTCCAGCTGGTCACCTCGCCCTCCAGGCTCACGGAGATCACCGCGTCGTGGGTCTGGTCGATGATCTGGGCCTGCTGGCGCAGCTCCACCTCGTTGCGTTTGCGCTCGGTGATGTCCTGCTGCACGGCCACGAAGTTGGTCAGTTTCCCCTTGTCGTCGTGCACCGGCTGCACGTCCACCGCCTGCCAATACTTGTGCCCGTTCTTGGAGTAGTTGACTATCTCCACGTTGAAGCCTTCGCCCCGGGCCAGCTGGCGGCTCATGAAGCGCACCGTGTCCGGGTCGGTGTCCGGGCCCTGCAAAAGGACACCGGGCTTTTTACCCTCCACCTCCGGGAGGGTGTAGCCGCTCACCCGGAAGAAGGCCTGGTTGGCCCACTGGATGTAGCCCTCCCCGTCGGTGATGATCACCACGTTGTCGGTGCGCTCGGCCACCAAGGACAAACGCTGGATCTCGGCCTGGGACCGGTTCTTCTCGGTCATGTCCTGGATGACCGCCACGAACACCGGGGCCAGCTCCTGGGTGGAAAGCTGGAGGTTCACCTCCACCTCGTAGGTGGAGCCGTTCTTGCGCTGGTGCACCGTGTTGAAGATGAGGTGGCTTTCCAGGCCCTTGTGCAGGGGCTCCACCAACTTCTGGAACTCCTCCTGGGTGAACTCGGGCTTGATGTCCACGGGGGTCATGCCCCTGAGCTCTTCCATGCTGTAGCCCAGGTTGCGGCGGGCGCCCTGGTTCACCTGAAGGAACTTGAGGCTTTCGGCGTCGAAGATGAATATCTCGTTCTGGGACTCCTCCAAAATGCGGCCTAGGCGCAGGTTGTCCTGCTCGGCCATCTTGCGCTCGGTCACGTCCAGGATGGCCCCGTCCAGCCACTGGGTGCCCTGGTCGTCGGCGATCGCCGCGCCCCGCTCATAAACCCAGCGGACCTGGCCGTCGCGCCGGATGATGCGGTACTCCACCTCGAAGCCTCGCCCCCGCTCCACGGACTCCGAGATCCGTTTGCTCACCATCTCGCGGTCGTCGGGGTGGATAATGTCCACGTAAGCCCGCTGAAAGTTGTCTATGAAATCCGAGGGCGGATATCCGGTGATGGTGCGGATGGGCTCGCTGATGTAGCGCATGGTCCAGTTTTCGTCGTGCTCGCAGCGGTAGACCGCGCCGGGCACGTTGGCCACCAGGGTGCGGAAGCGCTTTTCGCTTTCGGCCCGGGCGCTTTCGGCCTTTTTGCGCAGATCGATATCCTCCACCACCGAGATGAAGTAGTCCGGCTCGCCGTTTTCATCGCGCACCAGCGCCACGGTGAGATTGATCCAGACCACGGCGCCGTCCTTTTTGAGGTAGCGCTTCTCCAGGGTGTAGGTGTCGATCTCCCCGGCCAGCACCTTGTTCACCAGGCTCAGGTCCTTGTCCAGGTCGTCGGGGTGGGTGATTTTCTGGAAAGCGCTCTCCAGCAGCTCCTCGCGGTTGTAGCCCACGATCTGGCACAGCTTACTGTTCACCCTGAGCCATTTGCCGTCCGGGGCCACGTGGGCGATGCCCACCGCGGCCTGCTCGAAGGTGGACTGAAACAGCTGCATGCTTTCGGCGCGGGCCTTCTCGGTCTCCTTGCGCTCGGTGATGTCCATCACCACGCCCACGAAGCTGTTCGCCGAACCGTCCTCGCCGGCTTGGGGCACCGCCCGCACATAGAACCACACCACCTTGCCGTCGGCGTGTTGGAAGCGGTATTCGCCCTCAAAGGGATTGCCCCATTCCGCGGTGCGCTGCCAGTCGCGGTAGATGGCGTCGCGGTCCTCGGGGTGGATGGCCCTGGCCCAGCCGTCGCCCATGGCCTCCTCCGCGGTGATGCCGGCCATCTCCAGCCATTGCTCGTTGACGTAGTCGCACAGGCCGTCCTGGTCGGTGTTGAAGATGCCCACCGGCGAGGCATCGGCCAGCGACTGGTACATGCGCTGGCTTTTCCTGAGCGACTCCTCGGTCTGCTTGAGCTTGGTGGTGTCGCGGATGATGCCGGTGAACAGCCGGTCGCCCTCGACCCATGCCTCGCTCACCGCCAGGTACATGGGGAACAGGGTGCCGTCCTTGCGCCGGCCCCGCTCCTCGCGCCCCACCCCGATGATGTGGGGCTCGCCGGTTTCCAGGTAGCGCTGGAGGTACTCGTCGTGCTGCGCGGCCACGTCCTGTGGCTGCAACATGTTCACCTTGTTGCCCACCACCTCCAGGGCGCTGTAGCCGAAGAGTTTCTCCGCGCCCTGGTTGAACGACTGCACCACCCCGTCGCTAGTGATGGTGATGATGGCGTCCACGGTGCTGTCCAGGATGGCCTTCACCCGCGCCTCGCTGTTGCTCAGCTCGCGATTGGCCTCTTCCGTGGCGCGCACCTGGCGTTCCATCTCGCCATAGGCCTCTTGCAGGCTCTCGGCCATCTGGTTGAAGCCTTGGGCCAACCGGCCCAGCTCGTCCTTGCCGCTCAGGCTGCTGCGTGCGCTCAGGTCGTTGTGCCTCAGCCGCCCCATCGTGTTCGAAAGCGAGATCATGGGCAACACCACCATGCGCCCGCTGATCCAGACCAGCAACAGGATGGCGGCCAGGGTCACCACCAAGATCATGCCCAGCACCCAGCCGAAGCGGCCCAGGTAGTCCACCACCGCGGGAGGCGGGGTAAAGTGGGCAACCACCATGAAGCGGTCCAGGTTGCCGGGATAGCGCACCACCTGGGAATAGGACAGCCAGTTGCCGCCCTCGGTGTTCACCTCGGTGTCCTTGCCGTCCAGGATGGTCTGGCAGGCCTTGCCGAAATATTTTTGGCAGCGCTCGCCGGTGTTCAGGTCGCGGGGCGAGCCCCACTCCCGGGAGGGGTACTTGGAGTGGAAGAGATAGTAACCGTCCTGGTCCAGGATCACCCATTTCCCCTGGGTGGTGTTCAGCACGTCCTTTAGGGAGCGCTGGAACAAATAGGAGACGTAGAAGTTGAGCACCACCACTCCGGTCAGGTTTCCTTGCGCGTCGCGCACCGCGGCCGCGAAGCGCAGCATGGGCTTGAGGGGTTTTTCGATCTTGCCCCCTTCGCGGTTTAAGTCCACGTAGGAGACATAGACCCGGCCCGGGGGCAGCTTGGCCGCGTTGGTGAAGTAGTAGCGGTTCGCCTTGCTTTGCAGTTGGGAGGCGGGAACCGCCTGGGCCTTGCCGTCCACCAGGTTGACCCGCAGGATTTCCCGGCCCGCGGCGTCCAGCAGGCGGGCCTGGTCGTAGACCTTCTTGGAGCTGACGAACTCCAGCATGGTCTCCAAGGATTCCCTGTACTCGCTGTGGAAGCGGGCCTTGGGTTCCTGCCCGGTGGAGCGCTGCATGGCGGCCTGGGACAGCTCCCGCACAAAAGACAGGTCCGCCAGGAACAGGGTGTCCGAAACCGCGTTGTCGGTTAAAAAGCTCAGGCGGTTGGCGACACGCTCCAGGTTGGCCCTTTCCAGATAGGCGGCCTGGCGCGAGTATGACTTGTCCACCAGGATCATGGTGACCCAGATGGCTCCGGCCAGCAGGGGGATGATGGTGGCGACGGTGATAACCGTCAGTTTTTTGCGTATACCCCAATCGACGAACATATCCCCTCCGCCTTTCAGGTCAGCCAGGGCCGGAAGCGATTGCCCCGTGCGGCGGCCGGGAAGGAACGGCGGCTGGGTTGGGCCCGGCCGCCTCCTTGGGGGGCATGGGACCGCCAATCGGGAAACGCGCTGTGCGCGCCGCGCCCGGCGCTTGTTTGGGCAGGCCGATGCTGGCTGAAAAAACCCACATAGCCTCTAATATAGTAACCTAACGGAAACTTTATTAGTAGATGCCGCCCCAGGCGCGGGCCTCCGCGGGCCCCCACGGGCCGCGCGCCGCCTGGCCGGCGGCAAATGGCCGGTAATCATGGGGGGAATGGGCTTACTTGTTGTGGCGGGTTGATGGTACTTTGTTATTCAAGGGAGTCGGGTCCAAACGCACCTAATCTTGTCGGCTTCCTTATTTCATAGCTATTACGGTAGCTCGTCGGGCCTGGCGAGCCGCAGCGCTGGGGAAATGCAAATGGCCAAGGACCAAGAGAAAAAATCAGCCTCTCCCAAAAACCAAGAAAAACCGGCTGAAGCCGGGCTGGAAAGCCAAGGCAAAGAGGCCGAGGATCGCGGCGGCGAGGGCCTGGTGGTGGTGGGCATCGGAGCCTCGGCCGGAGGCCTGGAGGCTCTGCGTCAGCTCCTGCCCGGGCTCCCGGCCGATCAGCCGGTGGCCTATGTCATCGTGCAGCACCTGGACCCCAAGCACCGCAGCATGCTGGTGAACCTCCTGGCCTCTCACACCCACATGGAGGTGCTGGCCGTGGAGGACGGCGAGACCCTGAAGCGGGGCAAGGTGTACATCACCCCCCCGGGCCACGACCTGGTGATGCGAGGCAACAAGCTGGTGATGCGCGAGCTCTCCAACGGGGTGGGCCCCCGGCCCTCGGTGGACATGTTCCTGACTTCCCTGGCCGAGCAGCGCGGCGAGAAGGCGGTGGGCATCATCCTCAGCGGCACCGGCTCGGACGGGGCCCACGGCATGCGGGCCGTCAAGGGCGGCGGCGGCATAACCATCGTGCAGACCCCGGACACCGCCAAGTACGACGGCATGCCCCGGGCGGCCATGGACACCGGCAACGTGGACCTGGTGTTGCCCGCCGAAAAGATCGGCCCGGAGCTGGCCTCCATCTTCAGCTCGCCCCTGCTCACCCCGGAAAAGCAGCCCGAGCTGCGCGAGCCCGACGCCATGGGCCAGCTCCTGACCATGATCCGGGTGCGCACCGGCTGCGACTTTAGCGAGTACAAGGAAAAGACCATCCACCGCCGGGTGGGCCGCAGGGTGGTGTTGCACAAGCTGGCCAACCTGCGCGAGTACATCGATTTCGCCGAGAAGCACCCCGAGGACCTGGACGCCCTGGCCAAGGACATCCTTATTTCGGTGACCAGCTTCTTCCGGGACCGGGAGGCCTTCCAGGCCCTGGAAAAGATCCTGGACAAGATCCTGGCCAAGAAGAAAAAAGGCGACCCGGTGCGCTTCTGGGTGCCGGCCTGCGCCAGCGGCGAGGAGGCCTACTCCATCGCCATGCTCCTGGCCCTGCGCCTGGGCAATGACTTCGAGCACGGCAACGTGCAGATCTTCGGCACGGACATGGACGGCGACGCCATCGCCCAGGCCAGGCGGGGCCTCTACCCCGAGGCCAGCCTGGTGGACGTGGACCCCAAGCTGGTGGACCGCTTCTTCCGGCGGCGGGACAACCTGCTGCAGATCAACAAGTCCATCCGCGAGCGCATCGTCTTCGCCCGCCAGGACCTGACCAAGGACCCGCCCTTCTCGCGCCTGGATCTGATCTCCTGCCGCAATCTGCTCATCTACCTCAACAACGACCTGCAACGGCGGATCATCCCCCTGTTCCACTACGCCCTCAACCCGGATGGCTATCTGTTCCTGGGCAAGTCCGAGTCCATCGGCCACTTCGGCGACCTGTTCGAGACGGTTTCCAAGAAGTGGCGCATTTTCCGGCGCAAGGGCTCCATGCGCACCCCCATGCTCATGCTGCGCAGCACCCAGCGGGCGGGCGAGCAGCCCGCCCAACTGCTCAAGCCCACCAAGCCCGAGGTGCCCCTGCGCCAGATCGCCTACCGCGCGCTGGCCGAAACCATGGGCACTCCAGCGGTGATCATCGACGAGCGCTGGGAGGTGGTGCACGTGTTGGGCGACGTGAAGCCCTTTTTGCACCTGGCCGACGGCGATGCGGGGCTCAACGTCATCGACCTGGCCAGCGACCAGGTGCGGGTGAGCCTGCGGGCCGCCGTGCACAAGGCCATGCGCGAACAGGTCAAGGTCACCTCGGCCCGCGTCCCCTGGCATATGCCGGGCAACGGCAACGACCTTTTGGACCTGACCGTGAGCCCCATACGCCAGGAGGATGTGCCCTCCGGGCTCTTCCTGGTGGCCTTTGAGCGGCGGGAGCAGCCGGGCGTGGGCGAAATCGGCGAGGGCGGCATCGGCGACGCCCGGGACCAGCGCATCGTGGACCTGGAGCAGGAGCTGGCCGCCAACCGGGAGCACTTGCAGACCACCACCGAAGAGCTGGAGACCTCCAACGAGGAGCTGCAATCGCTCAACGAGGAGTTGCAATCGGCCAACGAGGAATTGCAGTCCACCAACGAGGAGCTGGAGACTTCCAACGAGGAGTTGCAGGCCACCAACGAAGAGCTGACCACGGTCAACGAGGAGTTGCAGGTGAAGTCGGCCGAGCTGGGTTCGGCCAATAACGACCTGGAAAACATCCTGACCCACATGGGCCTGCCCCTGATCGTGGTGGACCGCGAGCTGCGCATAAGGCGCTTCACCCCGCCCACCTCCTCCCTGTTCAACCTCATGGCCGGCAACCGGGGCCAGGTGCTCACCACCGTGGGCAGCCAACTGGAGCTGCCCGACCTGGCGGCCAACCTGAAAAAGGTCATCGACGAGGGCGATCCCCTCGATATGGTGGTGAAGGGGGGCATGCGCTACTTCGAGATGAAGGCCTTCCCCTACGTGGAGGAGGACGGCGGCATCCATGGCGCTATCATTACTTTCTACGACCAGACCGAGAGCAACCGCCGGGAGCAGGAGTTCCGCGCCCTGGCCGAAAATTCCCCGGACATCGTGGTGCGCTTCGACAAACAGCTCAGGCACATCTATGTGAACCAGGGGGTGGTCAAGTACACCGGCCGCACGCGGGAGGAGTTTCACCTCAAGACCAACCGCGAGTTGGGCATGCCCAAGGAGCTTTGCGACATCTGGGACGAGGCCCTGCGCAATGTCTTCGCCCGGGGCGAGGAGGCCCTCAGCCGTTTCAAGTTCACCACTCCGGACGGCGAGCGCTACTTCCAGAGCCGCATGGTGCCCGAGTTTACCCCGGACGGCAACGTGGCCACGGTGTTGGCCGTGAGCCGCGACGTGACCGGGCTGGTGCTGGCCGAGGAGGAGGCCAAGCAGAACGCCCGGCAATTGGAAGAGATTCTGGAGAGCATCAACGACGGCTTCATGGTCCTGGACCAGGGGCTGTCGGTCCGCTACTTCAACTCCATGGCCGGGGCCATATTGGACCGCAAGGGCCGGGACGTGCTGGACGTCCCTCTGTTGGAAGCCTTCCCCGAGTTCAAGGGGTCGGTGTTAGTGGAGAAGTTCGAACAGGCCCTGGCCGAGGGCCGCGCCTTGGAGTTCGAGACCTTCTTCGACCGGGAGCCCTACGTCAATTGGTACATGGTGCGGATCTATCCCTACCAGGAAGGCATCTCGGTGTTTTTCCAGGTGATCACCGAGGCCAAGGAGATCGAGCAGGAACGCAAGATCATGGAGGACCGCCTGCGCCAGGCCCAGAAGATGGAGGCCATCGGCACTCTGGCCGGCGGGGTGGCCCATGACTTCAACAACATCCTGGCCGCCATCAAGGGTTACGGCGAGCTGGCCTTGCGGGACAACCAGGCGGGCAAGCCCAACATCAAGGATCTGGAGACCGTTTTGGAGGCCACTAACCGGGCCGCCGACCTGGTCAACAGCATCCTCACCTTCAGCCGCAAAAAGGAGCCCCGCTACCTGTCCCTGGACCTGAACCAGCAGGTGCGCCAGGCGGTGGGCATCCTGGAGCGGACCATACCCCGCATGATCGACATCGAGCTGAACCTGGCCGAGGACCTGCCTTCCCTTTACGGCGATCCCTCCCAGCTCCAGCAGATCGTGCTCAACCTGGGGTCCAATGCCCGGGACGCCATGCCCCAGGGCGGCAAGCTGACCATCGAGACCTCCCAGGTTAGCCTGGGCGAGGACTATTGCCAGGACCACCCCGAGGCCATGGTGGGTGATTTTCTGCTGCTCAAGGTTAGCGACAACGGCATCGGCATGAACCCCGAGGTGTTGAGCCAGATCTACGACCCCTTCTTCACCACCAAGGAGGTGGGCAGCGGCACCGGCCTGGGCCTTTCCACGGTCTACGGCATCGCCAGGGCTCACGGTGGCTACGTGCACTGCGAGACCGCGCCCGGCCAGGGCGCCTCCTTCGGGGTGTACCTCCCCCTGGACCAGGACGGCGAGCAGCCATCCCGCGAGAGCGGGGCGGCGGACGGACAGCAGGTCATGGGAGGGGACGAGACTATCCTGGTGGTGGACGACGAACCCCAGCTCCGCCACCTGGCCGAGCGCATGCTGGGAGAGGCGGGCTACCGGGTGCTGAAGGCCTCCACCGGCGAGGAGGCGGTGGAAATGGCGGCCCAGCCTGGCCAGGAGCCGGACCTGGTGCTCTTGGACATCAACATGCCGGGCATGGGCGGCATGACCAGCATCGAGAAGCTCAGGGCCATCCACCCCGACACCAAGATCGTGATGATCAGCGGCCATGCCCAGGAAAAGGTGTTTCGCAGTTGCCTGGCCCAAGGGGCCACGGACTATATCGACAAGCCTTTCACTCGGGTGATGCTCCTGGCCAAGGTGCGCCAGACTCTGGACAGCTAAGGCCCTCCGCGCCGGGCGGGGCGACCGGCCCGGCGTGAGGCTTTCTCCCTAAATGGCGGCCGACCGGCCCTTGGTGGTACATTGTCCTGGTCAACTGTTGCGTCTGAATCCCGGAGAGCCCCTCATGGCCAGCGATAATCCTCCCGGCAAGGACTTCATGCCCGGCCGCGTCATGGTGGTGGACGACGAGGGCACCGCCCTGAAGAACCTCCGCCGCATCCTAGAAAAGGAAGGCCACCAGGTCTCCACCTACAGCAACCCGGTAAGGGCCCTGGAGCTGATCAAGCGCGAGCCCTTCGACGTGCTGCTAAGCGACCTGCGCATGCCCCACCTGGACGGCCTGGAGCTGTTGGACCAGGCCAAGCTGGCCGCGCCCGGCCTGGAGGTGATCATCATCACCGGCTACGCCAGCCTGGACGGCGCGGTGGAGGCCACCAAGAAGGGGGCCTATCATTTCCTGGCCAAGCCCTTCACCCCGGAGCAGGTGCGCGCGGTGGTTGCCGAAGCCCTGGCCCTGAAGCAGAGCCGGGACGCGGCCATTGCCCTG
The DNA here is from genome assembly GCA_020444545.1 of Desulfarculaceae bacterium. Lineage (NCBI taxonomy): Bacteria > Pseudomonadati > Thermodesulfobacteriota > Desulfarculia > Desulfarculales > Desulfarculaceae > Desulfarculaceae bacterium. Next base: position 469,275 of record JAHLKT010000001.1, on the reverse strand, counting down.
GAAGAGCAAGAGGAAGAAAGCGGCGGCCCCCTGATCATCGGCCAAAGCCCCCAGATGCGCCGGGTGGCCGAGGTGATCGCCCAGATCGCGCCCACGGACTGCAACGTGCTGATCATGGGCGAGTCGGGCACCGGCAAGGAGCTGGCCGCCCGGGCCATCCACGCCCAGAGCCAGGTGGCCGAGGGCCCCTTCGTGGCCTTCAACTGCGCGGCGCTCAACGCCGAGTTGGCCGAGAACGAGCTGTTCGGCCACGAGAAGGGGGCCTACACCGGGGCGGGCGAGGCCAAGGCCGGCCTGTTGGAGGCGGCCCAGGGGGGCACCATCTTCCTGGACGAGATCGGCGAGATGCCCCAGGCCATGCAGGTGAAGCTGCTCCGGGCCTTGCAGGAGCGCGAGGTGCTCCGGGTGGGAGCCACCCGGCCCATCGGCCTGCGCGTTCGGGTGGTGGCGGCCACGGCCCGGGACTTGAAGGCCGAGGTGGGCCTGGGGGCGTTTAGGCAAGACCTCTACTACCGCCTCAACGTGGTGAGCCTGGTGCTGCCCCGCTTGGCCGAGCGCGGCAAGGACATCGAGCTCTTGGCCTACTACTTCCTGGGCCTGTTCAACAAGCGCATGAAAAAGAAGATCCGGGGCATCGGCCCCAAGGCCATGGAGCTTCTCAGTTCCTACGCCTATCCGGGCAACGTGCGCGAGCTGGCCAATATCATGGAGCGGGCCGTGGCCCTGTGCGCCCAGGAGCTCATCACCGAGCGCGACCTGCCGCCCGACCTGGCCGCGGTGGAGCTGGCCAGCTTCTCCCGCCCCGGCGGCGAGGAGCCCACCCTGGAAGAGCTGGAGCGCCGCTACATCGAGCATATCCTGGAGATAACCGGGGGGGTGCGCACCCGGGCGGCGGCCATTTTGGGCATCGACCGGGTGAGCCTGTGGCGCAAGATGAAGAAGTTCGGCCTGGAATAGGGCGTTACACTCCCAAAACGCGGCGTTGCGCTTGCGCAACGATTCATTCCCGCCCCGTTTATTGGGCCTTTAGCTAGAGCCTTTTTTCCCAAACTATTGCAACAAGAAACAAAGCGGCCACTCGCCCCGTTCGGGGCCATAGCACGATAGTTATGTAATAACGGCGCTTTGTCCGCGAAACGCCTTTTGGTACGCCCCTTGCGTAATCAATGGGACGGCGAAAGGCGTGTGCATATGTTCAAAAGGGTCTTGGTGGTCATGGAGAACGAGCAGGTCAGCGACCAGGCGTTGTACTACGCCCGGGAGCTGGCCCAACGCATGGACGCCGAGGTTTCCTTTCTCATGCTGGTGGAAATGGCCGCCCTGGACCATACCTGGCTGGGCAGCAGCCGGGGAGCCATCTCCGAGCTGGACGACCGGGTGGGCCGCCAGATGGCCGAGCTGAGCAAGGACTTTTTGCGCGCGGGCATCGCCACCAGCGCGGCGCTCCGGGTGGGGGACCCCAAGCAGGAGCTGTTCAAGTTCCTGGCCGAGCGTCCGCCCTTCCAGGTGCTCATCTGGGGTAGCCACGAGGAACTGCCCGGCACGCCCCGGGGCCACTGGATGGCCAAGGCGGCGGCCTCGCTGGAATGCCCCCTATGGACGGTAAGCAGCCGGCGGTCCTCCTAGAGGAGCTGTCCGGTCAAACGGGTTTGCAACCGCTTCTTACGACGGCGCAAGGTGAAGTTCCATGCCTGAACTGACATTTGACATGGTCTTGGTCATGGTCATGATCGGGATCGCGGTGTTTTTATTCATCGTGGAATGGGTGCGGGTGGACGTGGTGGCCATCCTGATGATGGTCACCCTTCCCCTGCTGCATTTGGTAACCCCGGCCCAGGCCTTTTCGGGCCTGTCCTCCAACGCGGTGGTGAGCATCATCGCGGTGATCATCATCGGGGCGGGGCTGGACAAGACCGGGGTGGTCAACCGGCTGGTGGGGCCCATCCTCAAGGTGGCGGGCAACAGCCAGTCGCGCATCATCATTTTCATCTCCCTCACCGTGGCCATCATCTCCAGCTTCATGCAGAACATCGGCGCGGCCGCCCTGTTCTTGCCGGCGGTGCAGCGCATCAGCAAGAACCTCAAGATACCCATCAGCAAGCTTCTTATGCCGATTGGTTTTTCGGCCATCCTGGGCGGCACGGTGACCCTGGTGGGCTCCAGCCCCCTGATCCTTTTGAACGACCTGATGTTGCCTTTCAAGCTCAAACCCTTCGGCCTGTTCGACGTGACCCCGGTGGGCCTGGCCCTGGTGGCCGCGGGCATCGCGGTGTTCGTGTTCTTCGGGCGCTTCATCCTGCCCGGGGGCAAGGGCGAGGAGCACAGCGCGGCCGAGGAGGAGCGCGAGCAGCAAAACCACGTGCTGGAGGAGCTGGGCCATCCTTGGGAGCTGAAGACCCCCGAGGACTTCACCCACTACCGCGAGCCGGTGACCGTGGACAGCCTGCGCCGCCGCTATTTGGTCAACGTGGTGGGCCTGGTGGAGCCGCCAGACTTCAAGATCCTGGGCCCGGCCCCGGACCTGGAGGTCCGCTCCGGGGTGGACCTGGTGGTCTACGGCCAGGAAAAAGACGTCAAACGCATGGCCGAGGAAGAGGGCCTGGAGCTCAAGCCCGAGCTGGAGCTGTTCAAGGGCGACCTGGCCGACCATGCCTCGGGCACGGTGGAGGCGGTGGTGGCCCCCCGCTCCAACCTGGCCGGCAAGAGCCTGGCCCAGGTGGACCTGGCCGAGCGCTTCTCGGTGACCCCTCTGGCGGTGTACCGTCAGGGCGTGACCTACCGCGCCGAGCTGGGTTCCATGGTGCTCCGGGTGGGCGACGCCATCCTTCTGCACGGCACCTGGAAGCGCCTGGAGCTGTTGCACGCCGAGGGCAGCCTTCTGTTCACCACCCCCCTGGACGCGGACCAGCTCCGGCCGGAGAAGGCCATGTTCGCGGGCATCTGGCTGGCGGTGGCCCTGGTCATGGTCATCGTGTTCAAGATCCAGCTTTCGGTGTGCCTGATGACCGGAGCCCTGGGCATGATCATCACCCGGGTGTTGTCCATCGACGAGGCCTACCAGGCGGTGGACTGGCGCACCGTGTTCTTGCTGGGCGGCCTGATCCCCCTGGGCATCGCCACCGAGAAGAGCGGTGCCGCGGCCTGGATAGCGCATACTGTATTAAACGCCATCGGCACGGTGGAGCCCATCGTGCTCCTGGCGGTGATCGGTCTGCTGGCCACCGTGTTCACCCTGGTCATCAGCAACGTGGGCGCCACGGTGCTTCTGGTGCCCCTGGTGGTGAACATGGCCCTGGCCGCCCACACCGATCCGCGCATGGCGGCCCTGGTGGTGGGCCTGGCCACCAGCAACTCCTTCATCCTGCCCACCCACCAGGTGAACGCGCTCTACATGGGGCCGGGGCGGTATCGCAGCGTGGACTTCATGAAAGCGGGCACCGTGGTCAGCATCGTCTTCCTGGTGGTGATGATCGCCATGCTCTATCTGTTCTACTAAGGAGGGAGGTCAGCCATGGCTATAATCACCATATCCCGGGGCTCCTACAGCAAGGGCCGCGAAGTGGCCGAGAAGGTGGCCCAGCGCCTGGGCTACGAAGAGGTGAGCCGCGACGTGCTGCTGGAGGCCTCGGAGCACTTCCATATTCCCGAGGTCAAGCTGGTGCGGGCCATTCACGACGCGCCCTCCATCCTGGACCGCTTCAGCCACGGCCGCACCTGCTACCTGGCCTTCATCAAGAGCGCCCTGGCCCAGCGGGCCCAGGCCGACAAACTGGTCTACCACGGCCTGGCCGGGCACCTGCTCCTGAATGACCTGCCCCACGTGGTCAAGGTGCGCATCATCGCGGACCTGGAGGCGCGGGTGGAAGCGGAGATGGCCCGCGAGGGCCTGACCCAGAGCCAGGCCCGCGACCTTTTGCTAAAGGACGACAACGAGCGGCGCAAGTGGACCCAGAACCTGTACGGGGTGGACCCCTGGGACGCCTCGCTCTACGACCTGGTCATCCATATTCATCAGCTCAGCGTTGACGACGCGGTGGACTTCATCGTGGAGGCGGCGGGCAAGCAATGCTTCCAGACCACACCCGAGGCCCAGCGCAAGGCGGACGACCTGGCCCTGGCCTGCCGGGTGAAGGCCTATCTGGTGCAGGAAGACTGCGTGGACGTGGCGGTGACCAGCGAGTTCGGCAACGTGATGGTCTACACCAAGCAGGGCGACCGCCGGGCCCATCAGCTGGAAGAGAAGGTAAAGCCCCTGTTGTTGGCCACGCCGGAGATCAACCACCTGGAGGTGCGCACCGGCCAGGCCTTCCCGCCGGAGGCTTGTTGATAAGCGGCCCGTGGGGGCCGCCGGAGAGGTGAAGAACATGCCTTTGATAATCGTGTCAGCCGACGACTTCGGCCAGGGCCGCGAGATCGCCCACAAGGTGGCGGCGGTCCTGGGCTACCGCTACCTGGGCCGCGACCTGCTGGCCGGGGTGGCCGCCAAGCACCAGGTGCCCGAGGAGGAGCTGGTCAAGGCCCTGGAGGAGCCGCCCGGCTTCCTCACCCGCCGCACCCGCTGGCGCAAGCTCTTGGCCTTCATCGAGGCCGACTGCCTGGGCGAGCTCATGGAAGACGGCGCGGTGTGCTACGGCCTGGGGGCCCACTGCTTCGTGCGGGGCATCGCCCACGCCCTCAAGGTGCGCATCATCAACGACACCGAACAGCTGGCCCAATCCCTGGCCGAGGCCGAGGGCGTGCCCGTGGACCGGGCCAGGAAGCTGGCCGAGCGCCAGGCCGAGGAGCAGAAGCGCTGGTCCCAAGAGGCCTACGAGCTGGACCAGACCGACGCCTCGCTCTACGACATGGTGCTCAGCCTGGGCACCCTGGAGCCGGACAAGGCGGTGGAGATCATCTGCGACGCGGCCGGCTACCGCAAGTTCCAGCCCATGACCTACTCCCGCAAGCTGATGCAGGACAAGGCCCTGGCCGCCCAGGTGCGCCTGGAGCTGATGGAGCGCTTCCCGGACATCCGGGTGGAGTCCAACGACGGCACCGTGGTGGCCTACATCCAGAGCCTGAAAAAGGACCAGCGCAAGAAGCAGGAGACGGTGCGCCAGTTGGCCGGCAACATCGACGGGGTGCGCCACGTGGAGGTGCACGTCATCCGCGACTACTTCGGCCAGGCGGCTCAAAGCGCACGCTAGGGCGAGCCGGCTCTTGACCGGCGGGCACAACGCCGGGCAATGTTCTTATGGAGGTATACCGATGTCAGAAAACCTGACGGTGCTGCTACTAGACGACGAGCCCATCGTGGGGAGGCGTCTCAAGCCGGCCCTGGCCAAGATAGGCTGCGACGTGGAGGTCTTCGAGGACCCCGAGGAAGCCCTGGCCCGGGTGGGCCAAAAAGAGTTCGACGTGGTGGTCACCGACATCCGCATGGATCAGATCGACGGGATGCAGGTGCTGGAGTTCGTGCGCGATCGCTGGCCCCGCTGCAAGGTGATCATGATCACCGGCTACGCCATGATGTCCCTGGCCCGCGAGGCCATGGAAAAGGGCGCCTTCGACTTCATCGCCAAGCCTTTCAAGCCCGACGATCTGCGCAGGGTCATCGCCAAGGCGGCCAAGGCCCTGGGCTCCTCCATCGACTTCGAGACGCCGGCGGAAACGGCCGATGCCTGAGGGGCCGCACCCCCACGGGGGCCTGGACCCCAACGAGGCCGACGACCTGGCCGCCGAGGCCGCGGCCATAGAAGGGCGCCTGGGCCTGGCCCGCGACGCGGAGCAGGCCCGCCGCGCCTTGTTGGCCCGGCCCCGCTTCAGCCTGCGCTTGCAGATCTTCCTGGGCAACGCCATCGCCTTCCTGGTGGCGGTGGCGGTGGCCGTGGCCCTGGTGGCCAGCTTCCACCGCATGGAGTCCAAGACCCGCTTTTTGGAGATCGTCAACGACTACGTGATGCAGGTGGAGCAGGCGCGGCGCTTTGAGAAGAACTTTTTCCTCTACGGCACCAACCTCAGCGACGCCCAGGACAACGTGTTCCAGGCCGAGGCGATCCTCAACCGCAACGCCGAGGAGCTTTCGGCCATCATGGGCGAGAACTGGCGCGAGCTGATCCTGCCCAACCTGCACGCCTACGCCCGCCTGCTGGAGAGGCTGGACCAGCGCTCCCGGGGGGACCAGCCCCTGAGCAAGTCCGAGCGCATCAAGGTGCAGAGCCAGGTGCGCGCCCAGGGCCAGCAGATGGTCTCGAGCGCGCTGGCCGTCCTGAGCAAGGAGAAGGCCGCCCTGGGCGAGGTGATCACCCGCTCGCGCCACCTGCTGTTCTACTCCATGGGCATGCTCCTGGTGTTCATGATCGTGCACGCCTATCTGCTGGGCACCCGGATGCTCAGCTCCATCAACCGCTTCGGCAGCTACGCCCACCGCATCGCCTCGGGCGACTTCACCCCGGTGACTCCCACCCGGCGCTACCGCGACGAATTCACCGAGCTGGCTCTGGCCATCAACACCATGATCGAGGAGCTGGAGAACCGGGAGGCGGTGCTGGTGCAGTCGCACAAGATGCGCGCGGTGGGCACCCTCACCGCCGGGGTGGCCCATGAGCTGAACAACCCCATGAACAACATCACTCTGACCGCCCATGTCTTGCAGGAGGACTACCCCGACCTGAACGACGAGGAACGCCGGGAGATGATCGGCGACGTGGTGGGCGAAGCGGAGCGGGCCAAGAAGATCATCAGCAACCTGCTGGATTTCGCCCGCGAGAGCGGCAGCCAGCTGGAGCCCTTGGACCTGCCCCTCCTGTTGCAGGAGACCATCGCCCTGGCCGGCAACCAGATCAAGCTATCGGGCATCAAGATTCACTACCAGGGCTCGGGCAACCTGCCCCGGGTGCATGGCGACAGCCAGCAGCTTCGGCAGGTGTTTTTGAACCTGATCCTCAACGCCATCGACGCCAGCCACAAGGGCGGGAAGATCCAGGTGCTGGTGTTGCCGGCCGACGAGCCCAACTATCTGGCCGTGAAGGTCATCGACGAGGGCACCGGCATCCCGGCCCATATCATCAGCTCCATCTTTGATCCCTTCTTCACCACCAAGGGCAAGGGCAAGGGCACCGGCTTGGGCTTAAGCGTGTCGCAAGGCATCGTGGTCAAGCACGGCGGCCGCATCATGGTCTCCAGCCACGAGGGCCAGGGAACCACCTTCACCGTGGTGCTGCCCGTGACCACCATTCCCGCCAACCTGAGCAAGAAGGCGGCCTCGGCCTAGCAAAACTTAATTCGCTTGCCAGGCCCGTCCCGCTGGGGGCGGGCCTTTTCGTTTGGGCAAAACCATGCGCTTGACCGCTCTTGCCTGGAGCGATATACATATACCATGTATATGTACCAAGGAGGCGAAGATGGCCCTGTGCGGTGACGACCACCACAAGCTGATCGCCCGGATCAACCGGATCGAAGGACAGGTGCGCGGCCTGCGCAAGATGGTGGAGGAGGACCGCGACTGCATGCAGGTTCTCAAGCAGGTGGCCGCCGCCCAAGGCGCCTTGCGCTCCCTGGGAGGCCTGATCCTGGAGGATCACCTCAAAGGCTGCGTGGCCACGGCCATCCAGACCCACGACCGCGAGTCCGAGACCATCGCCGAGGTGGTGGACATCTTCAACAAGTTCAGCAGATAGGTTTGGCATCATGATCGGCCGCTTCGCCCATTTGGGCTCCTACCAGGAGCTTTTGAAGCTCCGCGACTTTTATATCGCTGCCGGCGGGGCCCTGTTGGCCCTGGCCAGCTTTTTGGTGGACTACGGCAGCGACACCCCCAGCTTGCCGGGGCAGGGCCTGGCCCTGGCCGCAGTGGCGGTCAACGGCCTGCCCATTGTGTGGGGCGCGCTCAAGGGCCTGGTGCACCGCGAGGTCAACGTGGACGAGCTGGTGAGCCTGGCCATCGTGGCCAGCCTGGCCCAAGGCGAGTTCCTTACCGCGGCGGTGGTCAGCTTCGTGATGACCCTGGGCGGGCTCATCGAGCAGGCCACCAGCGAATCGGCCCGCAACGCCATCAAAGCCCTGATGAACATATCGCCGGATACCGCCACGCTGCTCGACGGCGAGGCAGAGCGCGAGGTGCCGGTGGGCTCGGTGGCGGTGGGCGATGTGATCCTCATCAAGCCCGGCGAGCGGGTGCCGGTGGATGCCGAGGTGCTGGTGGGGGCCAGCCTGCTGGACGAGTCCAGCATGACCGGCGAGCCCCTGCCCGTGGCCAAGCGCGAGGGCGACGCGGTGCTGGCCGGCACCCTGAATCTCAACGGGGTGCTCCGGGCCACCACGGTAAAGGTGGGCCAGGACACCACCCTGGGCAAGGTGATCGCTCTGGTGGGCCAGGCCGAGCAGCACCGGCCCAAGGCGGTGCGCTTCATCGACCGCTACGCCACCTGGTTCACCCCGGCGATTCTGGGCTGCGCGGGCCTCACCTGGCTCATAACCGGCGATCTGGACCGGGCGGTGGCGGTGCTCATCGTGGGCTGCCCCTGCGCGCTGATCCTGGCCGCGCCCACGGCCACGGTGGCCGCCCTGGGCCGCGCGGCCAAGGCGGGCATCCTCATCAAGGGCGGGCAATACATCGAGCGCTTGGCCGGGGTGCGGGCAGTGCTCTTCGACAAGACCGGCACCCTGACCCTAGGCCAGCCCCGGGTGGAAGATATCGCCTGCGCGGAAGGAGTGGAGCAGGACGAACTGCTCACCTACGCGGCCAGCGCGGAGCAGCATTGCACCCATCCCCTGGCCCGGGCGGTATTGCAGGCGGCGCACTACGCCCGCGTGGCCCTGCGCGGGGCGGAGAACGCCTTCCACGAGATCGGCCTGGGGGTCAAGGCCATGGTGGACGGCTCGCTGATCGAGGTGGGCGGCGCGGCCCCCGGGGCCGGGGCTCCGGCGCTGCCTTGCTCCCTGCAAGAGGACGTGGACCGCTCCCTGGAGCGCGGCACCACCCCCCTGGTGGTCTACCGCGACCACGTGCCCGTGGGCCTGCTCAATGTGAGCGACGCCCTGCGCCCCGGCGTGGCCGAGACCCTGGAGCGCTTCCGGGCCCTGGGAGTGGACGAAAGCGCCATCCTCAGCGGCGACCACGCCAAGGCGGTGGGGCGGGTGGCCCGGGCGGCGGGAATCGGCGCGGTGCACGCGGGCCTCAAGCCCCAGGACAAGGTGGAGGTGATCAAGCAGTATCAGGCGCGGGATTTGCCGGTGATGTACGTGGGCGACGGCATCAACGACGCGCCCGCCCTGGCGGTGAGCTCGGTGGGGGTGGCCATGGGCGCGGCGGGCACCGACGTGGCCCTGGAGACCGCCGACGTGGCCCTGACCCACGACGACCTGGCCCGCCTGCCCTGGGTCATCGGCCTGTCGCGGCGCATGCTGGCCATCATCAAGATCAACATCGCCTTTGGCATCGGCTTCAACGCGGCGGCGGTGCTGGCCTCGGGCCTGGGCTGGCTCAGCCCCATCGCCGCGGCCATCACCCACAACGTGGGCAGCGTGCTGGTGGTGCTGGCCTCGGCCAGCCTGGCGGTGTATCCCGAAAAGGCCTAGCTCCCGGGCGAAACCAAGAAACGCGGACCGGCCTCGCTTGGCCGGTCCGCGCTTGCGTTTATGGGAAGCCGCCCTAGTACTCGGCGGGCAGGTTGTCCAACTGAGCCTTGGTGAACACCGGGCCGTCCTTGCACACATACTCCGGCCCCACGTTGCAGCGCCCGCAGATGCCGATGCCGCACTTCATGCGGTTCTCCAGGCTCATCACGATCTGCTCCGCCTGCCAGCCCAGCTTGTCGAACACCGGCTGGGTGAAGCGGATCATCACCGGCGGGCCGCAGATCAAGGCCACCGCGTTGTCCGGCTGAGGGGCCACCTCCTCGCACACCGTGGGCACGAAGCCCACCAGGCCGTCCCAGCCCTCCACCTCCCGGTCGATGGTCACGTGGCAGTTGATGTCGTCACGCTTCTGCCACTCCCGCCATTGGTCCTCGTAGAGCAGCAGGCCCGGGGTGCGCGCCCCGTAGATGAAGGTGATGTCGCCGTACTTGTCGCGGTGGTCGGGGTGCAGCATCCAGGTGACCGTGGAGCGCAGGGTGGTCACCGCGAAGCCGCCGGCCACGATGACCACGTTCTTGCCCTCCATCTCCTTGAGCGGGTAGCTGTTGCCCAGGGGGCCGCGCACCCCCATGACGTCGCCTTCGTTCATGTTGTGCAGCCGGTTGCTCACCACGCCCACCTTGTTCACCGTGAACAGGAGGGTGTCGCCCTCGGTGGGGCTGGAGGCGATGCCGATGGGGATCTCGCCGTAGCCCGACACGCTCAGCTCGGCGAACTGGCCGGGGGTGTAATCAAAGGCCTGGGCGTCGGCGGGGTCGAGGAAATCCAGCCAAAAGCTCTTTAGCTGCTTGTCCTCGGTCTCCACCAGGGTCTTGGATATTTTCACCGGATAGGGCCGGTAGGGATTGTCCATGGCTGATAAGCCTTTCTGGCCTGGGGCGCGCGCCTCAGGCGTTCATGTCGCGCACCACCTCGCGCACGTCGATGTTCACCGGGCAGAGCTGCACGCAGCGCCCGCAGCCCACGCAGCCGATCTCGCCGCCGCGCTTGACCGGGATGTATTTGAACTTGTGCATGAACCTCTGGCGCACCCGGTCCTTCTTGCTGCCGCGCGGGTTGTGGCCGGTGCCGTGCAGGGTGAAGAGGTAGCTCATGCAGTAGTCCCAGTTGCGCACCCGGCGCCCGGCCTCGCCCAGGGTCTCGTCCTGGATGTCGAAGCAGTGGCAGGTGGGACAGCAGAAGGTGCAGGTGCCGCAGTTGAGGCAGCTCTCGTGCACCCGGTCCCAATGCTTTGCCTCGTAGAGCTCCATCACCTCGCGCTGGTTGATTTGGTCCATCTCCACCGTGGTGGTGATGGCCGCCTCGGCTTCCTTCTTGGCTTGGGCGGCGGCGGCCTGGTCGGCTTCGGTGGCCTCGGGCAGGGAGGCAATAGCCGTCTCGCCCTTTTCGCTGACCCCCCGGGCCAGGAGCTGGTCGCCCAGGTCCACCAGGAGCACGTCGGCCCCGGTCTCGGAGTGGGGGCCGCAGTTCATGGAGGTGCAGAAGCAGGTGGGGCAGGGGTTGTTGCAGGCCAGGGCGATGATCAAGGACTTCTCGCGCTTGTTGCGCCAGTAGGGGTCGTCGGTCATCTCGTCCTGGCAGAAGATCAAATCCAGCACCCCAAAAGCCTTGGCGTCGCAGGGGCGCATGTTGACCAGGGCCCGCTCCTTGGCCAGTTCGGGTTCGGCGTGCATGACCATGCCGTCCTCGCCGTCCTGATGGTTGGCAAAGCGCATCATGCACTCGGTCTGGGGGAAGAAGAAATCCTTGGGGCTCATGGTGGTGTTGGCGAAGTCCCAGAGAACCTCGCCATCCGGGGCCAAGGGGGCCCAGACCACCTTGCCGCCCTCCAGGGCCGGGGCGAAGAGATCGCGTGTTTCGGCCAGCTCGCCCAAGAAGGAGGCGGCCTGGTCCTTGCTCAGAATCTTGTCGGACATGGCTGCTCCTTTACTTGATGAACCCCTGGGGGTCGTCCGGCTTGTGGACGCTCAACGGGGGCGTGGATTTTTCGTCCAGGCCCGGGGCATAGCCGTAGAACTCGCGCACGTCGTGCTCGATCTTGCTGGTCAGGCGGCGCACCTTGATGCCCTGGGGACAGGCGCTCTCGCAGGCCCCGCAGTCGGTGCAGCGCCCGGCGCAGTGGAAGGCCCTGAGCAGATGGTAGGAGAGCACGTCGGACTCGTCCTGGGTCTTGCCGCACCACTGGGGCTTGGACTCGTCCACGAAGCAGACGTGGCAGTAGCACAGGGGACAGGCGTCGCGGCAGGCATAGCAGCGGATGCAGTCCTGGTAGTTCTCGGCGAAGGCGGCCAGGCGCTGGGCCGGGTCCAGCTTTTCCCAGGGCGCGGACACCTTGTCGATGTTGCCGCCGTGGGTGGGCTCGCTCTCGGAGCCGATGAGCTCGTCGGAGATAACCGGGTTGCGCTGCACGCAGGTGTAGCAGTTTTCGCGCATCAGCTTCTTGCGGGCGATGCGCTCGCTGTAGCCGGGGCCTTCCACCACCAGCTCGTCGCCTTCCTCGGCCACGGCGGTGATGATCTTCTCGGCCCCCACCGCCTCCTGCACCTTGTCGCGGTCGAGCATCCCCGGGCTGGCCACGCCGATGACGTAGACCTGCTCGCGGGTGATCTGGTGTTCCTTGATGAGCCCCACGATGCTGCGGCTGATGCAGCCCTGGGCCACCACGGCCACCTTGCCCGTCTCGCCCTGCGGGCGGCGGATGAGGAAATTGGCCAGGTTGTTACAGCAGAAGCCGGTCCAGGTGAGGTTCGAGGCCTCTTCCGGGGTGTAGGCGAAATAGGGCCGCTCGCGCATGGGGACCGTGCCGGCCTGGTAACCGAGCACGCAATCCACCACGCCTTCGCTGAGCAGGCGCGCGGCGGTCTCGCGGATGGCTTGGGCGATTTCTTGGTTATCCATCAGGCCACCATGCCTATGTCTTTGCGCAGGAACTGGCAGGGCCCCAGGGCCTTGACCGCCTCGGTGACCTCGATCACCGTCTGCTGGAACTTGGTGGCCTCGGCCGAGGATATCCAGGAGAAGTGCAGGCGGCCGGGCTCCAGGCCCACGTACTCCAGGAGGTTCTTGAGGATGGTGAAGCGGCGGCGGGCGTAGAGGTTGCCTTCGATGTAGTGACAGTCGCCGGGATGGCAGCCGCTGATCCACACCCCGTCGGCCCCTTGGCGGAAGGCCTGCAACACAAAGGTGGGGCTGAGGCGGCCGGTGCAGGGGATGCGGATGGCGCGGATGTTGGGGGGATATTGCAAGCGGCTCACCCCGGCGAGGTCGGCCCCGCCGTAGGTGCACCAGTTGCAGAAGAAGGCCGCGATGCGCGGCTCGAAGCTTTCATTAGGGCTCATTTGCTTGTCTCTCCCGTCAGCCCAGCAGCATGGTGCTTATCTGGGCCAGCACGTCCTGATTGGAGAAGCCGCGCAGGTTGGGCGCGCCCGAGCGGCAGGAGGCCACGCAGGTGCCGCAGCCCTTGCACAGGGCCTCGTTGACCACGGCCAGGCCGTTCTCGTCCTCGGTGATGGCCTTGTAGGGGCACACCGTCCAGCACACCCCGCAGCCCACGCACTTGTTTTGGTCGATCACCGCCACGGTGCCGGGCAGGAACATCTCGCCCTTGGAGAGCACGGTCACCGCGCGGGCCACCGCGGCCTGGGCCTGGGCCACCGCCTCCTCGATGGGCTTGGGGTAGTGGCAGATGCCGGCCATGAACACGCCGTCGGTGGCGAAGTCCACGGGCCGGAGCTTCACGTGGGCCTCCAGGAACCAGCCGTCCTGGTCCAGGGGGATCTTGAACATCTGGGCCAGGGGCTCGTCGTTGTGGCTGACCACCGCGCTGGCCAGGACCAACAGCTCCGCATCCAGGGCGATGCGGCGGCCCAGGATGGGGTCGTCCACCGCCACCACCAGCTTGTCGCCGTCGGCGGTGACCTCGGGCTTGTTCTCCGGGTCGTAGCGGATGAACAGCACCCCGGCGGCGCGGGCCTTTTTGTAGAGAAGCTCGCGGTCGCCGAAGGTGCGCATGTCGCGGTAGAGGATGGCCACCTGGGCCTCGGGGTTTTGCTCTTTGATGAGCAAGGCGCTCTCCACCGAGTGGGTGCAGCACACCTTGGAGCAGTAGGGGCGCTCCGGCTCGCGGGAGCCCACGCACTGGATGAACACCGCCGAGCCCACCTGGGACGGGTCTATCTCGCCGTTCAGCAGGGCCGCGTCCAGCTCCAGGTGGGTCTTCACCGCCGGGTGCTGGTCCATGAGGTACTCGGTGGGGCGGTACTCGCTGGCCCCGGTGGCGATGATGGCCACCCCGTGCTCGATCTCTTCCCCGCCGCTCAGGGTGGTGTTGAAGTTGCCCAGGAAGCCGTCCACTTTCTCGATGTTGGCCCCCAGGTGCACCGTGATGTTGGGCTCGGCCTCGACCTTTTCCTTGAGCTCGGCCAGATAGGGGGCAACCTCGTCGCCCTTGGCGGTGACGCGCAGCATCCGGGCGTTGCCGCCCAGCTGCACGTCGCGCTCCACCAGGTGGGTGGGGTAGCCTTGCCTGGCCAGCTCCAGGGCCGCGTTCATGCCGGCCAGGCCGCCGCCGATGACCATGGCGCTGGGCAGGATGGAGAGCTTGGCCTCGCTCAGGGGCTCCAGCAGGCTGGCCTTGGCCACGGCCATGCGCACCTGGTCCTTGGCCCGCTCGGTGGCCTTGACCGGATCGTCGCCGTGCACCCAGGAGGTCTGATTGCGGATGTTGGCCATGTCGAACAGGTACTTGTTGATGCCGGCGGCTTGCAGGGTCTCCTGGAAAAGGGGCTCGTGGGTGCGCGGGCTACAGGCCGCCACCACCATGCGGTTGAGGCCCTGCTCCTTGATCACCTCGGTCATCTTGTCCTGGGTGTCCTGGGAGCATGTGAACAGGTTGTTCTCCACATAGACCACGTTGGGCAAGGTGGCCGCGTAGTCCATCACTTCCTTGACGTCCACCACGCCCGCGATGTTGATGCCGCAGGAACAGACAAACACCCCCACCCGGGGGGCGTCGCCGCTCACGTTTAGCTGGGGAACCTCCACCGGGGGGTCCACCAGGGTGCCGCGCGACATGGACAGATCGCCCGAGGCGGCGCAGGCCGCGGCCGAGGCCTCCATGACGCTCAAGGGGATGTCCTTAGGGCCAGCCAGGGCGCCGCACACGTAGATGCCCGGGCGGCTGGTGGCCACTGGCGCGAATGAGCTGCTGTCCACGAAGCCGGTCGAGCCCAGGCCGATGTCCAGGCGCTGGCACATGGCCGCGGTGTCCGCGTCCATCTCCAGGCCCTGGCTCAAGACCACCAGGTCGAAGTCCTCGGCATGGGCCTCGCCGCTTTCGTCCACGTACTCCAGGCGCAGGTCGTGGTTGGGCAGCTCGCTGATGGTGTGGATGCGGCTGCGCACGAAGCGCACGCCCCGGTCCTTGGCCCCCTCGTAGGTGCGCTCGAAGTCCTTGCCGAAGGTGCGCATGTCCATGTAGAAGATCGCCGTGTCCAGCCCCTCGTGGCTGTGCTCCATGGCGATCACCGCCTCCTTGATGGCGTACATGCAGCACACGCTGGAGCAGTAACCGTGATCGCAGTTGTTGATGTCGCGGGAGCCCACGCACTGCAACCAGGCGATCTTCTTGGGCTCGGTCTCGTCGCCCGGGCGCACCAGATGGCCCATCCAGGGGCCGCTGGCGCTAAGGATGCGCTCGAACTCCAGGGCGGTGACCACGTTGGGGAAGTGGGTGTAGGAGTATTGCGCGAAGGGGGAGGGATCAAAGGGCTTGAACCCGGCCGAGAGCACCACCGCGCCCACCTCCAGGGTGAGGTCCTGGTCCTCCTGGGTGAAGTCCACCGCGTCGGCCGGACAGAAGCGCTGGCAGGCCTTGCACTTGCCCTTCTGGAAATAGATGCAGTTGTCGCGGTCGATGGAGTACTTCAAGGGCACGGCCTGGGGATACTTTACGTGGGCCGCCTTGCGCTGGTTCAGGCCGCAGTTGAACAGGTCGGGCACCCGCTTGGGGCATTTGTCCGAGCAGGCCCCGCAGGCGATGCACTTGTTCAGGTCGATGTAGCGGGCCTTTTGGTGGAGCTTGACGCTGAAGGCCCCCACCTGGCCGTCCACCTGCTCCACCGAGGTGTTGGTGAATATCTGGATGTTGGGGTGCCGCCCGCACTCCACCAGCTTGGGCGAGAGGATGCACATGGAACAGTCGTTGGTGGGGAAGGTCTTGTCCAGCTGGGACATCACCCCGCCGATGGCCGGGGACTTTTCCACCAAGTAGACGAGGTAGCCGGTGTCGGCCAGGTCCAACGAGGCCTGGATGGCGGCCACGCCGCCACCCACCACCATCACCGCGCCCACGGGCTGCCGTCTATCGAGCTGAGTAGTCATTGCCACTCCTTGCCTTGAGGTAGGACCGGAAACGCCGGGCAACCGCCCACCGGCCCCCTAAGCCGGGGAAACCGGCCTGGGCATCGCGGTGGGGCGGCGGTTCGGACGGCCCGGTCCGAATTTGCGAACATGCCGGGAGTGGCGCGGGAAGGTTGGCTTTGCTGGAAAAGCGATCAGGCGGAAAGGAGGGTCTTCGGCTTTCCCCGACTACCGTGCCCGGGCAGCATTCTAAAAGGAACTCATCTGAAGCCGAAGATAGGGGACATTTCCCGCCCTGGGTTTGGGTATCGAATAGGTAAATAAATGTAAGGAGAAAGGGGCGAGACAGTCAAATAGGTAATATCGATGAACATTTGGGATGCGTGCTCCGGGCGGCCTATCTCCGGGCAACGCGCTGGGTGGGCGCGGCGGCGAAAAATACCCCCTCCGGGGGCCCGAATTTATTAAGCTTAAGGGCTAATGGCGGCAGCGGGGGGAGACGACCTGGAGGGCAAAAGGCATGAAGGCATGGATCATGGGGCTGGGCCTGGCCGCGCTGGTCTTGGCCACGGCCACGGCCTGGGGCGCTCCGGCGGCCACCACCCTGGAAGAGGTGGTGCGGGCGGCGGACCCCAACCCGCAATACAACCTCTGCGGCTATTACCAGGAGGGCGGCAAGGTTCTCCAGATCAAGCAGTCGGGCAATCAGGTGAAGGGATACATCTCCCAGGGGAGCACCCGCTGCCTCTCCGAGCCCCAGCTCTATTTTCAGGGCACCCTGAGCGGCTACAAGTTCAGCGGCAAGATGACGGTGTGCAACCCCCAGGTTTGCGTGGACGCGGGCAAGCTGGCCCCCACCCGCGAGACCGAGTTCCGTTTCGTGGTCTATGAAAAGGGCAAGCGCCTGCTGGGCACCTGGGTCTACGACCGCATCGAATACGATGAAAAGGACGGCAAGATAGTGAGCTGCCGCGACGTGGCCCAGGAGGAGCGCAGCGACTTTTTGGCCACGCGCAGCGAGGGCGACTGCGATTCGTTGCGCCGGGCCCTGATCGAGCGGCGCAAGATGCAGGCCATGTACGCCGACTACCAGGTGACGGGCACCGGCGCGGTGGTGGGGCCCGACGGCCGGGAGGTGGCCCGGGACTTCAATTCCTTCCAGAGCCTAATGGAGGAGATGGCCCAGCGCCCCCAGGCGGGCAACAGCGGGGTGGACGGCGGGGTCAAGCCCTGGGAGTTCGCGGACGTGATGGCCGGGAACACCAAAGGCCACGCCAGCCCCTGCTGGTGCAAGACCCAGTGCACCAAGAACCAGGCGGTGGACTGCCAGGAATCCTGGGCCGAGGATGAGTGCCGCGCCCATGAAGCCTCCCACTGCCAAACCCTGGTCGACTTCTGCGAGCAATATCTGTTGGGCAAACCCCGCGCCCAGGCCTGGGCCGCCTGGCAGGGCTTCCTGGGCGACACCGCCCTGCACATGGCCGACGAGCAGCGGGCCTATCAGGCCAGCATCGATTTTCTGGAGCAAAAGCTGCAAGAAGGGGGCTGCCCCTAAGGCCTGGCCCCGGCTAGGAAAAGTCCTTGGCCGCCTGGGTCATGGCATAGACGTTGACTGCGGGCGCGGTGGCCGGGATGCCGCAACCCGGGGCCAGCATAAAGCCCCCCGGCGCGCTCCGGCCCTGTTTGATGATCTCCCCGCACATGCCATGGATCTCCCCCGGCGTTTTTACCTGGAGCAGGCTGGGCTCCAGGTTGCCGAAGATGACGTCCTGGGGAAAGAGACGGCCCGCCCGGGCCGGGGAGACCTCGTGGCCGAAGCTGAGGATGGTTGGGTGGGGCCAGAGGTCGGCCTCGGCCAGCATGGGCAGGTTGAGGTTCTGGTCGCCGCAGAGGTGGATGCCCACCCGGGTCAGGCCGCGCTGGGCCAGGGCCGCGAAATAGCGCTGGTGCAGGGGCAGGGCCCACTGGGCGAAGTGGCGCGGCGAGATCACCTGGTTGGACTCGTTGGGGTTGGACATCCACACGAAAAGGCTCTCCGCCCCGAAGGACTCGATCCAGTAGTCCAACACGGCCAGGATGTGCTTTAGCGACATCTCCAGCAGGCGCTGGGCCAGGGACGGAGCCTTGACCATCCAGCGGAAGAAGTTCTCCAGGCCCGCGATGTTGGCGGCCATGGTGAAGGGCGAGCGCGAGGAGAAGAACACCGGCAGGCCGGCCTGTTTTTGCAACTCGGCGAAGCGCCAGGCAAAGGGGATGCGCCCGGCGGTGCGCGGGTCGGGCATCGGCAGGCGCTCCAGGTCGACCGGGCTGTCCACCGGGTGGCGGGTGATGATCAGGGAGCTTTCGTAGGGGCCCTGAGGCAGGCGCAGCTCGCCGCCGAAGTCGATGGCTCCCCACACGCTGTGCGAGGGGTAGTGGGGCATGGGCTCCCAGTCCATCATGGCCCCGGTCCACAGGCTGGCCTGGAAGCACTTGTCCGGGTCCACCAGGATTTCGCCCACGGTGTAGCCGGCGCACAGGGCGTTGAAGCCCACGCTCATGCTGCCCACCGGGATGCGGTCCAGGGGGCGGCCGGCCAGGAGGTCTTGCAAACGGGCGGGGCTCCAGGGCCGGGGGGCTGGGTCAAAAGAGGTCATGGGCCCTATCGCGCTTCGGGGCGGAGGCAGGGGTGGCGGTTGGGCAGCGTCCTAGTCGACGCGCTCGAAGTACTGCTTTTCCGAGCCGCACTTAGGGCAGAGCCATTCCTCGGGCAGGTCTCCGAAGGCGGTGCCGGGCATGACCCCGCTGTCGTAGTCGCCCTCGGCCGGGTCGTAGATATAGCCGCAGGGGCATTCATAGGATGACATATCGATATCGGGCATTGCAGTCTCCTCGGGCTTGTGACCGGGGCCCTAGCTAACTTGATTCAGGCGGCCGTGCCAGGAGCAATGGCCGCAGTAGACCTGGCTTTCCTCGTCGATTTGGGGCGCATCGTTTTGGGGCTCTTCGAAGACCGGAGCGCCGCCGTGCACGGCGAACTCCCATATCTCATAGGGATCGTCCGGGTCCTTCACGTAAAATCGGTCGCTTCGGCAGGCGGGGCAGGGCATGACGGACTCCTTTCACACACGTCCTATTAATATAATAATGTACAAACGCCCCTTGGCAAGCCGCTTAAAAGCAGCGGTTGGGCCAGCGCGGTCGACCGTCGTATAATGCAAGCTTAACAGGCAACCCAGAAGGCACGCCGGGCCGGGCCGCCGGCCGCAACCAGAAGGTGAATCCCATGTACAGAGTGATGATCGAGCCGGCCAGCTATGAGCACTGTCAAGCGGCCGTGGACCGGGCTTTTGAGATTTTCGCGCCGCCGGTGAAGGGCAAGAAGGTTGTGGTGAAGCCCAACGTGCTGCGCTCGGCCGACCCCAAGGAGAGCATCGCCACCCACCCGGCGGTGCTGCGCGCGGTGGTGGCGGCCCTGGAGCGGCTGGAGCCGGCCTCGATCATCGTGGGCGACAACCCCGGGGTGTTCACCTACGGGGCCAACGAGATGGCCTTCGAGAAAACCGGCCTGCGCGAGGCGGCCCTGGGGCACTACCAGAACATCGGGACCGAGGTGGTGGAGGTGCCCTTCAACCCCGAGTATCTGCCCACCGTGGGGGTGAGCCGGGCCATCATGGAGGCCGACTACTTCATCTCGGTGCCCAAGTTCAAGACCCACGGCCTCACCGTGCTTTCCGGGGCCATCAAGAACAGCTTCGGCATCCTGCCCGGGGCCCAGAAGGCCAACCTGCATAAGCTGGCCGGCGATCCGGGACGCTTCAACGAGGTGCTGGTGGATGTGTTCGCCCTGCGCAAGCCGGACCTCTTCATCGTGGACGGGGTGGTGGGCATGGAGGGCAACGGCCCGGCCTCGCCCGACCTGCGCGACGTGGGGCTGGTTTTGGCCGCGGACAACGGAGTGGCCCTGGACGGAACCATTGGCCGGCTCATGGGCCTGGAGGACCCCGGGATCATGCGCTTTTTAGCCAAGGCCCAAGCCCTGGGCCTGGGCGAGTACGCCGAGGAGGCCGTAGAGATCATCGGCGAACTGAAGCCGGTGCCCGATTTCAAGCTGCCCCCCCTGGGCGGCGAGTCCATCACCCGCGCCCCGGGCATCCAGGAGTTCCTCGAGAGCCGCACCCAGCTGCGGCCCTCGGCCGACCCCGAGCTGTGCACCGGCTGCGGCCAGTGCATCGAGGGCTGCCCCGCCTCGGCCCTGGCCTTTGACGGCGAGCTGCCCAAGGTGGACCCGGACAAGTGCATCGTGTGCTTCTGCTGCCAGGAGATGTGCCCGGAAAAGGCCATGGAGCTCAAGTAAGCGAAACCAGGCCTCCGCGCCCCCGCCCGAAATTTCCGGCGGGGGCCGCTTTGGGTTAGAATCATAGGAAACGCCGAACCAAATCGGGAGAACCCATATGCTTAGCCAAGGAGACAAGCTGCCCAAGTTCAAGCTGCCCGACCAGAGCGGCGCGGACAAGGTCTTTAAGGACCTGGTGGGCAAAAGAGGCCTGGTCTTGTTCGTCTACTCCAAGGACAACACCAGCGGCTGAACCGCCGAGGCATCAGAGTTTCAGGAGAAACTCACGAATTTCAAGCGCAGGGGTTGGGCCGTGGCGGGCCTGAGCCGCGACAAGGTGGCCAGCCACGCCAAGTTCAGCGACAAGCTGGGGCTCAAGTATTCCCTACTGGCCGACCCGGACACCGGCCTCATCCAGGCCCTGGGCGCCTGGGGCGAAAAAAAGCTCTACGGCAAGGTGAGCCAGGGGCCCATCCGCAGCACCTTCGTGGCCGGGCCGGACGGCAAGCTGTTGAAGGTCTACCCCAAGGTGAAGGCCAAGGGCCACGCCGAGCAGGTGCTGGCCGACCTGGCCGGGTTGAAATAGCGCCCCGGCCAAAAAAACCCATGCTCAAATAGCGAGAGGCCAGCCCGGCGGCTGGCCTCTCGTTTTGTTCGCCAAGCGGCGATGCTAGTGCTTGAACTCCTCGGGCACCTCCAGGGCGCTCTTGCCGCCCCGCGTCTTGCGCCACAAGGACCAGCCCAGGGCGGCCACCGCCAGGATCAACAGAGCCAGGGCGATGGGGCTCTGCACGAAGATCATGGGGCTGTCGCCGGAGAGCAGCAGGGCGGTGCGGGTGTTGCGCTCCAGGATGGGCCCCAGGATGAAGGCCAGAATGAAGGGCGGGATGGACATGCCCATCTTGCGCATGATGTAGCCCACGAAGCCCAGCATCAGGAAGATGCGCAGGTTGAAGACGTTGAACTCCTCGGCGTAGACCCCCACCACGCAGCAGACCACCACGCCCGGGAAGAACAGCGAGTAGTTCAGGTTCTTGAAGATCTTCTGCACCACCGAGATGAAGGGCAGGGCCACCACGAAGGCGCCCAGGAAGTCGGTGACGATGAGGAGCACGAACAGGCCGTAGATGACCTCCGGGTGCTCCATCATCAGCATGGGGCCGGGGATCATGCCCTGGATCATGAAGGCGCCGTACATGACCGCCGCGGCCACCGAGCCGGGGATGCCCAGGGTGACCAGGGGGATCAGCGAGGAGGCGGCCACCGCGTTGTTGCCCGCCTCCGGGGCGGCGATGCCCCGGGGGTCGCCGTGGCCGAAGCGGGCGTTCTTCTTGGCCGAACGCCGGGCCTCGCCGTAGCACACGAAGGCGGCGGTGGTGGCCCCGATGCCGGGCAGCGCGCCCAAGAGCGAGCCCACGAAGGAGCTGCGGAGCAGGTCCTTGAGGCAGAGTTTGAAATCCTTCCAGCGCTGCTGCCAGGTGTAGGGGATGATGGCTTTCACCGCGCCGGCCGCGTCGCCCAGGGTGAAGTGCCCCACCCTCTCGGCCTGGATGAACACCTCGGACAGGGCCAGCAGGGCGATGATGGTCAGGACGAAAGGCACGCCGTTGTCCAGGTCCTCGATGCCGAAGACGTAGCGCCGCGAGGCGCTCATGTTGTCCAGGCCCACCGTGGCCAGCATCAAGCCCAAGGTGATGGAGATGAAGCCCTTCCAGATGTCCATGCGGCTGTCGCCCAGCAGGGTGATCACCGCGGTGAGCGAGAAGAGAATCAGGGCCGCGATCTCCGGCGGGCCCAGGCGCAGGGCCACCTCGGCCAGGGGCGGGGCGGTGAAGACCAAGAGGAAGTTGCTCACCGTGCCGCCGAACAGGGAGGCCCACAGGGCGATCTCCAGGGACCGCTTCTGGTGCCCCTCCTTGAACATGGGGTAGGAGTCCAGGGCCGTGGCCGCCGCTTCGGGAGTGCCGGGGATGTTGAACAGGGTGGCGGTAATGGAACCGGCGTAGGCCCCGCCCTTGTACACGCCCATCAACAGCGCGATGGCGAACAAAGGTTCCAGGGTGAAGGTGTAGGGCAGGATGAGCACCATGGCCGTGACCGCCATGACCCCGGGGATGGCCCCGGCGATGATGCCTATGGCGTAGCCGACGACGATGGCCAGCAGGTTCCAGATCGACAGGGCGTATAGCGCCCCGTCCCAAAGATGTCCAAAGATATCGCCCATGGCTTTGCTCCGCCTCAGCCCAGAATCAAGTTGAGTAGCTCTTCGGCCGGACCCTCGGGCAAGACGGCGTTGAGCCCACGAAAGATGAAGGAGATGATCAGGGGCATGACCACGGCCATGATGATGGTCTTGGACCAGGACTCCGACCCGAAGATGCGCGAGGCCACCACCAGGAAAAAGAAGGTGGAGATGATGAAGCCGATGTAGTCCATGGTCAACACCCAGGCTCCGGTGACCACCAGCATGGCCACCGGGCGCAGCATGTTCTTGCCGGCCCCGGCCGGGCGGCCTTCGCTTTCCTTCTTTTCGCGGCGCCAGGCGCGGACGCCCTCGCCCAGGTAGGCCAGGGAGAAACACAGGAGCATGGTGTTGATCAAGGCCGGATAGATCGGCGAGGACCCCTCCGCCACCACCTGGGTGGGTATCAGGTAGAAGTAGTTGAGCAGGCTGAAGGCGATGAGCACTCCGGCTATGGATAGCTCCGACCGAGCGTTCATGGGACTCCTCGCGGGGCGGACCGGCCCGGATCGGGGGCCGGCCCGCCTGAGATGCTAGTGGGTTTTATCAAGCCGTGGGGCGCGGGCGCGCCCCGGTGGCTCCTAGTACTTCTTCAGGCCGACTTCCTTGAGGATGCCGCCCCAGATTCCCCAGTACTCGTCGCAGAGCTGGCGGTACTTCTTGCCGTCCAGGAAGTCGATGCTCACGTAGAGCTCTTCCTTGGCCTTCTTCTGCACGTCCGGCTGGCTCAGGGCGTACTTGATGGCGCCCTCGATCTTGGCCCGCATGGCCTCGGGGGTTCCCTTGGGGAACACCGCGCCCAGGCAGGAGAACTGGCTGAAGTTGTAGCCCAGCTCCTTCAAGGTCTTGGTGTCCGGGGTCAGGGGGATGCGGTTGGCGCTCATGATCACCAGGGGCTTGAGCTTGCCGCCCTTATAGGAGGACACCGAGGCGGTGGTGGAGGTGTTGCAAGCCACCACGTGGCCGCCCAGCACCGCGGCCACGGACTTGGGGTTGCCCTTGAAGGGGATGGGGGTCATCTTGACCTTCTGGTCGTTGGCCAGCCAGGCCACGCCCAGGTGGTTGGTGGTGCCCAGGCCGGGGGTGCCGTAGGTGACCTTGCCCGGGTTCTTCTTGGCGAACTCGATCAGCTCCTTGAGGCTATTGAAGGGCGAGTCCTTCTTCACGTAGAGGATGTAGTCATAGTGCATGGGCGAGGCGATGTACACCAGGTCCTTGGGGTTGTAGGTCAGCTTGCGCATCTGGGGGATGGTCACCAGAGTGGGCAGGTTGGCCCAGGAGAAGGTGTAGCCGTCGGGCTTGGCCTTGGCCAGGGTGGAGATGGCCACCGCGCCGCCGGAGCCGGGCTTGTTGACCAGCACCAGGGGCTTGCCCAGGTACTTTTCCATGTAGGGCGCGATGGTGCGCACGAACACGTCGGTGGTCCCGCCGGCCGACAAGGGAATGTAGGCCATGATGGGCTTGGTGGGGTAGTCCTTGGCCATGGCCGGCACGGCCACCAGGGCCAGGGCCAGGCAGCAGGTCAGTACCGCCAGTAATTTTTTCATGATCTTTCCTCCTAGTGCTAGAGACTCTTGTGGCTCTGATAAAAAGGGCTGCGAATTTCCCTCAACGAAGCAAATAGGGGATGTCCACCCACAGGGCGTCCTGGGGGCATTCCACCTCGCAGGGCAGGCAGAACCAGCAGGTGCGGAACTTGCCGAAGGGCGCGCCGCAGCTGTAGCAGCGACCCGCCTCGGCCTTGGCCTGCGCGGGCGTCAGGGCCAGCTCCACCTCGGCGAAGTCGCCCGCCCCGCTGGGACGGTGCACCGGAGCCTCGGCGCGCTCGGCGTCCGAGCCCCGGCTGGTGTCGATCTCGAACTCCGTCTCCACCGGGCCGGGGTAGCTCCTGCCGTAGGTGAGGTGCTCTCCGGTGATCAGGCGATGGGCGCTTTCGGCCGCCTGGCGGCCCGAGGCCATGGCCTCAACGATGGTGCCGGGGCCGCTGACCCCGTCGCCGGCCAGGAACACCTTGGGCAGAGAGCTTTGCAGGGTGAGCGGGTCGGCGACCTTGTAGGGCGCCTCGGGGCCGCGCTCCTGGCCGATGGCCACGATCACCGCGTCGGCCTCGACGGTCTTGAGCTGGCACTCGTCAAAGCTGGGGGCGAAGTTGCCCATGGCGTCCATCACCGCCAGGCAGCGCTGGAGCTCCAGGCCGCTCACCGCGCCGTCTTTTGAAATAAAGCGCACGGGGCCCCAGGAGGGATCCAGCACCACGCCCTCGCCCTCGGCCAGGGCCAGGGCCTCGGAAGAGGCGGGCATGCCGCCCCGCTCCTCCAGGCTGATCACCGTGACCTGGGACGCGCCCAGGCGGAGCGCGGTCTGGGCCGTGTCCAGGGCCACCTCGCCGCCGCCGACCACCACCACCTTGCCGCTCAGGGCCGGGGGCTCGCCGGCGCGCACCGCGCGCAGCAGGGGCAGGGCATGGTGCACGCCCTGGGCGTCCTCGCCCTCCAGGCCCAGGCGCTTGGGGCTTGGGCAGCCCACGGCCAGGATCACCGCGTCGTACTCGGCGGCCAGGCTGTCCAGGCTCAGCTCGCGGCCTAGGGCCTGGTTGCCCTGGAAGGTGGCGCCCAGCTCCAGGAGCTGGCCCCACTCGGCGGCCAGGACCTCGCCGGGCAGGCGGAAGCTGGGCACCGCCCAGCGCAGCATGCCGCCGGGCTCGGGCTCGGCGTCGAACACCGCGACCTCGTGGCCTTTGACCAGAAGGTCCCAGGCGGCCATCATGCCCGCCGGGCCCGATCCCACCACGGCCACCTTCTTGCCGGAGGCCGGGGCCTTCTCGGGCAGGGCGGCCTTGCCGCCAAAGTCGGCCAGGTAGCGCTTCAGGGCGCGGATGGCCACGGCCGAGCCGGTCTCGGCCCGGCGCTGGCAGGAGGCCTCGCATTGGGCCGAGCAGAGGCGGCCCAGGATGCCCGGGAAGGGCAGCTCGCGGCGCACCATCTCCAGGCCCGCCGCCTCCTCGCCACGCAGGATGAGCTGGACGTAGCCCTGACAGTTGACCCCCAGGGGGCAAGCCCTACGGCAGGGGGCCAACTTCAGGCGCAGGTTGTCCAGGATGCAGGTGTTCACGCACACGCCGCAGGCGGTGCAGGCATCCTTGTTTATCTTGATATTGTCCGAAAGGGCTTCCAAAAGGTTCATGCGCATGACACTATCCCCGGTCCGCCATCTTGATGATGTCTTTGTGCTGGATATTCACCTCGCCGGGGCCTTCGCCCTGGCTGAGCACGATGTGCTTGAGCCACTGGGCGTCGTTCTTGTCCGGGAAGTCGGTGCGGTAGTGCCAGGGCAGCCAGCGGCTCTCGGTGCGCTCCAGCGAGGCGGTGGCGCACAGGGTGGCGCACTGGATGATGTTGGCCACCTCGTAGGTCTTGAACAGGTCGTGCATGTCCTTTACGTAGACCATCTCGTCCAGCTCCTGGCGGAAGCGCTCCATCCACCACAGCACCCGCTTGAGCTTGTACTCGTTCTTGGGCGGGGTGAGGTAGTCGGTGATGATGCGCCGCACCTTGAACTCGAACTCCTCCACCGCGATGGGGTTTTTGCCCTGGGAGAGACGGGCTTCGCGCCGGGCCAGGAAGGCGTCCACCTTGGCCGGGTCGAAGGGGGCCAGGCCTTTCTCGCGGGCGAACTCGCTGCCGCTCTCGGCGCAGATCTCGCCGTAGACAAAGGCGCCGGAGAGGTGTCCGCGCGCGCAGAGGCTGGTGTCGCCGGCCGCGTAGAGCCCGGGCAGGCTGGACTCGCCCTTTTCGTTGATGCGCACCCCGGTCATGCCGTGGCCGCCGCAGAGGTATACCTCGGTGGGCCAGAGCTCGATCTCGCCGGTGCGGAAGTCGTTGTCGCGCCCGGCGTGGAAGCGCTCGCAGGCCGGGCGTTCGGTGGTGAACAGAATCTCCTCGATCTCTTTGATCTTGTCCTCGGGCAGGTGGTCCATGCGGATGCGCAGGGGCCCGGAGCGATCGAAGAAGTCCTCCATGCACATGCTCTTGATGGAGGGGTGCTCCTTGTCGCGGCGCTGGTCAAAGGCGTTGAGCAGATGCGCCCCGCGGGTCAGGGTGATGTAGAGCAGCGGCGCGTTGATGTCCTTGGTGATGTAGTAGTACAGGGTGTACTCCAGGCCGCTAAGCTCGGCCCCGGCCCGATAGGCCAGGCAGTAGCCGTCGCCGGTGTTGCCCGGGAAGTCGTACACCCCGTAGAGGTTGCCGTTGGCCGGCAGGCCGAAGCGGGCGGTGCCCCCGGCGGAGAGGATCACGCTGGGCGCGCGGATGACCATCACCTCGCCGGTGCGCACGTTGACCGCGATGACCCCGGCCACCCGGCCCTCCTCCACCAATATCTCGGCGGCCATGGTGCGGTTGAACACCTTGGCTCCGCCCGCCACCAGGCGCTGGTGCAGGATGGACTTGAGCTCGGGCTCCTTCATGGTCACGCAGAAGCGGCCCTTGGGGTGCACCTGGAGGATCTCGTAGTCGCCCTTGTCATCGGTGGGGAAGCAGACGCCCCAGTCGATGAGCTTTTTCATCAGGGGCCAGGAGCGCTCGGCCATGCGGTAGTTCACCGGCTCGTCCATGATGCCCTCGCAGGCCAGCCGGTTGGACTCCACGTATAGCTCCGGCGAGGACACGCCGGGCACGGCCACGATGTTGAGCGCGTCCATGCCCCGGGCGATGCAGCCGGAGTACTTGGCGTCGCCCTTTTCCAGGACGATCACCTCCTGATCCGGAGCCACTTCCTTGGCCCGGATGCCGGCCATCACCCCCGCGCTGCCGCCTCCCACCACGACAACGTCGGCGTTGATTACTGGATAGTCGTAAGCCATTTCTTCTCCCAAGCCACGCCGCTACATCTCCCGGAACATTTTTTGTTCACCGGTGACGCAGTAGCTGATGCGGTATTCGTAGGGTTTTTCCTTGTAGGTGAAAGAAAGCATCTCGATCTTCAACACCGGCGCGCCCACCTTGGCCCCGAATATCTCGGCCACCTTCTTTTCGGCGGGCACCGCGCTGATCAGCTCCTGGTTGAAGATGGTGGGCAATCCGTACTTTTTCTCGATGCCCTCGTAGAGGGTCATTTTTTCCATGAGCGGGCCGATGACCTGGTCCAGGTCCTTGAACAGGCGCTGGGGCAGGTAGGACAGGTAGTACATCAGCGGGCCCTTGCGGCTGATGAACAGCCGCTCCACTTCCCATAGCTTGCCCGCGCCGCGCATTTTGAGCAGGCGCTTGGCCGGCTCGAAGGCCGGGACTTCCCGAAGGCCCAGCAGCTGAATCTTGAAACGGGGGTCGGGCTCGTTGAAGTCGCGGCGGAGGCGGGTGTAGCGCACGCTCTCCAGGGGGATGGTGGTGCCGGCCACGAAGGTGCCCTTGCCCTGGATGCGCTTGAGGTAGCCGTCGTTGACCAGGTTGGCCAGGGCCCGGTTCACCGTGCCCAGGCTGACGCCAAAGCTCTCGGCGATCTTGCGCTCCGGCGGGATGGCCTCGCCCGGGGCCCAGCGGCCATCCTCAATGCCTGCCAACAGCTCCATCTGAAGCTTGTAGTAGGCGGGCAGAGGGGCTTCGCCGCGCCGGGAAGAGTGCTTTGCTCGGGCCATGGCTATCGCCTGTCTGGCGGCCGCGCCCAGGGGGGGCCGCCGGTTTCCTCTCTCCGGATTGAGTGGGTCTTTGGGCAAGATAGCTCGTGGCCCGGAGCATTACAACACTTATTTAGTTGTATAGAGCAATTTTTTATAAACCTAGTTTAATCCCTAAGTTAAATGTTTGGCGTTATACAATATTGTAAATGCGAAAGGATGCACCCCGGGCGCGGCCCACGGGGACTGGGCCGGGGCGGAGGCCGCCCGGCGGGGCCGATGAACACTGGGGTTTTGGGGAGAGAGGGGAGGGGGCGGCTAGGCCGAGGCCAGCATCTCGGCCAGGGCGCTCAGCAGCGCCTCTACATCCTGGTCGGAATTGTAGCGGCCCAGGCTGACCCGCACCGAACCGGCCGCGCCGTTGCCCAGGTCTTGGTGCAGCAGGGGCGCGCAGTGCAGGCCGGTGCGCACCGCGATCTCGTAGTCGCCGTCCAGCACCACGCCCACGTCGTGGGGGGCCCAGCCGTCCAGGTTGAAGCTGACCACCGGGATGCGCTCCGGGCCGAAGCCCGGGCAGTGCAGCGTGAGGCCCTCCAGGGCGCTCAGCCCTTGCACCAGGCGGGCGTGCAGATCGGCTTCGCGTTGCCGGGCCGCCTCGGCCTCTGGGCCGGATTGCAGCTCCAGGCAGCGGCCCAGGGTCATCACGCCCAGCAGGTTGATGGTGCCCGCCTCCAGGCGCTCGGGGTAGTCGCGGCTGTGCAGCACGCTCTCGGAGTTGACCCCGGTGCCCCCCCAGCGGGAGGGGCGCACGTCCAGGGACGGGTCCAGGACCAGGCCGCCGATGCCCGGCGGGCCCAACAGGGACTTGTGGCCGGTGAAGGCCAGGGCGCTCACGTTCCAGGCGCGCATGTCGATGGGCGCGTTGCCCGCGCTCTGGGACACGTCCAGCAGAAGCGGGATGCCCCGCTGAGCGCAGAGCGCGCCGATCTCGGCCGCGGGTTGCAGGGTGCCCAGCACGTTGGAGGCGTGGTTGAGCATCACCAGGCGGGTGTCGGGCTTGATGAGCGCGGCCACCGCCTCGGGCTCCACCACGCCCTGGCTATTGAAGGGGGCCAGGTCGAAGCTAATGATCCCCGCCTCGCGCAGATGGTGCAAGGGCCGGAGCACCGAGTTGTGCTCCAGGCGGGTGCTCACCACGTGGTCGCCGGGGCGCACCAGGCCCTGCAACAGGGTGTTGAGCGCGTCGGTGGCGTTGTAGGCGAAGCAGGTGACGAAATCCGGCGCGCCGAACAGGGCGGCCACCTTGCGCCGCACGGCCAGAACCTCGTGCTCGGCCGACACCGCCGCGTCGTAGCCGCCGCGCCCGGGCGAGGCCCCGGTCTCCAGAAAGGCCTCCAGGGCCGCGCGGAAGATATCGCCCGGCTTGGGGAATGAGGTGGCGGCGTTGTCCAGGTAGATCATGGCGGCTCGTCCCGGGGGTGTGACGCGCTTTAGTTGCAGCTTTTGGGGTTGGGCAGGCCGGCCAGGCGCCGGGCGCCTTCCTTTAGCCCGCCGGGAAACATGCCCTGCAATTCCAGCAGGGAGAAGCCGGTGCCCTTTTTAATGTCCCGGTTCAGGGGCGCGCGGCCGTGGTACGCGAAGTAGTCGCGAAAGAAGCGGAGCACCTTCCAGTGCTCGTCATCCAGTTCGGCCAGGCCGCTTTCCGCGGCCAGCTCGCGGGCGGCTTCCTCGCTCCACTCGTCGAAGTCCCAGAAAAAGCCCTCGCCGTCAAAGGCGATCTCCCGGCCGGCCACGGTCCGAAGATGCCGGGTGGAGCTGGCGGCGTCGCCGCCAGCTCCAGTGGCATCGCTCATCGCTTAGCCCCCATATTTCAGGAAGGCCGGGCGTCCGGCTGCGCCAGCCACCGGCATACGGTGTTGCTGGCTGCGCTCGGGCCTCGACGTAGCACTGAAGGCTACGCCCGCGGCCCTCGCTTGCCAGACGCCTTGTCTGCCGGCGCCTGGCTGTGCCGGGCCTGGGTGCAGGCCGTGCCTTGATGACGCTGGCGTTTGTTTCATAACCGTCCCATGGATACTAGCTCGTGGCTTAGCGCCACCCAACCTCCCTGAAATAAGCGGGCTAGCTCCCCGACTTGCCCAGGGCGGCCAGCACCTTGTCGGGCGTGGCCGGCAGGTCGGTGATGAAGGTGCCGATGGCGTCCTTGATCCCGTTGATCACCGCCGGGGCGGTGGGCACCAGGCACATCTCGCCCACGCCGGTGCGGCCCAGGGTTCCGTTGGGCCGGATGGTCTCGCGGATGATCACCTCCTGGGGGAAGGAGGTGGCCATGGTGGGGAACTTGAAGGTGCGCCAATCCTTGGTCTCGCCGGCCACGTAGACTTCGCGCAGCGCCAGGCCCACGCCCATGTCCGCGCCGCCTTCCAGCTGGCCGGTGAGGTTCTGGGGATGGATCACCGGGCCCGCGTCCACGGCGGTGGTCATCTTTACAACCTTCACCTCGCCGGTCTCGGTGTCCACCTGGAGCTCGACCAGCTGCACCGCGTGCACCTGGCTCTCCATGGAGGGCCCCTGGCCGGTCTCCGGGTCCAACACGCCGGCCAGCGCCATCTTCTTGGTGCCCTGGTAGCGGGCGGGCTTGCCGGCGGCCTCCAGCTCGGGGCCGGTCTTGGCGCCGGTCTCGTCCATGGCCGCCTTCAGCTGCTTGCAGGCGTCTTCGGTGGCCCCGCCGATCATGTAGGTGATGCGGCTGCCGGCCGCCGGGCCCGAGGCCGCGGTCAGGTCGGTGGAGCGGGTGTAGAGGCGCACCTTGCTCAGCGGGACGCCGGTGATCTCGGCGGCGATCTGGCTGAGCATGGAGTCGTTGCCCTCGCCGGGGTCGGCGGCGGCGGTGTAGATGCTCACCCCGCCGTCGCTATCCAGCTCGGCGGCGGAGAAGGCCTGGTCGCCCGGGCCGCCGATGCCGAAGGAACCGGTGCCGATACCCACGCCGCGCAGGTAGCGCCCGCCCGCCGCGTTGGCCGCGTCGGCGTCCTTCTTGGCGCGCTCATAGTGGGGCCGGATGTCTTCCAGCAGATCGGGGATGGGCCACTCGGTCACCACGTGACCGGTGGACTTGCTCTCGCCGGGCTTGAGGAAGTTTTTCATGCGGAAGTCGATGGGGTCCATGCCCATCTTGTCGGCCAGCATCTGCATGGCCACTTCCAGGGCGAAGTTGACCTGCGGTGGCCCCGCGCCCCGGGCCGCCGCGCCCCAGGGATTGTTGGTGTACACCAGGCGGCTGTCGGCCTTGACGTTGGGGATGTTGTAGGAACCTGAGAGCATCATCAGGGCCCGGAGCACTACCACGTGGCCCATGGAGTGATAGGCCCCGTTGTCCACCAGAATGTCGTTGCAGTAGGCGGTCAGCTTGCCGTCGGCGTCGGCGGCCAGCTTCACGTCCATGCGGAAGGGGTGGCGCTTGGGGGTGAGCTGCATGGACTCGTGCAGGCTGGGGATGTAGCGCACCGGCTCTTTGAAGAACACGGCGGCCGCCGCGGCGAGGCCCTCGGAGGTGATGTCGATCTTCAGGCCGAACTGCCCGCCCACGAAGGCCTCTTCGTAGGTCATGTTCTCCCAGCCCACCGCCTCCTGCAGCATGTGCAGGTGATGGTGGATGTTGATGGAGCGGCCCACCACCACCAGGCGCGGGTCCTCGGGGTCCTCGTAGTCCCAGTAGGCGATGCAGGCCTCGGGCTCCAGGGGAGCCTGGTGGATGCACTGGGTGTTGAAGGTGGTCTCGATGACCGCCGCCGAATCGGCCAGGGCCGCCTCGGCGTCGCCCTTGATCTGGGGCTGATGGAAGCACAGGTTGGGGCGCTCGTTCTCGGCGTGCAGCTGGAAGGCGCCTTCGGCCATGGCCTCTTCGGGGCTATTGAGCACCGGCTGGGGCTCCAGCTCGATCTTGATGGCCGCCGCGGCCGCCTCGGCCTCTTGTTTGGTGCGGGCGGCCACGGCCACGATGGCGTCGCCGATGTAGCGCACCCGGTCGGTGGCCAGGATGGGCCGGTCAACCACCATGTACTTAAGAATGTTGGTGCCGGTCTGGGCGATGTCCTCGCCGCGCATCACGCCCACCACCCCGGGCATGGCCTCGGCCGCGCTGGAGTCGATGGACTTGATCAGGGCGTGGGGCACCTCGGAGCGCACCACGGCAAGCTCCAGGGCGCCGGGGATCTTGTAGTCACCGGTGAAGCGGGCCACGCCGCAGGCCTTGATGTAGGCCGAGGGGCGGGGATGGGAAATGCCCATCACCGGGGCGTCGGCGGCCGGGGCCACCTGGTCCGGGGTGATCTCGCCACGCAGGAAGCGCGAGGCCAGCTTGACCGCCTCGATGATCTTCACGTAGCCGGTGCAGCGGCACAGGTTGCGGCGAAGCGCTTTTTTGATGGTCTCGTCGTCGGGGTCGGGGTTTTCGTCCAGCAGAACCTTGGTGGCCACGATCAGGCCCGGAGTGCAGAAGCCGCACTGCACCGCGCCGGCCAGCACATAAGCGTGCTGAATCAGGTGAGGGTTGGCCGGGGTGCCCAGGCCCTCCACGGTGATGACCTTGGCTCCGTCCAGCTTGGTGAGCTTGGTTAGGCAGGAGAGAACCGCCTTGTTGTCCACGATCACCGTGCAGGCCCCGCACTGGCCCTTGCGGTCGCAGGACTGCTTGGTGCCGGTGAGGTCCAGCTTGTCCCGCAGGAAATCCAAGAGCACGTCATCCTTGCGGGCAAGTACCTCGTGCTGCTGCCCGTTAACTTCCAATTTTATCTTCTGCATGTTTCGCTCCAGGCTTGTCCGTCGGCGGCGGCGAGCCGCCGTGGCCCGGCGCCATGCCGCGCCGGGGTAAGATGGTCGACAATGCTATATTACATCACAGAGAACTATGCCCACGCAACCACGAAGGGCAGCCCAAAAGGCCCCTTCGCGGCCAACCGCGACCGTCCCATTTAGGGCCGTCCGCCTGATGGACGCACGCCATAGGTTAACACAAACGGGCCCGAGGTGCTTGACCCCGGGCCCGTAAGATTTCGCTCAGGTTATTAGGGCCCTGCCCGCTAGGCCACCTTCTCCAGCTTGACGGCGCAGGCCTTGTACTCGGCGGTCTGGGAGACCGGGTCGTAGACCCCGTTGGTCAGCCAGTTGGCGCAGGCCTCGCGGAAGTGGAAGGCCATCCACACCATGCCTTCCTGCACCTCGGGGGTCACCTTGGCGGTGAGCTCGATGGAGCCGCGCCGCGAGGAGAGCCGCACCCGCTCGCCGTTGGCGATGCCCAGCTTTTTGGCGTCGGCCAGGGAGATGTCGGCCGTCTCCTCGCCCAAAAGCTCGTTGAGCCCGCCGCTGCGCCCGGTCTGGGTGCGGGTGTGATAGTGGTAGAGCCTACGCCCGGTGCTGAGCACCAGGGGGTACTCCTCGTCCGGCACCTCGGCCGGCGGGGTCCACTCGGCGGGCTTGAAGTTGCCCAGCCCGCAGGTGAAGCAGCCGTCCTTGTGCAGGAACGGGGTGCCCAGGTGATCCAGGTCGGGCACCGGCCACTGCAAGCCGTCTCCCTCGATGCGGCTGAACTTGATGCCGGTCATGGACGGGGCCAGCATGGATACCTCGTTGTCCCAGATCTCCTGGCCGCTGTTCGACTCCCACTCCTGGCCCATGCGCTTGGCGATCTCCTTGAAGATCCACCAGTTGGGCTTGGCATCCCCGGGAGCCTCCACCGCCTTGCGCACCCGGTTCACCCGGCGCTCGCTGTTGGTGAAGGTGCCGTCGTCCTCGCTCCAGGCCGTGGCCGGCAAGACCACGTCCGCGAAGCGGGTGGTTTCGGTATGGAAGATGTCGTTGCACACGATGAACTCGGCGTGCTCCATGCAGTGCTCCACATGGGTGATGTCCGGTTCGGTGTTGGCCACGTTCTCGCCGAAGATGTACATGCCCTTGACCTTGCCGTCGCCCAGGCCGTCGAACATGGCCGGCATCATCATGCCCAGCTTGTCGTCCAATTCCACGCCCCAGGCCTTCTCGAACTTGGCCTTGGCGTCGGGGTCGGTGACCTTCTGGTAGCCGGGGTACACGTTGGGCAGCGCGCCCATGTCGCAGGCCCCCTGCACGTTGTTCTGGCCGCGCAGCGGGTTCACGCCGCCGCACTCGAAGCCCACGTTGCCCAGAAGCATCTGGAAGTTGGCGCAGGACATCACGTTGTTCACGCCGCAGGTGTGCTCGGTGATGCCCAAGGTGTACATGAGCATGGCCGGCTTGTTGGCGGCCATCAGGCGGGCCACCTCCACGATGGTCTCCGCCGGGATGCCGCTGATCTCCTCCGCCCGCTCGGGCGGGTAGTTCTCCACCGCGGCCTTGAGCTCCTCGAAGCCCACGGTGCAGCTCTTCACGTATTCCTTGTCGTAGAGGTCCTCTTTGATGAGCACGTGCATCAGCCCGTTCAACAGGGCGATGTCGCTGCCCACCTTGAGGGGCAGGTGCATGGTGGCAAACTCCGCCAGCGCGGTGCGCCGGGGGTCCACCAGGATCATCTTGGCCCCGTTGTTTACCGCGTTCTTCACGAACGTGGCCGCCACGGGGTGGGCCTCGGTCATGTTGGAGCCGATGATGAAGAACATCTTGGCCTTGTCAAAGTCGGCAAAGCTGTTGGTCATGGCCCCGGAGCCGAAAGAAGTCGCCAGACCGGCGACAGTGGGAGCGTGTCAGGTTCGTGCGCAGTGATCGATGTTGTTCGTACCGATCACCGCGCGGAAGAGTTTCTGCATGTTATAGGAGTCTTCGTTGGTGCTGCGCGCGCAGCTGACCCCGGCGATGGAGTCGGGACCGTGCTCCTTCTTTATCTCCATGAAGCGCTCGGCCACCAGGTCCAGGGCCTCGTCCCAGCTCGCCTCGCGGAACTCGCCGTTCTCCTTGATCAGCGGCGTGGTCAGGCGCTCGGGGCTGTGGATGAAGTCGTAGCCGAAGCGGCCCTTCACGCACAAACGGCCCCGGTTGGGCTGAGCGTCCTCCACGGCAGTGACCTTGATGATCTGGTTGTCCTTCACGTGCAGCCAGAGCTGGCAGCCCACCCCGCAGTAGGGGCAGGTGGTGCGCACCTTCTTGGTCTCCCAGGAGCGGCCCTTGCCCTTGGCCTTCTTCTCGGTGAGCGCCCCCACCGGGCAGGCCTGCACGCACTGGCCGCAGAACACGCAGTCGCTCTGGTCGTAGGGCCGGTCGCCGGTGGTGACGATCTTGGCCTCGGCCCCGCGATACCCGAAGCCGATGGCCCGGTTCACCTGCACCTCGTTGCAGGCCTGCACACAGCGGCCGCAGAGGATGCACTTGGAGAAGTCCCGGGTGATCAGCGGGTTGTCGTCTTCAATGGGATAGGTTTCGGCCGGGGGCGAGAAACGGACGGCGTCCACCCCGTACTCGTAGGCCAGGGCCTGGAGCTTACACTCGCCGTTGGCCTCGCAGACCAGGCAGTTGTGGTGGCCCGAAGAAAGGAGCAGCTCCACCGCCAAGCGGCGGGCGGTGCGCACCTTCTCGGTATCGGTCTGCACCTCCATGCCGTTGCCGGCGGGCATGGCGCAGGAGGCCACCAGGGTGCGGGCCCCTTTAACCTCCACCACGCACATGCGGCAGGCGCCGGTGGGGGTGCAGTCCTTGAGGTAGCACAAGGTGGGTATATCCACGCCGTTACGTTCGGCGACCTGCAACAAGGTCTCGCCGGGCGCGAACTCCACCTCTGTGCCGTTGAGTTTGAGCTTGGATTCAGCCATGGTCATCTCCCGCTGGAATAGCCCTTTTTGGGCGCGAAGCTGGGGGGACGGCGCACGGAGCCCGTACGCCCACCGCTCCATATAGCATCAATTAAATTGTTTGTATAGATGTTTGATGGACTTGGCCTATGTGAGCCCTGTCCGAGAGGCGGGAGACGCCTATCTCCCGGTCATCGCCGGTGTTTTCGTTCCGGGCTTCCGCCGGGCCGGAGCCGGGCGGGCACCTCACTTGCCCGGCAGCAGGTCTTTTTCGCCGCTTTGGG
Organism: Desulfarculaceae bacterium; assembly: GCA_020444545.1. Taxonomy (NCBI): domain Bacteria; kingdom Pseudomonadati; phylum Thermodesulfobacteriota; class Desulfarculia; order Desulfarculales; family Desulfarculaceae; species Desulfarculaceae bacterium. Next base: position 433,094 of record JAHLKT010000001.1, on the reverse strand, counting down.
CCTTGTCCTGGGCGATCTGCTCTTCCAGATAGGACTCGCGGGACACGTCGGCCCGGCCCGCGTCGCGCATCAGCTCGCGGCGCGCCCCGGCCTTGGGCTTGGGGGACTGGGGCTCCACCGCGTTGATCACCTTGGCGATGGGCACCGGCACATCCACGCCCTCGCTGTCCAGGGCCTCCTTGAGCATACGCACCGCCTCGGAGCGCACCTTGATGAAGTCGGCCTGGGTCTGGTCCACCCAACCGAAAAAGCGCACCATCATGGCGCTGTCGCCGAACTCGCGGTTGCGCATCCCCGGCGGCGGATCGGCCACCACCCCCTTCATGGCCGCGATGACCCCGCAGCCGATCTCCTGCACCCGGCTCAGGTCTTCCTCCACCCCCACGCCCAGGTCGATGTCAAAGCGCCGGAGCGGGTTGCGGGTGTAGTTGTAGACCACGCTCTTGAACACCTGGGAGTTGGGGATGCGCACGTGGTTGCCTTGCAGAGTCATGATCACCACCTCGCGGGCGGTCACCCGGATCACCGAGCCCTCGTGGGGCCCCACCGCGATCCAGTCCTGGTAGTCGAAGGGGCTGCGCACCCCCAGGAGGAAGCCGGCCACGTAGTTCTCGGCGATGTCCTTGAAGGCGAAACCCAGGGCCAGGCCCACGATGCCCGCCGCGCCCATGAAGGCCCCGATCAGGGCGGTGAGGCCCAATATCTCCAGGGCGATGAGCAGCCCGCAGAACACGAAGGCGTAGCGCACCAACTGGCGCACCAGGTTTTGCAATAGGAGCCTGTTGCCCAGGCGGCGGTAGGGCAGCTCCCAGGCGGTGAGCATCCGCCCGGCGGCATAAAAGGCCAGCACCAACAGCAGCGCGATGCCCACCAGGGGCGCGAAGCTCATCGCCTGCTCCAGCACCTGGCGCAGCTTGGCCCAGGCGGGGCCCAGATAGGAGCCCACCCGGGCCTCCACCACGATGTCGTCCACCACGTAGACCACCCCGGCCATCTTGGCCGCGACCTTCACCGCCTCCTGGTTGGCCGCCAGGGAGGCAGTGTGGCCGCTCAGGGTCACCACGCCGTCTTTCACCCGGAGCCGGATGCCCGCGAACTCGGGCACCTGGGCGAACACCGCCTTCAAGGCGCGGGCCGTCTCGCGCTCCGCCACGCTGCCGGGCTTTATCTCCGGAGAGCCCAGCCGGTCCGCTCCCCAGGCCGCGCCGGACAGGCAGGCCAGGAGTAGGGCGGCCAGAAGCAGGGGCAGGCATCTGAAAAGGCGAGGGCGCAAGGTGGTCTCCCAATGGGCAAAAGCCGGGGGCGTCCGGCGGTTCCTTTACTATAGACCATTGTGCGAAGGCGTCCGGCTCCAGACAAGGGAAAAGCCTCCTTTTTGCGCGGCCAGGGGCGGGCGGGGTTGTGCATCGGTCCGCGACAGGCCACAATATGCCCCATGAACCAGCAGTCCCAACGCAAACTGATGATCTGCGGCGACGGCGCGGTGACCCGTGAGCTGCTCAAACGCCTGGGCGAGGGCTGGGAGGTCACCCTGGTGGGGGCCCGCCAGGCCGAGCTGGAGCGGGCGGAGGCCGCCTTTGCCGGCCGGGCCCGGAGCGTGGAGGGCGATCCCTCCAGCCCGGTGGTGCTCCAGGAGGCCGCTCTGGCCGGGCAGGATTATGTCTTGGCCCTGGGGCCCGACGACCAGGTGAACCTGGCCGTGGCCTCGGCCGCCGCCGAGGCCAAGGTGGACCACGTGCTGGCCCTGTACAACGAGGCGGTGAACCAGGACCTGTTCCGTCAGCTGGGGGCCGAGGCCCTCTTGGCCAGCGCCAGCCTGGCCCGGGAGGTGCACCACTTCCTGGAAAACCCGGGGGTGCGGGTCACGCCCCTGTCCCTGGGGCGCGGGGCCATGCTGGAGATGGACACCGCCGACGCGCCCCACATGGTGGGGCGGCTGGCCCGCTCCCTGCGCGGGCCGGACTGGCGCCTGGTGGGGCTCATGCGCTCCAAGGAGCTGGTCCTGCCCAAGCCCGGCGAGCGCATCCAGGCCGGGGACCGGATGGTGCTGTTGGGCCAGGCGGACATGTTCAACCAGATCTGCGCCGACCTGAGCTGCGGCCTGCCCGGCTTCCCCTTGTCCTGGGGCCACACCCTCTTGGTGGTGCTGACCCCCAAAAACCAGGACCAGCACGAGGGGCTGCTCACCGAGGCGCTCTTCTGGGCGCTGAACAGCCGGGTGCAGGAGACCCTGATCCTCTGCCGCTCGGACCAATGCGGCTTCCAGGACCTTCTGGACGAGTGGCCCGCCGCGGCTTCGGTGCGCGTGGAGAGCGTGCCCGAGGGCCTGTTGCCCCGCGCCCACAAGATTTGCGAGCAGGAGAAGGTGGGCCTGGTGGTGCTGGGCAGATACGAGCCCAGCTGGCTGGAGTCCCTGACCGGGGGCGCCCTGCTGGGCCTGGCCGAATCCTTCTGCGCCCCGGTGGTCTACTCGGCGGGCACCGCCCCCTACCAGCGCATCCTGGTGCCTTTCAACGGCGGCGCCCGGGCCGAGGCCGCCCTGGAGGTGGCCGCCGAGGTGGCGGTGCAGACCGGAGGCGAGCTGGGCGTGGCCCTGGTGGAGGAGCCGGAGTTCATCAAGGGCGAGGACGGGGCCGTCTGGCGCGAAAAGGCCTGGGCCCAAGCCAAGGAAACGGTGCGCCAGCAAAAGCTCAACCTGGCCGAGGTTAGCCTGCAAGGCAACCCGGTGCGCCAGATCACCGCCATCAGCGGGGATTACGACCTCATGGTGGTGGGCGGCTCCAGCCGCAGGCACAGCCTGTTCACGCCCAACGTGGGCGAGCACCTGGCCCAGAAGGCGGCCTGCTCGGTGCTGGCGGTGGCCGAAAAGAGCTGAGCCGTGGAGCAAGCCTACTCCCTGCTGCTAATCACCGTGGCCGCCGCCTTGCTGCCCGGCGTGGCCTCCTTGCTGCGCCTGCCCGCCCCGGTGCTGGAGATCATCTTCGGGGTCATCCTGGGCAAGAGCCTGTTCGACCTCCAGCTGCACGGCCAGTGGATGTCCTTTTTGGCCCAGCTGGGCTTCCTCATGCTCATGCTGCACGCGGGCCTGGAGATCGACTTCAAGGCCCTGGGCCGCCAGCGCCCCGGCCAGCTAGCCTTCCAGCTTTTGGTGTTCGCGATCACCGTGGCCCTGGCCGTGCTGGCCGCGCTGCTATTAAACCGGGGGCTGTTCATGGCCCTGGTACTCTCCACCACCTCCCTGGGCCTGGTGTTGCCTAGCCTCAAGGAGACTGGGCTGATCAAAAGCCCCCTGGCCCAGAGCATTCTCATCGCCGCCACCCTGGCCGACTTTCTCACCCTGCTGGCCCTTACCTTTCACGACATCTACATGGACCACGGCTTCTCTTGGCAGCTGTCCCTGCCCCTGACCATGTTCGCGGGCTTTGGCCTCCTGTTGTGGCTGGGGCGGCTCTGGGCCTGGTGGCAGCCTGAGCTGGCCGAGCGCCTGCTGCTCTCGGACGACCCCCAGGAACAGGGGGTGCGCCTCACCCTGGCGGTGCTTTTCTTGTTCGTGGCCCTCAGCGAGCTCATCGGCCTGGAGCCGGTGCTGGGCGCCTTCATGGGCGGCTGCGTGATCAGCTTCGTTATGCTGGAACGGGCCCAGCTGCAAAGCAAGCTCTCGGGCCTGAGCTTCGGCTTTTTGATCCCCATCTTTTTCATCCACGTGGGCATGCAGTTCGACCTGGCCAGCCTGGCCCGGCCGGGCAGCCTCAGCTTCGCCCTGCTCCTGTTGGGCCTGGCCCTGGGGGTGAAGCTGCTGCCCGGGCTGCTGTTCCTTTTGCAGGGCATGAGCCTCCGGGGTTCGTTGCAAACCGGCCTGCTCTTGTCGGCCCGGCTCAGCCTCATCGTGGCCGCCGCCTCCATCGGCCTGCGCCAGGGGGTGCTCACCGTGGCGGACAAGGACGCCATCGTGCTCCTGGCCCTGCTCACCTGCTTCATCGGGCCCAGCCTTTTCCGCCTGCTGGCCCGGGGCACCCCGCCCCCGCCCCCGGAGCACGAGGTCCCGCGCACTCCGCGCACCCGCCTCTAGGAGTTCAGCTCCCGGCCGCCTGGACTCCGTCCCAGCGATGGGTTATTCTGCCAGCCAACCAGCCGGACGCTCCCGCCTCGGGGTGGCCGCGCCCTCATTGGAGACAAAGGTCCATCATGTCTTACGCCCTCAAAATCCTGCTCGCCCTTTGCCTGCTCCTCATGCCTTTTTCCCCCGCCCTGGCGGCCAAACGCTTCGTGACCATCGGCACCGGCGGGGTCACCGGGGTTTACTATCCCGTGGGCAAGGCCATTGCCAAGCTGGTCAACGCCCAGGGCAAACAGTACGGCTTGCGCGTCACCGTGGAGTCCACCGGCGGCTCGGTGTTCAACATCAACGCGGTCTTGGGCGGGGACCTGGACTTCGGCGTGGCCCAGTCCGACCGCCAGTACGAGGCGGTGCACGGCCTGGCCGAGTGGAAGGCCAAGGGCAAGCAAAAGAAGCTGCGCGCCGTGTTCAGCCTGCACCCGGAGACCTTCTTCCTGGTGGCCAGCCAGAATAGCGGCATAAAGGGCTACGCGGACCTGAAAGGCAAGGCCGTGGCCGTGGGCAACCCCGGCTCCGGCACCCGCCAGAACTCCAAGGACATCCTGGCCGCCTACGGCCTGAACCTGGAGAGCCTGGGCCGGGCCGAGGGGCTCAAGGCCTCGGAGTCGGCCAAGGTGTTGCAGGACGGCCGGGTGGACGCCTTCGCCTACACCGTGGGCAACCCCGCCGGGCTCATCAAGGAGGCCACCAGCGGTCGGGTCGAGGTGCGCTTTTTGGCCACCACGGACGAGGCCCTGGCCAAGCTCTTGAACGGCCGCCCCTACTACGTGAAGGCCTTCATCCCGGTGCGCTTCTACGAATCGGCCCTGAATAAGCAGGACGTGCCCACCTTCGCGGTCAAGGCCACCTTTGTCACCCGTGCCGACATGCCCGACGATGTGGTCTACGCCCTCACCAAGACGGTGTTCAGCAACCTGGCCGCGCTAAAGAAGCTGCACCCCGCCCTGGAGGTGCTCGCGCCCCAAGAGATGCTTCAGGGCCTGAGCGCCCCGCTGCATCCGGGCGCGCTCAAGTATTACCAAGAGGCTGGCCTCAAATAGGGGGCAACCCTGCCTAAGGTGACTTCCACTCAGGAGCCAACTTCCCTCGATTCCGGCGTGGCCCAAGCCCAGGCCGCGGCGGCGGCCGACCTGGGCCTGCGCGATCCCCAAGGATGGCAGCGGGGCCTGATCCCCGTCGTGGCCGCCGCCTGGTCGGGGTTCCAGCTTTTGTTGCCTTGGGCCATCCTCCTGGAAACGGTCTACGTGCGGGCGGTGCACCTGGCCTTTGCCCTGGTGCTGGTCTATCTCTGCTTCCCGGCCATCAAGCAGCGCGACCTGAACGGCCGTTTGATCTACTTCTCCCAGCGAAAGCGCGTGGTGCTTCTGGACCTGGTCCTGGCCGGGGTGGCCGGGCTGGCCGCGCTCTACATCGCCCTGGACCACCAAGGCCTGGCCATGCGCCAGGGCGACCCCCTCACCCGCGACCTGGTGGCCGGCGGGGTGCTGGTGGTGCTCTTGCTGGAGGCGGTGCGCCGCGCCCTGGGCCCGGCTCTGGTGCTGGTGGCCCTGGCCTTCATGGTCTACGCCTTTTTCGGCCCCTACATGCCCGACGCCATCGCCTTCAAGGGCGTGAGCCTGAGCCGCTTCATGGGCCAGGAGACCATGTCCACCGAGGGCATCTACGGCATCCCCCTGGACGTGTCGGCCAGCATCGTGTTTCTCTTCGTGTTGTTCGGGGCCATGATGGAGCGGGCGGGCGGGGGGCGCTACTTCGTGCGCCTGGCCTTCAGCCTGCTGGGCTCGTTCAAGGGCGGCCCGGCCAAGGCGGCGGTGATGGCCTCGGGCCTCACCGGCCTGGTCTCGGGCAGCTCCATCGCCAACGTGGTGACCACCGGCACCTTCACCATCCCCCTGATGACCTCGGCGGGCTATCCGCCCAAAAAGGCCGCGGCCATAGAAGTGGCCGCCTCCACCGACGGCCAGCTCATGCCGCCCATCATGGGCGCGGCCGCCTTCATCATCGCCGAGTACTGCAACCTGGAGTACATGGCCGTGGTCAAGGCGGCGGCGCTGCCCGCGCTCTTAAGCTACTGCACCCTGTTTTTCATCACCCACCTGGAGGCGGGCAAGCTGGGCCTGGCCAGCGTGCCCCGCGCCGAGCTGCCCCTTTTCTGGCCCACCCTGCGCTCGGGCTTCCATTTTCTGGCCCCCCTGGCGGTGCTCATCTACGAGCTCATGATCCTGCGCCACAGCCCGGCCCTGGCCGTGTTCCGGGCCATCGTGGTCCTGGCCGGGCTCATCGTGGCCCTGAACCTTTGGCGGGCAATGCGCGGGGGCGAGGGCTGGGCCGTGGGGCTCAGGCGGGCGGGGAACGTTTTGTGGCAGTCCCTGGTGGCCGGCGGGCGCAACATGATGGGCATCGGCGTGGCCGTGGCCGGGGCCGGGCTCATCGTGGGGGTGGTCAACATGGGCCTGGGCGGGCTGATCACCGAGATCGTGGAGATCGTGGCCGGGGACAACCTCTACCTGCTCCTGGCGCTGACCGCCTTTGCCTGCCTCATCATGGGCATGGGCCTGCCCACCACGGCCACCTACATCGTCATGGCCTCCCTGATGGCCGTGGTCATCGTGGAGCTGGGCCCCTCGGCCGGGCTGGTGGTGCCGCTGATCGCGGCCCATCTGTTCGTGTTCTACTTCGGCATCCTGGCCGACGACACCCCGCCGGTGGGCCTGGCCGCCTACGCGGCCAGCGCCATCGCCCGCTCCAACCCCATCCCCACCGGCCTGCAAAGCTTCACCTACGACCTGCGCACCGCCATCCTGCCCTTCATGTTCATCTTCAACACCCAGCTGCTCCTGATCGGGGTGCATTCCTGGTGGCTGGGGCTGTGGGTGGGGCTCAGCGGGGTGGCGGCCATGTTCGCCTTTGCCAGCGCCACCCAGGGCTTCCTTAGCCGCCGCAACCGCTGGTGGGAGACCCTGGCGCTGCTGACGGCGGCGGCGGTGATCCTCCGGCCCGAGGCCTCGGCCGCCTGGCTGGGCTTGCCCGGCGCGGCCGCGGCCCAGGCCCTGGGCACCGCCACGTTCCTGCTGGTGTGGCTGGGTCAGAAGTGGGGGCTGAGGCGGGCGGCCGCCTAGAGCGGAGGCCGCGCCTGGGCCTTGATGTAGATGTTTTTCACCTGGGGATAGTCCGCCTTGATGCGGGCCTCGATCTCGGCCAGGGCCTTCTCGATCTCTCCGCCGTTGGCGTGGTCGTCCAGGTCCACGCTGATGTTGGCCAGGATGTCCTCGGGCCCCAGGTGCATGGTCAGCACCTCGTTGACGTGACTCACCACCGGGTGGGCGGTAAGCGCGGCGGTGATGCCGCTGATCACTTGGCGCGCCGCCCGCTCCCCGATCAACAGCCCCTTGGTCTCGTAGGCCAGCCAGATGGCCGTGGCCCCCAATATCAGCCCGATGACGATGGAGGCCCCGCCGTCGAAATAGGGGTTGCCGGTGAGCTGGTAGAGCAAGTTGCCGCCCAGGGCCACCAACAGGCCCAGCATGGCCGCCGAGTCCTCGAACACCACCACGAACAGGGTGGGGTCCTTGCCCTTGTGCACCGCCTGGAAGTAGCCGTCGCGCCCCTTGGTGCGCTTGAACTCGCGCATGGCGAAGAGCCAGGCCATGCCCTCGAAGCCCATGGCGCAGACCAGCACGATGTAGTTCACCATGATGTTCTCGATGGGCACCGGCTGCAGGATGTGCAGCACGCCCTCGTAGAGCGAGACCCCCGCGCCCACCGCGAAGATGAGCACCGCCACCACGAAGCTCCAGAAGTAGATCTCCTTGCCGTGGCCGAAGGGGAAGTCGGGCTCGGCCGGGCGGGCCGACTGCCTCAGGCCCCAGAGCAATAGCGCCTGGTTGCCCGTGTCCACTAGGGAGTGGATGCCCTCGGAGATCATGGCCGAGCTGCGGGTGAAGTAGGCGGCCACGAACTTGGTGGCCGCCACCAACAGGTTGCCCACCAAGGCGGCGTGGATGATGAATTTGGACGAATGAGCCATATCTAGGTTATGCCTGCCCCGGGCGGGGAATGCAAACTTCCGGGCCTATTGCCGGTCCGGCGGCTCGTCCAGCACTTCGCGGATGATCTCGGCGATCTCCGCCGCGCGCAGGGGCTTGTGGGCCAGACGCCTGATGCCCATGGCCTGCATCTGGGCCTCGGTGACATGCTCGTAGCTGTAGCCGGTGCACAGGATGACGGGCATATCGGGCCGGATGGCCAGGATGCGCTCGGCCAGGGCGGTGCCGGTGAGCCCGGGCATGGTGAGGTCGGTGAGCAAAAGGTCGAACTCCCCGGGGGCCTCCTGGAAGAGCCCCAGGGCCTCCCGGCTGGAGGTGGCGGCGGTCACCCGGTAGCCCAGGCGCTCCAGCACGTGGCGCCCCACGTCCACCAGGGCGGGCTCGTCGTCCACCAGGAGGACATGCTCGCTGCCCCGGGGCGGGGCGTCGGGGGCGGCCTCCCCGCTCAGCTCCCCTTTGGACAATACCGGCAAATACACCCGGAAAACCGAGCCCTGACCCAGCTCGCTTTCCACGGCCACCGCGCCGTCGTGGGCCTGCACGATGCCGTGCACCACCGACAGGCCCATGCCGCTGCCCATGCCGGGCTCCTTGGTGGTGAAGAAGGGATCGAAGATCCGGGCCAGGGTGCCCTGTTCCATGCCCGGGCCGTTGTCCTTGACCCAAAGCATCTGATACACCCCGGAGGGCAGGCCGGGCGGGGCCTGGGGGTCCTCCGGGTCCAGCTCCACCTTTTCCAGACCCACCTCGATGACCCCCCCCTCGTTCAGGGCCTGGGCCGCGTTGGTGCACAGGTTCAGAAGCACCTGGTGCATCTGGCTCTGGTCGGCCTTGATCATCAGCTTTTCGTCGCGGATAACGCTCCGGAAATCCACGTAGGCGGGGATGGAGGGCCGGAGCAGCTTGAGGGTCTCCCTGACCAACACGGCCAGCTGCATGGGCCGCTGGTGCTCCTCGCCGGGGCGGCTGAAGTTGAGCACCTGGCGGGTGAGGTCGCGGGCCCGGCGGGTGGCCTTGAGTATCTGCTCAATGCTCTCGTGCCCCGGATGCCCGGCGGGCAGGTCGTCCTGGGTCAGCTCGGCGTAGCCCATGATAGCGGCCAGGATGTTGTTGAAGTCGTGGGCGATGCCCCCGGCCAAGGTGCCCACCGCTTCCAGCTTCTGACTTTGCCTCAGCTGGGCCTCCAGCTCCCGGTTTTGCTGCTCGGCCTCTTTCACCTCGGTGTAGTCCTCGTGGGTGATCACCAGGTTCTGCACCCGCCCCTGGCCGTCCTTGAGGGGGTATAAGCGGGTCTTGAGCCAGCGCGTCCGGCCCCGGCCCCGGCCTTCGGTGGGGCCGGTGCCGTCGAAGCGGTAGGGAGGGATGTCCACGGCCTCCCCCTCATAGGCCCGCCGGGCGTATGGCTCCAGGCCCAGGCGGAGGAATTCCTCGCTTTTGAACAGGTTGAAGCGGCCCTTGGTGTGGCTGGCCGGGAAGCCCCACAGCTCCTCGTAGGCCCGGTTGGCCATGATCTGGGTGCCGTCCAGGTCGTAGATCTCGATCACCGAGGGTGACTGTTCCATGAGCTGGCGGAAGCGCTCTTGGGTCTGGGCCAGGGCCTCCTCGGCCCGCTTGCGCTGGGTGATGTCGCGCACCACGCTGAGGATGCCCATGGGCTCGCCCAGCTCGCTCTTGAGCATGGAAACGGTGTGCTCGGTGGGGAACACTTCGCCGTTCTTGCGCATCATTTCGTACTCGAAGTGGGCCGTCTCCCCCCGCTCGAAGGCTTGGGTGATGCGACGCCCGAACTCCTCGTAGTGGGCTTGGTCCACGTGCACCAGCTCGGTGGACCGCTCGAAAAGCTCCTGATCGCTGTAGCCGAACATCTCGCCGGCCGCGGGGTTAACCTGCACGGTGCGACGGCCCGGGGTGGTCACGAAGATGGCGTCCTCCTGGGCGTTGAATATGGTCTCCAGCCACAGGCGGGACTCCCTGAGCGCCTCCTCTGCCTTTTTACGCTCGGTGATGTCCGTGCATACCCCGGTCATAAGGCGGGTGCGCCCCGAAGGCTCGGCCACGGGATAGCCTTTTTCCTCAATCCACCTGATCTCGCCGCCCTTTCTGAGTATGCGGTAGGAGCATTCGTAGGCTTTCCCACGGCGGTGGTACTCGCCGATCGTTTTCAGGTAGCCTTCCTTGTCGTCCGGATGCAGGGATTCCAAAAAGGCCCTGGGGCTCCTGTAAAGCTCTTCTAGCGAAAGGCCCCATACGTTTTCATAGGCCGGGCTGACGTAGATCATCTCTTCCACGCCGCAGGTGCTCAACCAGAACACGTCCTGGATGGTTTCGGTCACCAGCCTGAATTTTTGTTCGCTCTCGTGAAGCTCTTCCTCTGCCTTTTTACGCTCGGTGATGTCCTGGAAGGTGCCGTAGAGCCGGACCGCCTTGCCGCCCACCCGCTGGGCGCGGCCCAGGGCGCGGCACCATTTCACGTTGCCCTTGGGGGTAAGCGCCTCGGCCTCGAAGTCCAGGGGGACGTCGTCCTCTTCCAGGGCCCGCATGGCCTCCCTGACTATGTCCCGGTATTGGGGCAGGTAAAATGCGATGTGATCGTCCGGGCCGGGGATGGGCTGGCCCGGCTCGATCTCCACGATGTCGTAGGTGCCCTTGGTCCATTTGGACCTGCGGGTGACCAGGTCCATTTCCCAGCCGCCGATCTTGGCGATGCTGCCCACCTCGTTGAGCAGGGCCTCGCGCTCCTCCAGCTCCCGCTCGTAGCGGCGCTGCTCGGTGATGTCGTGGGCCACCGCGTAGGTGATGCCCTTTTCCATGTCCGGGTGGGAGTTCCAGTTCAGCCAGACGTACTCGCCGTCCTTGCGGCGGTAACGGTTGGTGAAGTTGATCACCATGTTGCCCCGGGATAGTTCCTTCTCCAGAACATCCAGGGTGGGCTGCACGTCGTCGGGGTGCACGAACTCCATGAAGGAGACGCCCAGCAACTCCTGCTCGGAATAGCCCAGGGTGGCCGTGAAGGCGGGGTTGACCTTGAGGAAGGTGGCGCTGTTGATGTCGGCCACGCAGATCGGGTCCAGGGACATGTTGAAGATCTCGGCGAGCTCCTCCTGGGCCTCCTTGGTCTCGGTAATGTCGGCTATCTGGACCACCGCGAACAAGGGCTCGCCGTCCGTGCCGCGCACCAGGGAGACGTTGGCCCGGCCCCAGATGATCCGGCCGTCCTTGTGCAGGTAGCGCTTTTGCAGCGAGAAGGACTCTGGCCCGCCCTTGAGTATCAGCTTCACCTGGTCCCAGCTCTCCGCCCGGTCGTCGGGATGGGAGATTTCCAGAAAACGCAAGCTCCTGAACTCTTCCGGGTCGTAGCCCAGCATTTCGCACAGGGCGCTGTTGGCCGAGAGGAAGTAGCCTTCCATGTCCACCAGGGCCATGCCCACGCCCGCGTTGTCAAAGGCGGAGCGGAACTTCTCCTCGCTCTGCTTCAGGGCCTCTTCGGCCTGCTTGCGCTCGCTGACATCTTGGAACACGGTGGCGAACTGCCCCGGGGCCGGGGAGTAGGCGGCCACCTCGAAGTGGCGGCCCAGGGCCTGGCTGTAGTCGTCGAAGCGGGCGGGCCGGCCGGTCAGGGCCACCTCGCCGTAGGTCTCGATCCAGGAGTCCTCGATGTCGGGCCAGACCTCCCGCACCGTGCGGCCCCTCACCTCCTCAGCCTTGAGCCCGGTGAAGCGCTCGAAGGCGGGGTTCATCTCCAGGAAGGTGTAGTCCACCGGCTTGCCGTCGTCGTCGGTGATTATCTCGTGCAGCGAAAAGCCCGAGAGCATGGACTGGAACAGCAGGCGGTAGCGCTCCTCGCTGTCCTTGAGGCGCTGCTCGTCCCGCTTGCGTTCGGTAATGTCCAACACGCTGCAGAAAACCGAGATGAGTTCGCCGTTTTCGTCCAGCGGGGCCGAGTTGTACCAGGCGCAGTCGATGACCGTGCCGTCTTTTCGGTAGTTGCGGTTGAAATTGGTGTTGCTCTTCAGGTGCCCGGACTCCATCTCCTTGAAGAGCCGGTACACCTGGTCGGCGTCGTCTTCGTGGATGAATCTCACATCGCCGATGAACCGGCCCAGCATCTCCTCGGCCTTCCACCCGAAGATTTCCTCCGCCTGGGGCGACCAATAGATGACCTTGTACTCGCTGTCGAACTCCACCACTCCCAAGGGGGAGTTCTCCAGGTGGGATTTTAGGCGCTCCAGGGTCTGGCGCAGCTCCTGCTCAGCCTGCTTCTGCCGGGTGATGTCCTCGGCGATTCCGCAGATGCTCACCACCTTGCCCGACTCGTCGCGCACGGGGTAGTAACGGGCCGAAATCCAGCGGGTTTCCCCGTCTTCACGTTGCAGGCGGTACAGGGGGAAGGTGCCCGGCTGGCCGGGGTCGGCGGCCTGTATGTAGTCCGTCACCGCCTGGCGGTCCTCATCGGGCAGTAGCTCCATCCAGGATGTCGGCTCGTCGTAGAGGCCTTGCCGGCTGCGGCCCCATACCTGCTCGTAGGAGGGGCTTACGTAGCTCACCTCCTGCCAGTCCGGCGAGCCCACCCAAAAGACCTCGCTGATGTTCTCAACCAGTTGGCGGAAGCGGGCCTCGCTCTTCCGGATGGCTTTGTCGGCCCGGCGGCGTTCGGTGATGTCCTGGATGACCCCCACCAGGGCCCAGAAGCTGCCGTCGGCGTGGTGCAGGCGTTGACCGGTGAGATGGCCCCAAAACCGCGAGCCGTCGGCCCGGCGGTAGAGCCTTTCCTGGGATGCCTGGTCCACCTCGCCGGCCATGAGCTGGCGCATAGCCCGGTCGGCATGGGGGATCTGATCCTGGGCCACGTGGCCCAGGTAGGGTGTGCCGATCAGCTCGGCCTGGCGGACCCCCAGCATCTGGGCCATGCGCGGGTTGGCAAGGGTGATCACGCCCTGGTCGTCCACCAGGATGATGCCCGCCTGCACCGTGTCGAAGATGCCCCGGAGGGTCTCCTCGCGGCGAGTCAGCTCTTCCTGCGCCTTTTTGCGTTCAGTGATGTCGCGCGAGACCCCGTGGAAACCGATGATCTCGCCCTTGCTGTCGTGCATGGCGGTGATGATGTTTTCCATCAAGACGGTGGAGCCGTCCTTGCGGTAATACTCCATCTCCATCTTGAGGGGGTCGCCGGGCCGGCTGCCCCTGGCCTCGGGGGGCGTCTTGCCCTTGAACAGGTCATAAAGCTTGCGGACCGATTCCGGGGTGATCTTTTGCTCTAGGGTCAGCGCTTCGCGTTCTTGGGAAGAGAAGCCGAGCACCCACTCCGCCGAGGGGCTCATGTAGGTGGTCTGGAAGGCGAGGTCCGTGGTCCAGACGATGTCGCTCATGTTCTCGGTCAGCAGCCGGAACTTCTCCTCGTTCTCGCGCAGGGCGCGGGAGGTCAGCTCGGCCTGCACCACCGAGCCGATGAGCCGGGCCGAGGTGGCCAGGCGCCGCTTGGCCCGCTCGACGATGGCCGGGGACTTGGGAGGCAGCTTGCCGGTTTCGGCCTGCAAAACGGCGGGGTCCAGACTGTGGGCTTCGGCCAGCCGGGCCTGCTCGGCGGGGTCTTCGGGCGGCTGCCCATGGGCGAAGCTGATGGCGCCCACCACCACCTCGCCGGCCATGATGGGCACGCCGAAGAGTTCCAGGCCGCCCTGGCAGGCCACCTCCACCGGGCCGCCGGTTTCCATGGCCCGGCGGGAGCACTCGTCCCAGCAGGAGGTCTCCTCGGGCGATTGCCTTGCGGATTCGCCCTGGCTGGCGAGGCAGGGGGCGTCGCACAGCAGGCGGCACCAGTCCGAGGCGAACACGCTCAGGGCGAGAGAGCCGTTTTTTTCGTGGATGACCGCCGCGGTGCCCAGCAGGTCCAGATAATCGGAAGCGACTTGAGTAAGGGTGTCCTCGCCCACGCTCTCCAGGATAAGGCGGTGGGGCAGGCTTCCGTCGTTGCCTAGCTTGGGCTCGGTGGCCAAGACCTGTTGCTCCCGGCACATGAGGGCAGGTGCCTAAGAGGCTAATTGGTTCGCGGCCAAAAACTCGTTGCGGACCGGCTGGGTGGTTTCGATGCGCCGCCGGGCGTCAGGGGCGGCCTAGTGATGCTTTACGATCGCCGTAGCAAGGCTATTGGACGCATTACTAGTTCCTAATTACACTATAAGCCCTAGAAAAGGCAAGCTTAACCAGGCGGTTGGCTCAGAAAGGACGCTTGCGGTCAAAGGCGGTGGTGAACTTGCGCCCCAACAGATAGAGGACCGCGGCCCCGCCTATCTGGATGCACAGGGCCTCCAGGAAGGAAAAGAAGAACAGGGGCACCACGAACACGGCCAGGACGAACAGGATGAGCAGGGGGGCCACGATCTTCCAGTGGCCTTGCAGCCAGGCCTCGTTGGCCTGCTTGGCCCGTTCTTCCGGGTCGATCCAGGCGGGCTCTTTTTCCGGGGTCTGGTGGTCGGGTTGCATGGCTGCCTCCTGGCCTTGATATACCACAAGCCGCGCCGTTTCACCCGGTCAAGGCGCGGTTGGCCGGTTCCGTGCTATTGTGTTAATAATTCAGTCGTTGCGGCGGGGCATCTCCCGCCGGGCGCGTATTGGCCCCTTTCGTTGTCCCCGAGCCGGGAGACGGACTGAGCGAGAAATGAACCCCAGGCGCATGGCGAAATGGTTGCTGCTGGCCGCTCTGGCCCTATTGGCCCTGGCGGCCGTATCCGCCTGCGGCGGCGGGCTTGGGCCCGAGAGCCCCGATGGCCGCAGCCTGGAGTATCAGTACGAGGGCTGGTGCTACCGCTGGGTGCCCGAAGGCGAGGCGGATCTGGACAAGGCCCGCAAGTATTGCCAGCAGCGGGTGGCCGAGCGGCGCAAGTATCTGAGCGAGACCCTGGGCAAGGCCGGCGCCAAGGGCCCCACCGCCTGGAATCTCGAATCCTGCCTGAAAATCCTGGGCTGGGAGCGCTGCCCCGAGTAGGGCGGCCTCCGGCATCCCCCCGCAAACCGAGCCCCTGGAGCCCATGGCGTGCTTTCCCAATTAGTCAGATGGATCGGCAGCGACGAGGCCCTCAATCAGCTGGTGGCCGGTCTGCCCGCCTGGGGCCTGCTGGTGCTCCTGGCGGTGTGCATCGTGGTGCTTTCCAAGGGCGCGGACCTCATGGTGGACGGCGCGGTCTCCCTGGCCCAGCGCACCGGCCTGCCCCGCATCGTCATCGGGGCCACCATCATCAGCCTGGGCACCACCACTCCCGAGATGTTCGTGAGCGTGCTGGCCGCCTGGACCGGCAACCCCGGCCTGGCCCTGGGCAACGGGGTGGGCTCCATCATCTGCGACACCGGGCTCATCTTCGGGCTCATGTGCCTGATCAGCCGGGTGCCGGTGAGGCGTTTTATCCTCAACCGCACCGGCTGGTGGCAGGTGGGCTCGGCCACCCTGCTGGTGGTGATGTGCCTGATCGCCCTGTGGGCCGCTCCCGCCGCCCCCACCCTGGGGCGCGGGGCCGGGCTGTTTTTGCTGCTGCTGCTCGTGGTCTATCTGTACATGTCCTACCGCTGGGCCCGCCAGAGCGGCCTGCTGGCCGAGGACGTGGGCGAGGAGCGCGACTGGGGAGTGGGCAAGGCCCTGGGCTTCACCCTGCTGGGCCTGGTGGGAGTGGTGGCCGGTTCCCGGGTGCTGGTGCCCACCGCGGCCGAGGGCGCTCTTCGGATCGGGGTGCCCCAGGACGTGATCGCGGCCACCCTGGTGGCCTTCGGCACCAGCCTGCCCGAGCTGATGACCGCCATCAGCTCAATCCGCAAGGGCCAGCCCCAGATCATGGTGGGCAACGTGGTGGGGGCCGACGTACTCAACTGCCTGTTTGTGGTCGGCGCGGCGTCGGTGGCCCGGCCCCTGGCCGTGCCGCCCAACTTCTTCACCTTCCATTTCCCGGCCATGCTGCTCATTCTCTATAGCTTCCGGGCCTTCATCTTCATGAACACCGACGGCTGGTTCAAGCGCTGGCAAGGCGCCTGGATTCTGAGCATCTACGCGGCCTATCTGGTTTTGCAGTACAGCCTTGAGCTAGGGTAGGCGGCTGGCCGTGCCGGGGGCAGGCGCGGCCTCGGGCCGGCTCGAAACGCAATAAAAAAGCAGGTAAGGAAAGAAGGGCTCCTTGGGGGGGCGGTCTCGTATACGGGAACTAGGCACCGCGCTGAAGCAAACGCTCAACCCGGCGGTCCGTGGGCTTGCCGGCGCATGGCGTGGCCGGGCGGCCAGGCAGGGCCCGGCGAACCCTCCTCTTGGCTTTCCCTTTTTACCTGCTTACCTGCCTCTTAATCCCGCCGCGCAAGGTTCCGCCATGCGGGGGCCAGGCCGGGGGGGCCGGTCTAGGCCGGAATATCTTCTCCCGGCTCCTGGCTGACCACGGCCCGGACCGCGGGCTCGGCCAGGCGGATGCCCTCGGCCTCGAAGCGCTCCAGGATGCTCAGGTTCAGCTCGTTGCCAAAGGCGTTGTAGGCCCAGAAGTCCGGGGGCACGTACCAGTAGATCATCAGCAGGTTGAGCGAGTCCGGGTTGAACTCGTTCAGATAGACCCGGGGCGGCAGCTCGGGGTCCATGCCCTCACGGTCCTTTAAGAGATCCTCCACGATGGCCACCGCGCGGCGGGCCTGGGCCGCGCTGGTGCGCGAGGCCAGGCGCAGATTGGCCACCCGCCGGATATGGGGCCGCCGCCCGATGTTTTCCAAATCCACCCGGGCCACCAGCTCGTTGGGCACCACCGCCTGGTGGCCGTCCAGCTGGCGCAGCTTGGTGGAGCGCAGGCCGATCTCCTCCACGAAGCCGTCGTGGCCTTGAACCACGATGCGCTCGCCCACCCGGAAGGGCTTGTCCAGGAGGATGGCGATGGAGCCCAGGAAATTTTTAAGGGTGTCCTGGGCGGCCAGGGCCACCGCGATGCCGCCCACCCCCAGGCTGGCCAGGATGGTGGTCACCTTGAAGCCGAAGTTGTCCAGCCACACCACCGCCGCGGTCATGACCAAGAGCACCTTGAGGATGGTGCCCACGGGTTTGAGCAGCACCGTGGCCTGCTGGTTGCCCGCCCGCTGCATGTGCTGGGCCAGGCGCTCCACCGCGATGTCCACCAGGCGCACCAGGCACCAGGTGACCGCGATGAGGGGTATGGTGCGGCCCCTCATGATGGCCTTGGCGGTCATGGAGGGGCCGATGATGTCCACGTTCCAGGTGTAGACCATGGCCGCCATGAGCAGGCGGAGGGGCCCGCGCAAAAAGCGGCGGCCGGGGTCGCCCAGGCCCTTGGGCCGCCGGGCCAGGAGCCATTCGATCAGGGCGGTGGCCAGCCAGGCCCCCAGGTAGCACAGGATAGCGAGGATGAAGGCGGCGGCCCACTGCCAGAGCTGCATGCCCAGGAACCAGTAGTCGGGCAGATACTCGGTGAGCTTTTCGCCCAGCACTCCATGGCCGAAATGGCGGTAGGCCAGGTCGATCTGGGCCACGGTGCGCGGGGTGAAGCGCCAGATGACCTCGCCGCCGGGCAGGCTCTTGCGCTGGAGGTAGAGGTCCACCGGGCCCTCGGGGGTGCGCACCGTGCCGATCTTTTCCAGGTCCTTGGGCAGGCCGTCGTTCAGGTCGCCCTGGGGGCTGTCATTTATCTGCTCGATGTCCAACAGCAGGGCGCGGGTCCCGGCGGCCATGAGGCGGTAGGCCAGGCGCGGGCCCAGCTCGTCCCGCTCGGCCTCGGGGATGCCGCTGAGGTCCAGGTAATGGGCCGCGTCGGCGTACTTGCCGGCGCGCGCGGCCAGGGCGAAGTCGATGAGCGCCTGGCGGGGGGAGGGGCGCATCTGGCCGTCCGGGGCGGGCTTGGCCGCCGTGGCCTGGGCCTTGCCGCCGCTGGGCTGTATCACTTCCTTGAGGGTGGGGGTCTCTTCGGCCGGGCAGGGCGCGGCCGCGCCCAAAAAGAGGGCCAGGCAAAGCGACAGGGCAAAGAGATGACGCATGGAACCACCTTGAAGCTATTGGTTCCACTTAGTATGCCCAAGCTCGGACGAACGGGGCAAGTTGCCTAGCCTGGAGATTTCATGGAGGTTGGGTGGCCTCAAATAATGATTAAATTTTCATGGGGGCTTAATGAAAAAGGCGTTGGCTTTGTCTGGGTACGGTTTGTTCCCCCACCGGCACAGCCAGCCGCCGGCAGACAAGGCGGCCCAAGGCTTGGGCTGCCAATGGGTTTCACGGGGAGCCTAGGGCGCTGGTGGGAGCAAATTACTGCTCGACCCGACATGCCGCCGGCGGCACGCTGGCAAGCGAGGGCCGCTGGCGTAGCCATAGCTACGTCAAGGCCCGAGCGCGGCCAGCAACACCGTATACCGGTGGCTGGCGAAGCCGGGCGCACGACCTCCATGAAATTTCCGGGCTTAAAAGAGGCTCCAGAGCATCTTGGTGCCCACCAGGATGATGAAGGCGGCGAAGACCTTCTTCAGGATGCCCGTGGGCAGGCGGTGGGCCAGCTTGGCCCCCAGGGGCGCGAAGAACACGCTGACCGCGGCCACCCCGATGAGGGCGGGGAGGTATACGAAGCCCAGGCTGTGGGCGGGCAGGCCGGGCACGTCCCAGCCGTTGACCACGTAGCCCGCCGCGCCGGACAGGGCGATGGGCAGGCCGATGGCCGCCGAGGTGCCGATGGCGCGGTGGATGGGCACGTTGCACCAGGTCATGAAAGGCACGGAGAGGGAGCCGCCGCCGATGCCCACCAGGGCGCTGAGGCAGCCGATGCCCAGGCCCACCGTGCTGGTGCCCGCGATGCCGGGCATGGTGCGGGCGGCCTTGGGCTTGAAGTCCAGGAGCATCTGGATGGCCACCAGATAGAGGAAGACAACGAAGAACACGGTGAGGAAGTGGGTGGAGAGCTGGGCGGCGATGTAGGAGCCGCCGTAGGTGCCCACCAGGATGCCGCCGGTGATCTTGGCCACGATGGGCCATTCCACCGCACCGCGCTTGTGGTGGGCCCGGAAGCTGGAGATGGAGGTGAACACGATGATGGCCAGGGAGGTGCCCAGGGCCATGTGCAACACGTTCTGGGGGGCCACGCCGGCGGCCTCCAGATAGAAAACCACCGCCGGGACCATGACCAGGCCGCCGCCCACGCCCAACAGACCGGCCAACACGCCGGCCAACGCGCCCACGCCCGCAAAGACCAACCAGGGGATAATCGCTTCCATGGCTCTCCTCTCCGGCGGCTAGTATACCCCCGGCCGCGCGATGCGCAAAAAAAGGGGCGGAGCCTCGCGGCCCCGCCCCGGATACGGCCTTGTTGTAAGGATCAGGAGGCCTTGGCCTTGCCCCGGCCCTTCTTTTCGTCGATGTCGCCGGGGTACATCACCGCCTCGCGGCCGCGCTCGCCGGTGCGGATGCGCACCACCTCCTCCACCGGGTAGACGAAGATGAGCCCGTCTCCCGCCGCGCCGGTCTGGGCGACCTTCAGGATGGTGGCGATGGTCTCGTCCACGTTTTCCTCGCTGAGGATGATGTTCATCTGCATCTTGGGCAGCATGTCCACCTGATAGGTGCCCGAACGCCCGGCCAGGGTGATGCCGCCCTGGCGGCCCTGTCCCCGGATCTCGAAGACGTTCATGCCCCGGATGCCTATCTCGTTGAGCGCGTCCTTGACGTCGCCCACCTTGTCTTCGCGGATAATGGCTTCGATCTTCTTAAGCATGGCTCACCACTCCCTGTGTATCCCTAAGAATAAGCTCGTTCACCGTGGCCGCTGATGTCAAGCCCCACTTCCTCTTCAATGGTGGTGGCTCTGAGGCCGATGCTCATGTTCAGGGCCTTGGCCACCACGTAAGTGACCCCGAAGGCGAAGACCATGGTGACCACCGAGGCCAGGATCTGCACCCCGACCTGGGAGGGGTTGCCGTAGAACAGGCCGTTGGCCCCGCCGGGGTTGACCAGCTTGGTGGCGAACAGGCCGGTGGCCAACATGCCCCAGGTGGAGGCCATGCCGTGGCAGGCGAACACGTCCAGGGACTCGTCCAGGCCCCGGTTTTCCCGGAAGCGGATGGTGTAGTAGCTGATGGGCGCGGCCACCGCGCCGATGACCATGGCCGCCAGGGGAGTGACGTAGCCCGAGGCCGGAGTGACCGCAGCCAGGCCCACCACCATGCCCGTGACCAGGCCCAGGGTGGAGGGGCGGCCGTCGAGCCAGGAGAGGATCATCCACACCACCCCGGCCGCCGCCCCGGAGGTGTTGGTGGCCACCAGGGCGCTCACCGCCACCTCGTTGGCCCCCAGGGCGCTGCCCGCGTTGAAGCCGAACCAGCCCACCCACAGCAGGCCGGTGCCCAAGACGGTGTAGGGGATGTTGTGCGGCTCCCAGGTGCTGTGTCCGTAGCCCTTGCGCGGGCCGATGACCATGGCGAAGGCCAGGGCGCTGAACCCGGCCGCGATGTGCACCACCGTGCCGCCCGCGAAGTCCAGGGTGCCCAGCTCACGGAGCCAGCCGCCCACGCCCCACACCCAGTGGCACAGGGGGTCGTAGACCAGAGTGGCCCAGATCAGGCCGAAGATGAGGAACGATTTGAAGCGGATGCGCTCCACGAAGCCGCCGGTGATCAGCGCCGGGGTGATCACCGCGAACATCATCTGGAAGGCGGCGAAAAGCTGGTGGGGCACCGTGGCGCTATAGGCCGCGTTGGGCGCGGCGGTCACCCGCATGAAGCCCAGAAAGTCCAGCCCGCCGATGATGCCCCCGATGTCCGGGCCGAAGGACAGGCTGTAGCCGTAGAGCACCCACTGCACCCCGATGACCGCCATGAAGGCGTAGCTCAGGGTTAGCGTGGACAGAATGTTTTTCTTGCGGACCATGCCGCCGTAAAAAAAGGCCAGGCCCGGGGTCATCAGCAGGACCAGCGAGCAGCAGACCAAAAGCCAAGCGGTGTCACCCGTGTTGATGTTGGCCATCACACCCTCCTCAAAAGCCAAATTGTCCGTGCCAGGGGCCTATCCCCTTGCCAAGCCCCTAGCCGCCCGGCGGGCACACTACTTCCTCGGGGGCCCAACTACGCAAGCTTCGTACCAAGCCGGAAGGCAAAAAGAGGAGACAAGCTAAGGCCCGCTATTAAGGGCCAAAACCGGAGGGAGCATCCAGAATCTACAAAAATGTAAACTAATTACGCCTACCAAATGGTAGGCAGCCTACCTGGCGGTCAACAAAAAAGTAAATTCATAGCCCCGGGCCGGGGATGGGACGGCCGCCGGGGCGGGCCGGAAGGCCCCGGGGCCCGCCCGGATGGTCCGCCGCGAGGCGCAATTATAATAATGTAGTTAAAATAGATGTATAAGCCGGAATAACTTGTGACGGCGCGGCCCAAAATAGCCGTGCCGGGGGCCGTGATTGGCGGCTGGATAGGGCTCCGGGGCCTTTCACAAGTCTACAAAAACGAAACATACCAAATTGTATGTGAGGAAGGCTTGCCTACCGAATGGTAGGAGGCTAATCGTTGGCCAGGGCGGCGGCCTCGCCCCGGGCGGCCAGGGCCTCGCGCTCCACCTGACGGAGTTCCCATAAAAAGGCCGAGAGGGTCAGGCGGCCCTGGCCGGCCAGCTCGCCGGAGGCGGCCTTGATGCCCCGGAGCGAGCCCAACAGACGGGCGTGGCGCGCCTCCAACTCCGGTGGCTTGGCCGGGCGCTTGGCCGCGGCCAGGGAGCTGCCCAGGTTGTCCAGCAGGCGGCTTAGCTCCGCGCCCAGCTCGCGCACCTGGTCCGAGGCCTTTTGCCAGGGGCCGGGCGGGGCCCCGCGCACCGCCGACGCCTCCAGGATGAGCAACTGGTCGTACATGCGCCCGGCGTGGGAGATGACCTCCCCGAAGTGGCGGCCCAGGGCCGGGTTGCGCCCCGGCTCCCGCCCGGCGGCGGCGTAGGAGGCCTTGAGCGCCGCGATCTGGTCTTGCAGCTCCTGGCGCAGGGAGCTGAGCCGGTCCACGGGCAGGCCCCCGGCCAGATAGCCCGCCACCGCCTGGTCCAAAAAGCCGGCCAGGCCCCGGTACACCGCGGCCGCCTCGCCGCGCACCCGGCGGCTGGCCCGGTTGGGCCACAGGAAGCGGGCGGTGAGCAGGCCGATGATCACCGCCAGGATCACCTCGCCCACCCGAAGCAGCCCCACCGCCCAGCCCAGGGGCGAGACGGTGGAGGTGATCATGATCATGGTGAAGCTGCTCATGGCGCCGGAGACCACCGGGTGGGGGAAGCTCATCAGGTACAGGGTGACGAAGGCGCCCAGACCGCAGGCCAGGTAGTAGGCCGCGCCCTGGTCGCCCAGGCCCAGTAAAAAGGCGCTGGCCCCGGCGGTGCCCAGACACACCCCCAGGATGCGGTACTTGCCCAGGGCCAGGGTGGTGCCCAGGTCCGGCTTGACCATGAGCATGGCGAACAGCACCACCCAGTAGCCGTTGGGCAGGTCGACGGCCTTCACCAGGAGCATGGAGGCCCCGGTGGCCACGGCGGCCTGCCCGGCGGAGCGCAGGGTGGGGGAATCGGGCTTGAGCTCGGCCCGCAGGCGGCCCCAGAACCCGGCCCAGGAGGGCGCGGGCTTGTCCGGGGGCAGGTGCAACAGATCCACCGCCCGGCGCTGGCCCTCGGCCCGGCCCAGGTCGCGGGCCAGGGCCAACAGCGCGGCCAGGGAGTTGAACACCAGCACGTACTCGCCCACGCTATGCCCGCCGTCGGCCGCCTTTTGGGTGCGCATCTTTTCCACGTCGTCGCGCAGGGCGTCGATCAGTCCGCTGGACTCCACCCGGCCCCCGCCTTCCTGCACCGCGCGGCGCAGCTCTTCCAGGAGCGCCCGCGCCCGGGTCATTAGCTGGCCCAGGCGAGGGCCGTATTGGTCGTAGAGGGCCGAGCCCAGGGCCGCCTGGCGCAGCTGCCACAGGGCCAGGAGGTTCTCGTAGACCCGCACCAGGTCCAGGCCCAGGGCCAGCACCGCCACCGCGCCGCTGCCCTCCTGGTCGGGCGGGGTCTCCAAAAACTGGGGCAGGCCGCGCAAACGGTGCAGGGCCTTGAGCGCCTGCTCCTTGGCCTGCTCCAGGCGGGCCTGGTCCACCTTGCCGCTGGGGAAGCCGTCGTGCACCGTGTCCCACAGCTCCTCCAGGTTGACCAGGGCCAGGGACAAGGTGCTCCGGTAGAGCTGGCGGGCCCGCATGGGCAAGACCAGAAAGTGCAGGGCCCAGCAGACCAGGCCGCCCACCACCACGGCCAGGGCGCGGGCCAGGCCTTCCTCCAGGGGGCCGGGCTTGCCCAGGGCCACCACCACCAAGAGCAGCGCCCACAGGGAGCAGGCCCCGTAGGCCGGGCCCAGGGCGGCGGCCCCGAAGGCGGCCAGGGTGGCCAGCACGATGAAAACCGTGGGCACGGCCACCCCGAAGCCCAGCACCGTGGCCGGGATCACCAATAGGGCGGCGGCCCCCACCAGAAAGAGCATGGCCCGCCGCCGCGCGGCCAGGGGCAGGCCGGGCGGCACCTGGCTCAGGGTGAAGGCGGCCAGCGGCCCCCAGGCCAGCAGGCTGGGGTAGGGCCAATAGATCCACAGGCAGATGGCCATGGCCACCAGGGTTTTGAGGCTGCGGCGCAAGGTGAGGAAGGAGGGGTCGTAGGGATGGATGTGCCGCCGGTACAAGCGCGTGATATAGCCGGCCGAGGCGTCCATGGATTTTGTCCCCTCCCGGGGAGTCATGTTAGCGGGCCGCCGGGGCGGCTGGCAAGCGTCGCGGGCCGGGCGGGCCCGCCCGCGCGCAAGCAGGTGCCCCTGAACTTTGGGGACAAGGTGAGCTACTACTGCCCGGCCACCGGCCGTTTTGACCTGCACTTCCATCTGATCGCCCTCTGGGACTGAGGCGGCCCGCCGGGGAGACGTCTTCCTGACAATCTCCCGATCCTTGTGCTATGTTGGGCCCGTCGTCCGCGCTGGAGGGGGATCATGCCCGTGTACTATCTGTTCATTCCCGCCGTTTTGCTGCTCATCGGCCTCATCTGGGCCGAGCGGGGCCAGGAGCCCGGCCGGGTGCTGTTGTTCAAGGCCCCCCTGTCAATCCTGTTCGTGGTCGCGGCCCTGATCAGCCCCCACCCCGTGGGCTGGTACTTCGGCCTGGTGCTGGCCGGGCTGGTGCTGGGGCTCATCGGCGACGTGTGCCTGGCCCTCAAGGGCGACAAGGCCTTCCGTTTGGGCCTGGTGTCGTTTCTCTTGGGCCACGTGGCCTACGTGGTGGCCTTTGCCGGGCTCACCCCGCCCAGCCAATGGATAAACCCCGGCATCCTGGCCGTGTGCGCGGTGAGCGGCCTGGTGTTCCTGTGGCTCAGGCCTACCTTGGGCAAGATGCTGGGGCCGGTGCTGGCCTACGTGGTGGTGATCACGGTGATGGTGATCGCGGGCTGGGCCGCGCTTTTCCAACGCACCGTGCCGCCCACGGCGGGGTGGGTGATCTTTATCGGCGCGCTGATCTTCTACCTCAGCGACCTGTTCGTGGCCCGCGACCGCTTCAAGAGCCCGGGCTGGGACAACCGCCTGATCGGCCTGCCCCTGTACTACGGCGGCCAGTTCGCCATCGCCTGCTCGGTGGGCCTGGTGGCCTGACTCTTGACCCATCGGAGAACCAGTGTCAAAATTCAGGGATTAACCTAATTTGATTGTCTTTTCCCGGAGGGCCGCGCCGCCTTGTCCAGAGCCTGCAATTACACCGAGAAACCGCCTGCCGCGCTGCGCCTGACCTCGCTGCTGCTGGCCCTGCTGGCGCTCTGCCTGCTGGCCTCCCCGGCCCGATCCTTTGACAAAAGGCAGCTCAACATGCGGGCCGACGCGCTCTACGAGCAGCGCGGCGACTTGGCCAAGGCGGCCCTGAGCGCCCAGATGTACCGCCGCCTCTTGGTGGAGGCGCCCGACGACCTGGAAGCCTCCATGCGCCTTTGCGAGCTGTTGGTGTGGATAGGGGCCCAAAAGCCCGACGAGCAGGCCGAGGAGCATTTCCGCGAGCTGATCGCCGTGGCCTCGGCCGCCCGGCGGGCCCATCCCCAAGACCCCGGCCCCCTGTTCTACATGGGCGTGGGCCAGGGCATGCTGGCCGACGTGGCCTCCTTCCCCGAGGCCCTGATGCTGGTCAAGCAGGCCATGAAGAACATGGCCGAGCTGGCCGCCAGCCATCCCGGCTATTATTACGGCGGTCCCGAGCGGGTGCTGGGGCGCATCTACTACAAGATGCCGGGTTTCATCGGCGGGGACAACGAGCTGGCCGAGCAGAACTACAAAAAGGCCATCAGCTACGGCCCGCGCTATTGGCTGAACCAGCTATACCTGGCCGATCTCTACTACCAGCAGGGCAAAAACGACCAGGCGCGCAAGCTCCTGGAGGAGGTGGCCCAGGGCCGCCCCATCCCCGCCCTGATGCCCGAGTGCCAGATGTGGCAGCAGCTGGCCCGCAAGGCCCTGGCCGACGGCCGGCCCCCGAATTAACCCCCGCCGAAATATGCTATCGTTGAAAGAGGGCGCCCCGGAACCTAAAACCGGGGCACAGGGAAAGGACGCGGCCATGCCCGACCGAGCCAGCCTACACGAGTGCACCCTGGACCAGGGTTTGGCCCTGCGGCCCCATGATGAGCTGCCCAAGGTGGTCAAGGAACTGGTGGCCACCTGCGGCACCGCCGCCTGCTTCGACCACATCAGCCCGGTGCCCCTGCCCAGCCACGACGCGGTGGTGGAGATCGTGGCCCTGGCCCGGCGGGTGCTTTTTCCCGGCTATTTCGACGGCAAGAAGATCGAGCAGGTGAGCCTGGAGTACCACCTGGGCACCGAGCTGCTGCGCCTGTTCGAGCTGGTCTCGGACCAGATAACCTGGGCGGTGCGCCACGACTGCTTCCGCCACGAGCTGGAATGCAGCCACTGCGCCGACCGGGGCAACCGGGCGGCCCTGGCCTTCGTGCAGTCCCTGCCCGAGATACGCCGCCTCCTGGCCCTGGACGTGCAGGCCGCCCAGGAGGGCGACCCGGCCAGCGGCGGGGTGGACGAGATCATCTTCTCCTACCCCGGCCTGTTCGCGGTGACGGTATACCGCCTGGCCCACCGCATGCGCCATCTGGAGGTGCCGCTGCTGCCCCGCATGATGAGCGAGTACGCCCACGCCAAGACCGGCATCGACATTCACCCCGGGGCCGAGATCGGCGAGAGCTTTTTCATCGACCACGGCACCGGCGTGGTGATCGGCGAGACCGCCGTGTTGGGCCAGCGGGTGCGCCTGTACCAAGGCGTGACCCTGGGGGCCTTGTCTTTGCCCCGGGGCCAGGTGGAAGACCTGCGCGGGGCCAAGCGCCACCCCACCATCGAGGACGAGGTGACGATCTACTCCGGGGCCACCATCCTGGGCGGCGACACCGTGGTGGGCACCCGCTCGGTGATCGGGGGCAACGTGTGGCTCACCGGGTCGGTGCCCCCGGACACCAAGGTGTTCTTGAAAAAGCCCGAGCTAGTCTACGTGGAGCCCCGCAAGTAGAGGCCCCCCGCCGGGGCAGGAAAGGAACGGCTATGGCCACCCACATCAATCCCGACGTCATCCGCGTGGTGGGGGGCACCCCCCTGGTGCTGCTCTCGGAGAACTGCCTGGAGGGCATGGTGGCCCCGGTGCTGGCCAAGCTGGAGTACCAGAACCCCCTGGGCTCGGTGAAGGATCGCATCGCGGTGGCCATGATCGGCGCGGCCGAGGCCGAGGGCAAGATCGACAAGGACTCCCTGATCGTGGAGCCCACCAGCGGCAACACCGGCATCGGCCTGGCCATGGTCTGCGGGGTCAAGGGCTACAAGCTCATGCTCACCATGCCCGAGTCCATGAGCATCGAGCGCCGCCGTCTGCTCAAGCACCTGGGGGCCGAACTGGTGCTTACCCCGGCGGCGGGGGGCATGAAGGGGGCCATCGAAAAGGCCAGGGAGATCGTGGCCGAGAACCCCAAGGCCTACATGCCCGACCAGTTCAGCAACCCGGCCAACCCGGCGGTGCACCGCCACACCACCGGCCCGGAGATATGGAACGACACCGGCGGCGCGGTGGACATCCTGGTGGCCGGGGTGGGCACCGGAGGCACCATCACCGGGATCAGCGAGTACATCAAGCCCCTCAAGCCCGAGTTCAAGGCCATCGCCGTGGAGCCGGCCGACAGCCCGGTGCTCAGCGGCGGGCAGCCCGGCCCCCACAAGATCCAGGGCATCGGGGCGGGCTTCGTGCCCCCGATCCTCAACCGCGATATCGTCGACGAGGTGATCACCGTGACCAATGACCAGGCCATGGACACCGCCCGCCTTCTGGCCCGCCACGAGGGCCTGCTTTGCGGCATCTCCTCGGGCGCGGCGGCCTGGGCCGCCTGGCAGGTGGCCCGCCGGCCCGAGAACGTGGGCAAGACCATCGTGGCCGTGCTGCCCTCCACCGGCGAGCGCTACCAGTCAACCGAGCTGTATCTGGACGACTGATCCGCCGAATTACAGGCGTTTTCCCCTCCCGCTCCGGCCTCGGCCGGGGCGGGTTCTTTTTGGCCCGAATTCCCCCAAAAATTTTGCCGCCCAGGGCTTGCAAGCGTCTTTCGCCGGATTAACTTAATATGCGTAAGCATGATATATCTAGCTGTTATTGCGAGTAATTCCCAAGAAAGGAGGCAACGATGACCTATTTGATTCCCTATGGCCAGTTTCGTGGCCTCAACCGCCTGCGCCGGGACGTGGACGACCTGTTCAGCCGCTTTTTCGACACCGGCGAAAACAGCGGGGTGGCCGAAGGGGCCTTTGTGCCCTCCATCGACGTGAAAGAGTCCGAGGGGGCCTATGAGGTGTGCGCCGAGGTGCCCGGGCTCAAGCCCGAGGACATCAGCGTGGAATACAGCGACGGCATCCTCACCCTGAGCGGCGAGAAAAGGCAGGAGATCGACGAGGAGCAGGGCTCCTGGCACGTGGTGGAGCGCCGCTACGGCTCCTTCAGCCGCTCGGTGCGCCTGCCCAGCGAGGTGGACGTGGAAAAGTTGAGCGCCACCCACAAGGACGGGGTGCTCAAGGTCAGCCTGCCCAAGAGCGCCAAGAGCTCCTCCAAGACCATCGAGGTGAAGGCCGGCTAGCCCGCCGCCCGCCCGCAAAGCGCCCGCTCCCCGTTGGGGGCGGGCTTTTTTTGGCCCCGCCAGCCCATCCTTTTTCCCCCCGGGCCTTTTCCGTGGTATTAATGGGGCGTTTCCCGGCGTGGCGCCGGGCCGAGGAGGAAGATTCTAATGCGCGCATTCACCCGCCGCGTGGCGGCCTGCTCTATCTGGTTGGTCATTTTCGTGTTGGTATCCTGCGCCGGCGGCGGCCCCAACGCGGTGGACTATTACCGCGACGAGACCTCCATGCGCCGGGACACCTGGCCCCAGCTGGCCAACACCTATCCCACCGGCCTGATGCAGTGGTCCTACAGCGCCGGCGGGGTGAAGGTGCAACTGCGCTTGGACGCGGAACGTGAGTTCATATTCGAGCTCAAGCTGATCAACCAGAACGAAACGCCCATCACCATCAACTGGGCCAAGACCTACTACATCAACGGGGCGGGCTACAACTACCACTTGGCCCACAACGGCGCGCCTTACTGGGGGCCGGTCACCAACCTCAAGCCCACCACCGTGGGGCCGGGCCAGACCATCCAGGACGACCTGCGCCCCGCCCGCGAGGCCAAGCGCGACGGGCAGTGGCTGCTGGCCCCGCTCACCGAGCCGCAGATCTCCCAGGGCGACTGGCCCAACCAGCTGGCCATCATCATGCCCATCATTCGGGGCGGCGTGGAAGAGGTGCACCGCTTCGACATGGATATCGACGCAGTTGATTCCGTGGATGGGTGGGGAGGTCCCTGGGTCTACTAGGCCGGCTTCGCCAGCCACCGTGCTCGGCGTCCGATTTCGGGCTGCGGCGCTGGCTTCGCGGTTTGCCTCCTCGGCGTACGCTTTAAGTACGCCTCCGTCGCCAAACCGTTGCAGCTTCGCGCCTCGCTGCCGAACTCGAACACCTCGGGTCCAGTTTGGGCGTTTGCTCCTCACCTAAAAGGGGGCGCTAACTTGCTTGGCTTGATTCGCCGCGCCCGGCTCCTGGCGCTGGCGCTCTTGCTGCTGGCCGCGCTGCTGGCGGGTTGCGCGGCGGAGCGCTATGTGGACCCGGGCCCCAACCCGGCCCGGGTGCGGGTGCTGGTGGATTTTAAGACCGACCGCTCCCGTTTCAACCAGTTCGATGACACCACGCCCTACACCTCCTGGGACTGGGGCCTGTGGCTGGAAAGGGACGGCCGCCTCACCCGCCTGCCGCCCGACCCGCCCCAACAGCTCACCGTGATCCAGGGGCCGCGCCTGAAG
Source organism: Desulfarculaceae bacterium (assembly GCA_020444545.1). Taxonomy (NCBI): domain Bacteria; kingdom Pseudomonadati; phylum Thermodesulfobacteriota; class Desulfarculia; order Desulfarculales; family Desulfarculaceae; species Desulfarculaceae bacterium. The sequence continues at coordinate 403,540 of JAHLKT010000001.1, read as the reverse complement.
CGCGACACCGTGTTCCTGGCCCCGCCGGGCAAGCACGCCTATCGCCTCATCGTGGACGGCTACGTGGGCCTGCGCGAAGGTTGGACCTACTGGCCCATCAGCGTGGCCGGGACCAACCAGCGCTTTGTCCTGGAGCTCAAGCCCGGCCAGACCACCACCATCCGCCCCGGTCAGGGCACGCCGGTCCCCCACAAGCCGAACTAGCGCCTAAACCGTCGTCGCTTTTCGTATCGCAAATTTGGTGATGATTAAGTTGTTCTGAGGATAGGCCCACGGTATCCGTCGGCACAGCTACGGCTTCGCAGGCAAGGCGCGGGCAAGCGAGTTCCGCAGGCGTATATGCCAATACGCCGAGGAAACGAGCGCCGCCCGCAACGCCGCATCACGCCGTCTGGCGAAGCCGCACCCTCGCCCGGCAGAAAACTATTTCATAACGATCTTGCTGGCTGCCAGGGGCCGCCCCAACGCCCTCTCCAGCGCGGCAAAAGCCTGCAAGTAGTTGTAGCGGGCCTTGACCAGATCGCTGGCCGCCTGGAAGCGGGACACCTGGGCGTCGGTGAACTCGATGGCGTTGCCCACCCCGTTGTCGTAGCGCCCCTGGGAAAGGCGGAAGTTCTCCTCCGCCGCCTCCAGGGCGGTGCGGGCCACCTCGATGCGCTCCAACGACTCGCGCACCACCAGCCAGGCCTGCTCCACCTCCTCGCCGATGCCCAGCTCCAGCTCCCTCAGCCGCGCCTTGCGCTGCAAGATCTGGGCGCGGGCCTCGTTGACCTGGCCCTTGGTGAGGAAGCCGGAGAAGATGGACCAGCTCAGGCCCACCCCGGCCTCCCAGTTGTTCTCCAGGGGGAGCTCGGTGTTGCCGTACTGATAGGAGCCGCCCGCGTCCAAGGAGGGCCAATAGCCGCCCTGGGCCGATTCCAGGCGGCCCTGGGAGGCGGCCACCAGGGCCTTGACGCTGGCCATCTCGGGCCGCTGGGCCAGGGCCTCGGCCAGAAGCGGGTCCAGCTTGCCGGGCAGGGGAGGCAAGCCCTTTTCAGAGGCCAGGGCGTAATCGCTCTTCCAGGGGCGGCCGCCCATGATGCGCTCCAGGGCCACCCGGGCCTCGCGCTGGCGGTACTGGGCGCTGATCAGGGCCAGGCGGGCGTTGGCCAGGTCCACCGAGGCGCGGGCCACGTCGATCTTGGGCCGAAGGCCGGTGGCGTAGAAGCCCTTGGCCTGCTCCAGGTGGCGCTGCTGCGAGGCCAGGGTCTTGACCGCCACCTTGACCAGGCGCTGGTTTTTGAGCACTTCGAAGTAGCTGGCGCGCACCGCCAGGACCACCTCGTCGCGCCGGGTGCCCAGATCGTGCTGGGTGGCGCTCAGCTCCTGGCGGCTGGCCTCCACCTTGCCCCCGGTCTGGCCGAAGTCGTAGATCTTCTGGGTCAGGGTCAGGCCGGTGTCGTAGTAGTTGTAGTTGCCGCTGTAGTTGGAGGTGCGCGAGCGGTCGGAGTAGTTGCGGGTGTAGTCCGCCGTGGCGTTGAGCTGCGGGAACCAGCGGCTGGTGGCCTGGGTCACCCGGCCCTCGGCCTGGGCCACCTCTTGGCGGGCCGCCTCCAGGGTGGGGTTTTTCTTCAGGGCCAGGCCCACCGCCTGGTCCAGGGAGAGCACCTGCTCCGCCCCCGCCGGGCCCGCCGCCAGCATTGCCAGCAATAGCAGGGCCAAGGCCCCCAACCGCGATCCATGCATGACCATGCCTCCAGGCCCCGCCGGGGCCGCCGGGTGAATGCGTCTTAAGGGCTAAAGCTTAGATGTTGCCGGGGTAGAGGTCAATGGGATGAAGGCGGCAAAGCGCAGGTCTGGGCCTGGTCTGGGTCGAAACTGCCCACCGGGCCGGGGGCTGCCGCGCCCATGCGCCGGGCCAGGCCGGTGACGAGGCCGGGGAACACCCCCCGGTGCAGGGGCCACACCGCGTACCAATAGGCCAGGCCCATGAGCCCCCGGGGCAGGTAGCTGACCACCAGGCTGAGGCGGCAGGAGTCCAGGCCGCTTGGCTCCAGCTTAAGCTCCAAGGTGGCCTCGCCGGGCAGCTTCATCTCGGCCAGGAGCAGCAGGCGCTGCGGAGCCTCCAGCTCCAGCACCCGCCAGAAGTCCAGGGCGTCGCCCACCCGAAGCTCGCGGCCGCTGCGCCGTCCCCGCCTGAGGCCCGGCCCGCCGACCGCCTCGTCCATGTAGCCGCGAATCCGCCACAGCCAGTTGCCCCAGGGCCAGCCCGAACGGCCGCCCACCCCGGCCACGCTCTGCCAGGCCTCTTCCTGGGGCACGGGCAGGGCGATCTGGTAGCCCTCCCGGAAGGCGGCGCCCCCGGCATAGGGCGCGTCCCCGCAGGCCACCCATTCCGGCGGGGTCATATGGCCAGCGTCCATCCAGCAGGTCTCCACCCGCTCCTGGGCGATGCGCTCCAGGGCCCGGCGGATGGCCACCCGGGCCGGGGTCAGCTCGCGGGGAATCATTTGCAATATGCGGTGGTCGCGGCAGACCACGGTGTTGCTCAGGCCCTCGGCCAGGGGACGGGCCAGGCTGGCGGGCACCGGGGTGATCAGGTGTATCCACAAGGAGCTCAGGCGGGGGCTGAGCACCGGCACCGGCACGATGATGCGGGGCTTGAGCCCGGCCTCCCGGGCGAAGATCCGGAACATCTCCTCATAGGTGTGGATGTCCGGGCCGCCGATGTCCAGGGTCTGGCCGGAGACTTCGTCCTGCTCCAGGCAGCCCGCCAGATAGGCCAGCACGTCGCCGATGGCGATGGGCTGGACCCGGGAGCGCACCCAGCGGGGAGTGATCATAATTGGCAGGCGCTCGGCCAGATAGCGCAGGAGCTCGAAGGAGGCGCTGCCCGCGCCCAGGATCATGGCCGCGCGCAACCAGGTGCAGGGCGCCTCGCCGCTTTGCAGGATTTGGCCCACCTCGGCCCGGGAGCGCAGATGGTGGCTGATGCCCGGACCTTCGGGCACCAGGCCGCCCAGGTAGACGATGCGCTCCAGCCCAGCGGCGGCCGCGGCCAGGGACATGTTGCGCGCCGCCTTGCGGTCGGCGGCCGCGAAGTCCGGGGTGTCCCGGTTCATGGAGTGGACCAGGTAAAAGGCGGCCCAGCAGCCTTTTGCCGCCCGGGCCAGGGAGAACGGGTCCATCACGTCGCCCGCCACCAGCTCGCAGTTGGGGTGCGAGGCCCAGGGGCGGCAGGAGAGCTTGTTCAGGTTGCGGCCCAGGGCCCGCACCCGCCAGCCAGCGGCCAGCAGGCGGGGGGCCAGGCGGCCGCCCACGTAGCCCGTGGCCCCCAGGATCAAAACCGGCTTATCGCGCCGCGCGGACAGGGCAGGGTCCATGCATCACCAGCCTTTCCCTTCCGATTGCAGCACAGGGCGCGCCCCAAAAGCAACGGGGCCGCCGAAGCGGCCCCGCTGGGGTTGAGCTAGGGAATGGAGGCTTAGTCGACTTTCATGAAGCGCTCGCCCTTGGCGCCGCACACCGGACAACGCTCCGGCGCGCTGCCCTCGGCGGTGTAGCCGCACACCGGGCAGACGTAGTAGGCGTATTCGCCCAGGTCGCCGCCCAGGCCGTCCAGCAGCTTCTGGTACAGGTCGGCGTGCACCTTCTCGACCGTGTTGGCCCACTCGAAGGACCTGAGGGCTTCCTTGGCGTCCTCGGCCTTGGCCGCCTCGATCATCTCGGGATACATGTGCTCGAACTCGTGGGTCTCGCCCTCGATGGCCGCCTTGAGGTTGTCGGCGGTGGAGCCGATGCCTTTCATGGCACGAAGGTGGTTGTGGGCGTGCACCGTCTCGGCAGCGGCCGCGGCCCGGAACATGCGGGCCACCTGCGGCATACCCTCGGAGTCGGCTTTCTCGGCAAAGGCCAGGTACTTGCGGTTGGCTTGGGACTCACCGGCAAATGCTTCGGCCAGGAATTCTTGCGACTTGGACATGGGATTCTCCCCTCTGCTTAAGTTTAGGGTTGTTATCGATAATGATTACTATTACTATATAGTGAAACGGACGGGCGTTGTCAAGCCCGAGCCCATAAAAAACAGTCTGAGGCATGGGCCGCGATGTGACAAGCCTCGGACTACGCCTTTACAATGGATTGAAAGGCGAAAATTTGCCCGGTCCGCCCGGGGGACGGAAATTCTTACCAAAGGAGACCAAGATGAGTGAGCGTAACGGCGCTGTTACCATGCACGGCAACCCTCTGACCCTGGTGGGCGCGGAGGTGAAGGTGGGCGATATCGCCCCGGACGTAACCCTGGCGGCCAACGACCTGAGCCCGGTGAATATCAGCGACTACAAGGGCAAGGTGGTGGTGCTCTCGGCGGTGCCCTCCCTGGACACCCCCACCTGCGACCTGGAGACCCGGCGCTTCAACTCCGAGGCCGCCGGCCTGGGCGACGACGTGGCCATCCTCACCATCAGCATGGACCTGCCCTTTGCCCAGGCCCGCTGGTGCGGCGCGGCCGGGGTGGAGGCGGTCAAGACCCTTTCGGATTACAAGGAGGCCGCCTTTGGCGAGGCCTACGGCCTCTTGATCAAAGAGCTGCGCCTGTTGGCCCGCTGCGTCCTGGTCCTGGACCGCGAGCAGAAGATCACCTATATCCAGTTGGTCAAGGAGTTGAGCGAGGAGCCCAACTACGAAGAAGTGCTGGCCGCGGTGAAGGCGGCCTCCTAAGCCATTGCCAAGCGAAAGCCTAACGGGGCCGGCCTTCGGGTCGGCCCCGGTTTTTATTGGCCAAACCCTTGACGTATGACCTGTTTGCGGACTAAATTTGGTCTTGTAGGGAAAAGGAGGCAAGGCCATGAAGGCTTCCCGCCAGATCAAACCCATAAGCTTTCTCAAGGCCCACGCGGCGGAGATCGTGCGCACCCTTGGCGAGCAGGACGAGCCCCTGATCATCACCCAGAACGGCGAGGCCAAGGCGGTGATGCAGGACATCGCTTCCTATGAGCAGACCCAGGAGACCCTGGCCCTACTGAAGATTCTGGCCCTGGGCAACCGCCAGATAGAGCAAGGCAGGGTGCGCCCCGCCGGGGAGGTGGTGGAGCGCCTGCGCCGGGGTCGGCGGGAAGCTTGATGACCCATCAAGTATTCCTGACCGAGGACGCGGCCCGGGACCTGGAGCAGCTTTACGATTACATTGCCCGCCACGACGCCCCGGAGCGGGCGGAGTATGTGTTGGGAAAAATAGAAAAGGCCTTTGACCGGCTGAGCCAGTCGCCCAACCGGGGGGCCTATCCCAAAGAGCTGCTAGCCTTGGGCATCAAGCAGTACCGCGAGATATTTTTCAAGCCCTACCGCATCATCTATCAAGTGTTGGATAGCCGGGTCTACGTGATGCTCATCGCCGACGGGCGGCGGGACATGCAGGCCCTCTTGATGAGGCGCCTCCTGGAGGCGTGAGAGGCGGCCCCGCCTAGGAGCTGACCCAGTCCCAGGCCTCGGGCTCCTGGGCCGCGCCATAGGTGCGCACCTCGCCGGACATGAAGTTGGCTCCCACGTCCGTGGCCCACTTGACCCACCTGGGCGCGCCCACCATGGCCAGCTTGGCGAAGTCCTTGCGATGCTTCATGCCGAACTTGGCGTCGTCCCAGGCGGCCTTGGGCTCCCAGCCCAGGAAGTCGTGGGCCAACACCAGCATCACCCGGGCCTTGCCCTGCTTGGCGATCAGCTCCCTGAGGCGCGGGATCATCACCTGCTGATAGTCGGTGTCGGTCAGCTTGCCCTTGGCCAAAAGAGCGATGGCCTGGTCGGTGCTCTGGGGTAACAGCTCCAGCATGGTTTTCCTCCGCCGTGGGAATGGCTGAGGCCGTCCGGCTCATGCTGTCTCGCGCTGGTTGTCGCCGGCGGGCGCCGGCCTCCATTAAAGTATTCTAACCCGGGGCCGCGCCCCGGCGTCTAGCTCTGAGTGGGCCGGGCCAGCCCCCGGGCCAGGGCCCGGGCCAGCCGGTCCAAGAGCTCCAGGGGCGTGTCCGCCCCCAGGCCCAGAGCTCCGCCCAGCCAGAAATAGCCCGAGGCCGTGGCGAGCACGGCCAGGGCCAGCTCGCGGGCCCGCTCCCGGGGCCAGCCCAGCTGCTCCCCTGCCGGAGCGATCATCCCGGCCACCAGCTCCAGATGTTGCTCCAGGCGCGCGGCCACCAGGGCGTGGGCCTCGCCGCCCTTGGCCAGGGCCAGGGACTGGTTCAAAAGCCCTGCCGCCTCGGGCCGGAGCTGGAAGAAGCGCAGATGCACCGCGGCCACGTCGGCGATGAGCGCCTCGGCGTCGGTGGGGGCCAGGCCCACCGGCCGCACCCGCCGGGCCAGGTCGGTGAGCAAACCGTCCACCAGGGCGGCCACGAAGGCGTCCTTACTGGGCCAGTGGGTGAAGAAGGTCCCTTTGCCCACCCCGGCGGCGGCGGTTATCTGGGCCACCTTGGTGGCCTCCAGGCCCTGGGTGGCCATGAGCCTCAGACCCGCCTCGCTCAGGCGGCGGGCCGCCTCGCGGCGGCGCAGCTGGCGGGGGGATGGGGTGGCGCTTTCCATGTCGGCGATTGTCGCTTGCCCCCGCGCTTCGTGTCAACCGGCCGGGCCTTGGGGTTTAGACAGGCGGGCGCGCTTGGGTTACAATGGGCCGCCCATTGCAGCCAAGGAGGAGCCCATGCCCAAGGACGCGCAAGACGTGCGGGAGCTGTCCCAGGAAGACCTGGTGTGGTTCGTATTGGAGACCTTTCACCGCAACCTGATCCACTACGGCCTGTGGTTCCGCGAGGTGGAGCACCAGGAGGGGCTGCCCGCCGCCCTGGCCGCCGACGCCGCCGTGTTCCGCACCAACCTCGCTTATCAGATGAAACGCTTGGGCAAGCTCCTGGGCTTCGAAGTGGATAAGGACGGCGTGCCCGCGCGGCTGAGGCAAATGAGCCCGGACGAGCTGGTCGAGCTGGCCACCGCCTCGGCGGCCAACTGGCTGGTCACCGACGGGATCTGGTTCCAGCAGGTGGAGCGCGACCGGAGCATGGACTACGCCAAGCGGGCCAACGATCTGTGCTGGGCCCGCCTGAGCCCCCACGAGGCCTACAACATCAAGCAGTTCCTGGGCCTGGGCGAGCGCCCCGGTCTGGCGGGCCTCAAGCAGGCGCTGAACTTCCGCAACTACTCGCTACTCAACAAGCAGTCCATCCACGAGGTGGACGAGCACAGCTTCATCTTCCAGATGAACGACTGCCGGGTGCAGTCGGCCCGCAAGCGCCAGGGTCTGGACGACTACCCCTGCCACTCGGTGGGCAACGTGGAGTATCCCTCCTTCGCCAGCTCCATCGACGAGCGCATCACCACCACCTGCGTGGGCTGCCCGCCGGATCATCCGGACGAATGGTACTGCGCCTGGAAGTTCACCCTGGAGGAGTAGGCGCGGCGGGCCCTCAGGCGAATATGTCGCTGGGCATGTAGGGGTGGGTTCCCTCGATCACCCGCACCCCGGCCTTGGCCTTGATCTTCTTGAGGATGGTCTCGGCGTGGGGACAGTGGTCGGTGATGCAGGGGGCCACGTGGACCACGGTGGGCTTTTCCTCCAGGGGCTTGTTCCAAAGGCTCACCTGGGCCAGGCGGGTCACGATGGTGGCCCCGGGGCAGTCGCCGCAAGACAACAGGCCCATCACCTGGGCCGGGCTGTCCTCGTAAATCTCGAAGACCCCTTCGCGCCGGTTGAAGGCCACCAGGCAGCGCGAGCAACCGATGCAGACATCGTCCATGGCCCGCTTGCATCCCACGATCAAAACCTTTTCCACCTTGGCCTCCATTTATTATCGTCTCCCCGGCGTAGCTATGCGCCGGGGACGGGGTTGATAGGGCTTAATAGCCTACAATTAGTAGGCATATAAATCAAGCCCTAGGTGCAAACCACTGCTACGCAATGTTTTTTAAATGAAGGCTTATGTAGGAAAATATGCGGAGTTACTTTGGCTCCACCTGACAGGGGATGGCCGCCAGGTTGGGGGTGCCGAACTCGCGGCCCAGCTTGTCCGCGCTGGTCAGCAGGTTGAAGTTGCTCCTGTCCCAGCCGCCCAGGGGGTCGTCGTCCTCGGGGAACCACCAGCCGTGCTCCGCGTAGACCGTGCCGGGCAGCACCCTCTCGCTGAGCCGCGCCTTCTGCGCGATGCTCCCCGCCCGGGTGCTGATGATTACCTCGTCGCCCTGGTTGATGCCCCGGGCCTCGGCGTCGGCCGGGTGCATCTCCATGACCGGCTCGGGGTCGCGGGCCCGCAGCTCATCCACCCAGCGATAGGATGAATGCAGGGCGGTGAGCTTCTTGCGCCCGGTGAGCACCAGGGGGAACGCCTCGCTGGTCTCCTCGGGGAAGCCCTCCCACGCGGGCAGGGGCGGCAGGCCGAACTTGGCGGCGGTGGAGAGCATGAGCTCCACCTTGCCGCTGGCGGTGCGGAAGCCCTTGGCGCGGAACTTCTCGAACTTGGGCGGCCCCTGCAAGTGCCCCTTGGCCGCGAACTCCTCCCAGCTCAGGCCGCTGGGCTCCAGCACCATCTGGTTGAGCGCGCGGTAGTCCTCGGGCCACAGCTCCTCTCCGGCCAGGCGGCGGCCCAGGTCGCAGCAGATCTGGGCGGGCGGGCGGCACTCGGCGGGCGGATCCACCACCTGGGGGCGGGCCAGGATGTAGCCGTGGCCCAGGCCGTAGTGGCCGATGTCGTCGAACTCCAGGCTGGCCGCCGAGGGCAGCACCACGTCACACAGAGCCGCGCTGGGGGTCAGGTACAGCTCGGCGCAGGCCAAAAACTCCAGGCGCTCCAGGGCCTCTTTGGCCCGGCGGCTGTCGGCCCAGACCATGAGCGGGTTGGTGTCGAAAAAGAACATGCCCTTGACCGGGTAGGGCTCGCCTTCCAAGACCGCGCGGCGCAGATAGGCCGGGGGGATGGTCATGAAGCGGGGGATCACCCCGTGGGCCGCGCTGAGCATCGCGGTGCGCTTGTCGGGCACCAGGTCGGCCCGCACGAAAGCACCCAGCCCGGCGATGGGCGGCTCCAGGGGCGCGATGTTGCCTCCGGGCACATCCAGGTTGCCGCTCAGGGCCATGAGGCAGACCAGGGCGCGGGCGGCGGAAAAGGCGTGGTTGGTGTGCTCGATGGGGTTGCCCCAGGCCAGGGCCGCGGGCTTGGCCGAGGCGTAGAGCCGGGCCGCCTGCTGGATTTGCGCGGGTTCCAGCCAGGTTATCTCGCCCACCCGGGTTGGGGTGAACTCGGCCACCGCCTCGGCCAGCTCGGCAAAGCCGTGGGTGTGCTCGGCCACGAAAGCCTCGTCGTAGAGCTTTTCCGCGATGATTACGTTGAGCATGCCCAAGGCCAGGGCCGCGTCGCTGCCCGGCCGCAGCTGGAGGTGCAGCTCGGCCTTTTCGGCCAGCTCGCTCCGGTGCGGGTCGATGACCATCAAACGGCTGCCCGCCTTGAGGCGGGCCGTGAGCTGGGAGCCGATGCCGCCTTCCTCGTGGGTGGCCAGGGGGTTGGAGGCCCAGAGCACCACCAGCTCGCTGGGCTGCTTGTAATCCACCACCGGGTAGAAGCCGCAGGTGTGCACTCCGGTGATCTCGCGGGGAGCGTGGCACACGTCCTGGTTGGCCACCAGGTTGGGCGAGCCGAAGGTGTTGGCCAGGCGGATCATGGCGAAGTGGTCCAGGCCCTTGGGCATGCCCAGGGCAAAGGCCACCGCGCGGGCCCCGTCCTTTTGCCGGATGGCGTCCAGGCCCTCGGCGATTTGGCTCAGGGCCTCGTCCCAGGAGATGCGCTCCCACTGCCCCGAGCCGCGTGGGCCCTTGCGCCGCAGGGGATGCCTGAGGCGCTGGGGGTGATACAGGCGGTGGTGGGCGTTGAGGCCCTTGGGGCAGGCGTAGCCCTGGTTGAGCCAGCCGTCCGGGTCGGGCTTTATCTTGGTGATACGCCCGTCCTCAACCGTCGCGATAATCCCGCAGCCCCCGTGATCCATATAGGAGCAGTGGGTTTTGATCTCCTGAATCGGCCCTGCCATGCCCTTATGCTTCCTCTCGTGGTCCCCAGGAGTTATAATTCCGGCGAAATGTAGTGATTTAATCACCTCGGAAGCCCGGAGGCAAGCCCGCCAAGCCTCTCGGGCCGGAGATCCCGCCATGGAAGCCAAACAGGTCGAACAAAAGCTTACCCATTTTCTGCGCCCAGCCACCTATCCGGTGGGCCTGAGCGTCCTGGGTCCGGAAGACCAGCTGCCCCCGGACTTCGTGAAGCTGGAGGGACGGCGCAGTCCCATGCTGGTGTGCCAGGCCATAACCCTGGCCCGGCGCTACGGCTGGAAGGTGATGCTGGAGCCCGAGGACATGGTGTGCCCCCTGGGCGCGGTGGCCCTGGGTTTCGTGCCCGCCAGCGAGGGCTTCCTGGAGGGACACACCGGGGTGCCCAACTGGGTCTGCTCGGACGCGGCCCGCGCGGTGGTGGCCGAGGATATCCCCAAGCTGCCCCACGGCCAAGGGACCCGCTTCATCGTGGCCCCCCTGGAGCAGGTGGACTGGGAGCCCCAGCTGGTGCTGGTCTTCGGCAACCCGGCCCAGATGGTGCGCATGGTGCAGGCCCTGGTGCACCACACCGGCAAGGCCATCAGCTTCACCGCTCTGGGCGGCATCGGTTGCGCCACCTACGTTTCCCAGGCGCTCATCAGCGGCCAGTGCCAGCTGGTGCCCTGCGGGGCCGGGGACCGCATCTTCGCCATGGCCCAGGACGACGAGATGGCCTTCGCCATACCCGCCGGGGAGCTGGACAAGGTGCTCAGCGGCCTGGAGGCCACCGCCAAGGCGGGCCTGCGCTACCCGGTGACTCCCTACCTGCGCTTCCACACCGAGATGCCCGACACCTATCAGGCCCTGATGAAGGACCTGGAGGCCAGCGAGTAAGCTCCCGCGCGAAAGGATTCCCATGGCCCATCTCGCCGCCTTTGGCCGCAACCGCTGCACCGCCCTGGAGCAGCGGAGCGACAAGCTCCTGCGCTCCACCTGCCGCCTGCAAGACGACCTCATGGACCTGATGGTCTGGATCGAGGTGAGCCTGCCCGGCCTGGAGATAAGCGCCGTGGGCCTGGAGGCCCGCCGCGCCGCGCCGCCCCTGCCGCTTGATGCCCATGAGCGCCTGCAAAAGGTGCTCGGGGTGCGGGTGGGTTCGGGCATGCTCAAGATCATCGAGGGGCTGGTGGGCCGCGAGGGGGCCCTGGCCGAGCTCAGCTTCATGGTGGAGGAATGCTGCCACGGGGTGATCCTGGGCCTGACCAAGCAGGAGCTGGCCAAGGCGCCCCGCGAGCCGGTGGATTCCCGCGCGCACTTCGAGGACATGATCCGGCGCAACACCCGCCTGGTGGGGCGCTGCGCGGCCTTTGCCGAGGAGAGCCCCTTGGTGAAAGGCGCGGAGCCGCCCGAAGGGGAGCAGCCATGATCAGCTTCATGCGCAACAAGCTGGTGGGGGTGGAGCGCCCCTCGCCCGGCACCTGGCTGGCCAAGGGCGTTCTGGAGGACCATATCTACGGCCTGGAGGTGGCTCTCAGCATCGACGCGGACAGCCTGCGCCTGGAGAGCGTGCAAGGGGCCTGGCGGCGCTACACCACCCCCGAGTGCCCCCGCGCCGTGCAGTTTTTGGGCCGGGCCGAGGGGCTGTGCCTCAGCGACCCGGAGTTCAGCCAGCAGGTGCACAAGCTGGTGGGCCGCCAGGCCTGCCGCCATTTCGCCAACCTGATCCTGGAGTGCTGCGACTGTGTGCTCAAGGCGCGGGCCGTGGAGCGGGGCGAGATTGGCGTAGCCACCGATGAAACCCCGGAGCGGCCCGCCGAACCGGCCGTGGCCGCGCGGCCCCGCCGGGCCGTGGCCCAGGCCGCGCCGGACCAGGACCTGGCAGTGGCCTATGCCGCCCTGGAGGACGCGCCCCAGGGCTTCTTCCTGGACCTGCACGCGCACACCTTCCCGGCCTCGCCCTGCGCCAGCGACGAGGTGGACCAGGTGTTGGCCGAGGCCAAGCGCATCGGCCTGCACGGGGTCTGCCTCACGGACCACCATTATCTATGGGACCCGGAGGAGCTGGCCGCGCTCTCGGAGCGCCACGGCCTGGTGGTGCTGGGGGGCAACGAGATAACCACCGCCCAGGGCGACATGGTGGTCTTCGGCTTTGACGAGCCCATCGAGGGCATCATCCCCCTGGAGGAGCTACGGGCCCGGGTGGCCGCGGCGGGCGGCTTCATCGTGGCGGCCCATCCCTTCCGGGGCTTCCTCACCGTGGGGGTGGAGGAACTGGGCATGGGGGTGGAGCAGGCGGCGGGGCGGGCCATGTTCGCCCAGGTCGACGCCCTGGAGGTGCTCAACAGCAAGGTGACCCCAGGCGAGAACGGGTTCTGCGCCCGGGTGGCCGGGGCCCTGGCCAAGCCGGGCACCGGGGGCAGCGACGCCCATCAGGCCGGCGAGGTGGGCTTCTACGCCACCCGCTTTGACAAGATCATCACCAGCCAGGCCGACCTGCTGGCCGCCCTGCGCCACGGCTCCTACCAAGCGGTGCCCTTTCGGGGGGCCGGAAAGGCCGAGTGAACATGCCCGATATGCCCAAAGGCCAATGGACCAAGCTGGTGCGCCGCATGGAGCAACTGCTGCGCCTCAAGAGCTTCCCCGTGGCCTTCAAGATGCTGGAGGATAGGGAAGAGCTGGGCCGCATTCCTTTCTTGCGGCGGCCGGAGCACAAGATGAGCCTGTGCCAGCTCATCAGCCTGGTGCGGAACTTCGACTGGAGCGTGGGGGCGGACCTGGACGACTTCGTCTTCGCGGCCTGCCCCTCCATCCTGGGCCTCCGGGATCTGCCCGAGTATCACCGCGACGGCACCTTCCGCAGCATCGTGTGGGTGGCCACCAAAAAGGACGGCCGCCGCTACGAAGAGGCCATCCCCCGCCTGCCCACCCAACGCTACCAGGCGGTGGCCCTGGCCCCGCTGGTGTACGAGCCCTTTGAGCCGGAGATCGTCTTGATCTACGGCAACCCGGCCCAGATGATCCTGCTTATAAATGCGTTGCAGTTCGAGGACTACCAGGTGATGAATTTCTCCTGCGTGGGTGAGTCCTCTTGCTCGGACGCCATCGCCCGCTGCTATTTGGACGACAAGCCCTCCCTGAGCATCCCCTGCTACGGCGAGCGGCGCTACGGCCACGCCCAGGACGACGAGATGGTCATGGCCCTGCCCGCCCGCCTGATGCCCAAGGCCCTGGCCGGGCTGGAGAGCCTCTACCGCCGGGGGGTGCGCTATCCCATCAGCTATTCCGGGGTGGAGGGCGACATCACCGCCACCCTGCCGGTGTCCTATACGCGCCTGGAAGAGATGCTCACCAAGGTGCGCGGCATGCCCCACGGGGTGATCGTGGGCCTCACCGGCAGCATCGCCAGCGGCAAGAGCACCGTGTCGCGGCGTCTGGTGGAGCTGGGGGCGCACCTCATCGACTTCGACCTCATCGCCCGCCAGGTGGTGGAGCCGGGCCGGCCCGCCTTCGATGAGATCGTGGATTACTTCGGCAAGCAGGTGCTGGGCGAGGACGGCGGCCTGGACCGCAAAAAGGTCTCGGCCATCGTGTTCTCGGATCTGGAGAAGCGCAAAAAGCTGGAGAGCTTCACCCACCCGCGCATCTACGAGGAGTTTTTTGCCCAGCTCCAGGAGATAACCGCCCGCGACCCGCAAGGGGTGATCATCGTGGACGTGCCGCTGTTGGTGGAGCTGAACCTCATGTATCTGTTCGAGCAGATACTGGTGGTGGTGGTCTCCCCCGAGACCCAGGTGGCGCGGCTCATGTCCCGCGACGGCATAAGCCAAGAGGAAGCCCGGCAGATCATCGCCAACCAGTTGGGCATGGAGCAGAAGAGGGGCTTCGCCGACCTGGTGGTGGACAACGACGGCGCGCCAGAGCAAACCGAGGCCCAGATCATGGCCCTGTGGGACCAGCTCCAGGCCATGGCCCAAGAGGGCTAGCGCGCCCATGTCTCGCTTCGCCCTGGCCTGGCTGCTCCTGGCCCTGGTCCTCTTGGCCGCCTGCTCCGGCGGGGCGGAAGGGGAGGGCTTGCCCGCCTTGCTGGAGGAGCTGGGCTTCATCGAGGGCCAGGCCGGCAACAACCCCCCGGCCCGCAACTTCGTCAAAAGCGTGGATGGCCTGAAGCTGTGGGCGGCCCTGCCCGACCGGAGCAAGAAACCCGGCGGCCCGGTGCTGCTGATCAAGGCCAACGAGCCGGGCGGCGGCCAGAGCGCGCGCAGCGACCGGGCCCTGGTGGAGCGGCCCGAGGTGGGCCGGCTGGTGGCCACGGCCAGCGGCGGGGTCTACCCGGCCGAGGCGCTCAAGGAAGTGCTGGGCCAGGCCCTGGCCGGGGCGGCGCGGCCGCCGGGCATGGGCGCGGTGGTCACCAGCCCCAAGCAGGGATGGTCCCTCAGCGTGCCTTTTGATCACGGCCATCTTCACCTAGTGGCGCTCATCCGCCACGCCGCGCCCTGAGCCCCCTCGCCAGAGCCCGGAGACCCGGTTAGAATTGTAGGCATGGAAAAAAACGACAGCTTGCAGATAGTGCGCAAGGGCGCCACGCCTCCCTGCATGGGGCCGCGCGGCATGTTCTGCCGGGGCTGCCCCGGCTGGTTGGCCATGCGCCGGGCGGTGGCTCCGGGCGGGCCCTGGGAGGGCTCGCTGATCCACTGCACCTGCACCGGCCTCACCGTGCAGAGCCGTCCCCGCCGGGAATCGGCCTGATGCGCCTTCCGGGCCTGGCCCTGCTGGCCCTGGCGGGTCTGCTGCTGGCCGCCGGGCTGGCCCCGCTCATTGTGGGCGAGTTCAGCGCGGGCGATCTGAGCGGCTGGGAGCCCGAGGAGTTCAAGGGACGCACCGCCTACGCCATCGTGGACCAGGACGGCCGCAAGGTGCTACAGGCCGCCAGCCAAGGCACTGCCTCGGGCCTGGTTAAAAAGGTGGACTTGGAGCTCAAGGACCGGCCCATCCTTAGCTGGTCCTGGAAGATCGAGCGCACCGTGGCGGGGGGCGACGGCCTGACCAAAGAAGGCGACGACTTCGCGGCCCGGGTCTACCTGGTGTTCCCTTCCTTCTTTTTCTGGAACACGCGGGCCATCACCTACGTGTGGGCCAACCGTTTGCCCGTGGGCAAGGCCTGGCCCAACGCCTTCGCCGGCAAGGCGGTGATGATGCTGGCCGTGGACAGCGGCGAGGCCAAGGCGGGCCAGTGGGTCAGCCATCGCCGCGATGTGCTGGCCGACTACCGCCGCCTCTACGGCGAGGACCCGCCCGCCCTGGGCGCGGTGGCCCTAATGACCGACAGCGACAACACCGGCACCAGCGCCAAGGCCTGGTACGGGGACATCTCCCTGTCGCCCGCTCCCTAGCTAACTGACCGCGCGGAGCTTGGCTTTTCGGCGGGGGGCGGGCACTTCCTTGTTGCGGCTGGCCACCCGGCGGTAGAGCAGGGGCCGCCGGTTGGGAAAGAGCAACTCTTCCTCGCGCCAGGCCTCGGCCTGGTCCAGGTCGATCTCCAGCGAGGTGATCTCCTCGCCGCCGCCCAAGGACAACAGCTCGTCGCCATGGGGGTCGTAGGCCGCGCTGCCCCCGGCGAACACCGGGCCGGGGCGGTTCGCGTAAACCACGAAGTACTGGTTGAAGGCCGCCGCGCCCCGCATCCGGCGGCGCATGTACTCCACCGGGAAGTGGGCCGGCACCGCCGAGATGTTCACCACCAGGCGGGCCCCGTTCAGGGCCAACACCCGCCATACCTCGCTGAAGGCCGAGTCGTAGCAGATGTTGAGCCCCAAACGGCCCAGGGGGGTGCTGAACACCTTGAGCTTGTTGCCGGGCACGAAGCTCTCGGTCCAGTGCACGTGGCTCTTGGCGTAGCTCTTGGCCCCGTGGGCGTCCACGTAGGTGGCCAGGTTGCGGTAGTTGTCGCCCTCGCGCTGGAGCTCGCCCAAAACCACCCGGGTTCCGCAACGCTTCACGTGCTCGCGGATCTGGCGCGAGGCGTCGTGCAGATGGCACTTGGCCTGGCGGTAAAGGAAGCCCTCGGGCTTCACGTCCGAGGGATGGCCTTGCAAGATCAGCTCGGGGAAGACGATCAGGTCGCTGTCGCGATGCTCGCTGATGATCTCCATGAGCCGGTCCAGATGCCCCTCCAGGTCCTCGGGCGCGAAGTTTATCTGGGCCAGGGTGATCTTCATATTGCCTCCAGCCTTTGCCTAGGCCGCCGGGGCGGCCGAGGCCTCGCATTCCAAAAAGGGCGGGATGAAGCGCTGGCGGATGTCGTCCTCGATCTTTTGCAGATAGAAGCGGGCCAGGTCGCGGCCGTACTCCTCGTCGCCGTAGCGGTAGAGGCTGCCCTTGTCGCGCCGGATGTTCTTATCCACCACCTCCTGCTGCACCGCGCCGCCCTTGGCCGCCGCGATGTTTTGGATGATCTGGTGGATGCCCGAGCCGGACTGGGCCGGGTCCTTGGTGCGGAAGGCCAGATAGGGCGGCACCCCCAGCTCGGCCGCCGCCTGGCGGTGCACCCGCTTGCGCAGGTCGTCCTCCGGGCCCTCCAGCTTCAGACGCGGCGAGATGCGCATTGCGGTCAGGATCACGTCGCGGTCCAGGTAGGGGGCCCGTAGCTCGATGCTGTGGGCCATGGTCAGCTTGTCCTCGCGCTCCAGGGTGTCGGTGTAGAGCATGCCCAGGTCTTCCCAGAGCTTCTCGTGCAGGCGCAGATAGCCGTGCTCGGCCAAGACGTCGTTGTACCAGGGATAGCCCGCGAAGATCTCGTCCGCCGCCTGGCCGGTGAACATCACCCGGATGCCGTCGGCCGCGGCCAGCTTGGCGGCCAAATACATGGGAATGGCCACCTCCACCTGCAACAGGCCGCTCTCCTCCACGTTGGTGATCACCTCGGGCAAGAGCTCTTCCACCATGGCCTCGTCGATGATCGAGGTCTTCAAGACCAGGCCCAGGTCCTGGGCCACGGCCTCGGCCGCCTGCACGTCGGCGCTGTCGGCGGTGCCGGTGCAGTAGCACACGATGTTCTTGCCCTCGCGCATCAAGAGATTTGCCACCAGCACGCTGTCGATGCCCCCGGAGAAGATCACCCCCAGGGTGGACTCGGTGAGCCCGGTGAGGCGCTTGTTAACCGCCGTGGTCAGGGCCTCCTTGTAGGTTTCCACCGCCTCGCGGAAGTCCACGATGTCGATCTGGGGCAGCTCCAGGCGGTAGCCCTCGCAGAGCTCGGTCTTGGTGTCGTCGATGTAGAGCATCTCGCCGGGGTTGATGCGGATGGGCTCGTCGGTCCCGTTCCACAGGGCCTTTTTCTCGGAGGCGAAGTAGACCACCGGCCCGTTCTGGATGAAGTACAGGGGCTTTTTACCGATGGGGTCGCGAGCCACCACCACGGTGCGGCCGTCGGTGACCGCCAGGGCGTACATGCCGTCCAAAAGGCCGCAGACCTTTTGCACCGCGTCCAGCAGGTCGCCCTGATAGGCCTCCTCCAGCAGGTGCACGATCACCTCGGAGTCGCTGGTGGTCTCGATGTCGTGCTCTTGGAAGAGCAGGGTGGAGAGCTTTTGATAATTGTAGATCTCGCCATTGTGGATCAGGGCCAGCTTGCCGTCGCAAGAGGTGTAGGGCTGGGTGGATTGCTCCCGGCCCACGATGCTCAGCCGGGAATGGCCCAGGGCGATGTGGCTTTCGCCTCGCAGCTCGTCTTGAAGCTCGTCCACGCTGCGGGTGCGAATGACCTGGTTGTCCAGATAGACCCCATGGGTGTCGGGGCCGCGATGGTCCATCTTCTTGAGCATGTCAAAGATGTCGCTGGAACAAATCCGGCCACCTTGCACGAAATGCCCACAGATGGTGCACATGATTGATCTTCTCCTTGTTTGCGGCCCTCCCGCCGCCCCGGGATGGCCTCATGAAAAAACGAAACTCCGCCTTTCCTGGTCTATGGCCGGAAAGCGCGGAGTTGGCTTATAAACTACTAACTTTGCCTTGGCGGTTTGGGTCTCGATCAAATAACTCTGTAATTAAAATAACATAAGCTTAGGGTCCTTGCAAGGCGGGGCCTCGGGCGGCGGCTCGGGCGCGCCTGGCGCGGGCCCATGACCTCAGCCTGCGGGCCAGTATGACGGCCCCGCCGGCCAGCAGGGCGGCCAGGCCCAGGGCCATGAGCCCCACGGGCAGAAGCAGCACGAAAAGCAGGGAAGCGTCGCTGGGTAGGTGGTGCATGGGAGCCCCCTTTCAGTGCCGGCCGCGGCATTGCGGTCCAACCTGGCAAGAAGGCTAACGAGGCGATATCATTATTACTAATTATTTATAATGCTCGTTGGCATCACTTTTGGTGATCGATGTCTGGGCCGGCCAAAAAGCTCGCCTCGGCGGCCCGCCGGATAAAGGCGAGGCCCAACCGGGGCGAGCCTGAGGGACGGGCTCAGCAGCGGCTCAAGGAAACCTTGAGCCCGGCCGGGCGGCCGGAGCAATGGCAGGGCGCGCAGACCATGCTGGCCGCGAAGGAGCTCCCGTCGGCCAGGATGAAGGTGTAGACCGCCCGGTGTTCCCGGCCGCTGGTCATGCTTTGGGCCATGTCCCGCGAGGCGCGGTAGCGGTCCCAGTGGGCCACGTGGCTGAGCAGGTTCAGGCGCGGCGGCACCAGGCCCGGGCTGTAGCCCAGGAACTTCAGAACGTCGCGGCTGTGGTTGGAAAGATAGCCGCTCTCGTCGACCAGGAGGGCGGTTTGCAAGTGAGTCGGCGCGGCCTTGGCCTTGGCCGGGGGGGCCGGGGCGGCCTGGCCGGGCAGGGGGGCAAAATGGGTGGGCATGCCTCTTCTCCCTGTTAGGTGTAATCAAAATCTATAATTAATTAAACTCAAAAAGCAAGAGCGTTGTTAGCCAGGCTAAATGGGGCCTACGGGGGAGCGCCTCACGTACCTCCCCGGGCAAGGGGCTGTGGCATTTGACGAATCAACCCAGGGAGGATATTCTCACCCTGGCAGAGAACACCCTAAGCAATTGAGGAATACCGTGGCTGACAAGGCCCACACCCGCAACTTCTCCATCATCGCCCACATCGACCACGGGAAATCCACCCTGGCCGACCGGCTGATCCAGCTCTGTGGCATCGTGCCCGAGCGGGAGTTCCAGAACCAGATCCTGGACAGCCTGTATCTGGAGCGGGAGCGCGGCATCACCATCAAGAGCCAGGCGGTGACCCTGCCCTACGTGGCGGCCGACGGCGAGGAATACGAGCTGAACCTCATCGACACTCCCGGCCACGTGGACTTCTCCTACGAGGTGAGCCGCGCCCTGGCTTCCTGCGAGGGGGTGCTGTTGGTGGTGGACGCCTCCCAGGGCGTGGAGGCCCAGACCCTGGCCAACCTCTACCTGGCCCTGGAGCACGACCTGGAGGTGGTGCCGGTCATCAACAAGATCGACCTGATCAGCGCCGACGTGGAGGAGGCCCGCCGCCAGATAAGCGAAGAGCTGGGCCTGGACGGCGATGCGGCGGTGGCGGTCTCGGCCAAGGAGGGCACCAACGTGCCCGAGGTGCTGGAGGCCATCGTCAAAGAGCTGCCCCCGCCCACCGGCGACCCGGCCGGGCTCTTGCAGGCGCTGATCTTCGACGCGGCCTACGACCCCTACCGGGGCACGGTCATCTTCGTGCGGGTCATGGAGGGCACGCTCAAGCCTGGGCAGATCATCCGCTTCATGCACGGGGGCAGCGAGCACAAGGTGGAGGAGGTGGGCCTGCTCCAGGTTAAGCGCATCGTCAAGAAGGAGCTACGGGCCGGGCAGGTGGGCTATCTCTTCGCCGGGGTCAAGACCGTGGCCGACACCAACATCGGCGACACCATCACCCTGGCCGAGAGCCCGGCCGACGAGCCGCTGCCCGGCTTCCGCGAGGCCAAGCCGGTGGTGTTTTCCTCCATCTACCCCATCGCCACCGACGACTACCCGGACCTGGCCGACGCCCTGGACAAGCTCAAGCTCAACGACGCCAGCCTCATCTTCCAGAAGGACTCCTCCCAGGCCCTGGGCTTCGGCTTCCGCTGCGGCTTCTTGGGGCTGTTGCATTTGGAAGTGGTGCAGGAGCGCCTGGAGCGCGAGTTCGGTCTGTCGCTGATCCTCACCACCCCCAGCGTGCGCTACAACATCTTTTTGCACGACGGCGAGGAGCTGGAGATCGAGAACCCGGCCTACTACCCGGACCCGGCCTCCATCGACTACTGCGAAGAGCCCTATGTGCGGGCCTCCATCATGATGCCCGAGCGCTACATCGGCGCGGTGATGCCCCTTTGCCTCGACCGCCGCGGCGAGAACACCAACCTGAACTATCCCAACCCCGGCCGGGTGGAGCTCAGCGCGGACTTGCCCCTGGCCGAGGTGATCTACGACTTCTACGACAAGCTCAAGACCGTGACCCAGGGTTACGGCAGCTTTGACTACGAGATGATCGGCTACCGCCGCAGCGAGCTGGTCAAGCTGGACATTCTGGTAAACGGCGAGAAGGTGGACGCCCTGAGCATGTTGGTGCACGAGGAAAAGGCCCGCCCCCGGGGCCTGCACGCGGTGAACAAGCTCAAGGACACCATCCCCCGCCAGCAGTTCAAGATCGCCATCCAGGGGGCCATCGGCTCCAAGATCATAGCGCGCAGCACGGTCAACGCCTATCGCAAGGACGTGACCTCCAAGTGCTACGGCGGCGACGTGAGCCGCAAGCGCAAGCTGTTGGAAAAGCAGAAGGCGGGCAAGAAGCGCATGAAGCTGGTGGGCAACGTCCCCATCCCCCAGAAGGCGTTTTTGGCCGTATTGCAGACCGGCTCAGACGATTAATAAGCGCCCTGCCCGAAGGTCTAACCTTTACTTGACACCCGCCTGACACGCTCATATATTCAAAATTCGATCGGGCCCCGACCGGAAAGACGCGGCGGGGACCGCGGGCGCCTGGGCGAGACGCCCACCGTGCATCGTCTTAGGGAGAGTTAGGAAAATGCAACCTGTTCCAATCGACTGGGGCCAGGCCTTCCGCATCGTGGGAGGCGGGGTTCTGGTGGTGTTCCTTATCATGTCGCTGCTGGCCGTGGCCACCACGCTAATGGGCAAGTTCTTCATGGCCCGCGAGGCCAGGAAAAAGGCCGCGGCCAAGGCCAAGGAGGCGGCGGCATGAGCTGGATCGCCTATCACGAAGGTGTTCTCAAGATCATGGGCGTCCAGGTCGGCTTCGGCAATCTCGACCTGCCCCACATCGTCATGATTCTGGTGGGCTTGGGATTCATCACCCTGGCCATTGTCAAGGAATGGGAGCCTTACGAGCTGCTGCCCATCGGCGCGGGCATGATCCTGGCCAACCTGCCGCTCACCGGCCTGACCAGCCAGCCCGAGCCGGGAATGCAGCCGGGCATGGCCGGAGTGCTGGGCATCATCCTTAAGTACGGCCTTTACACCTGGACCATATTGCCCCAGTTCATCTTCTTCGGCATCGGGGCGCTCACCGACTTCAGCCCGCTCATCGCCAACCCCCGGGCCTTCCTCTTGGGCGCGGCGGCCCAGGTGGGCATCTACTCAAGCTTCCTGGGCGCCCTGGCCGTGGGGCTCATTTGGCCTGACTGGGGCTTCTCGCTCAAGGAGGCCTGCTCCATCGGCATCATCGGCGGGGCGGACGGCCCAACCACCATCTACACCACCGGCCTGCTGGCCCCGGACATCATGGGCATCACCGCCACGGCGGCCTATTCCTACATGGCCATGGTGGCCATCATCCAGCCGCCCATCATCAAGCTCTTGACCTCCAAGGCCGAACGCTCCACCTACATGAAGCCCATGCTGCGGCCGGTGAGCCGGGCGGAACGCATCCTGTTCCCCATCGTGGCCATGCTGCTGATCGTCTTGATCATCCCCAAGAGCGCCCCGCTGGTGGGCTTCCTGCTGTTGGGCAACCTGTTCCGCGAGTCCGGGGTGGTCGAGCGCCTGAGCAACACCGCCCAGAACGAGCTGATCAACATCATCACCATCCTGCTGATGCTGGGCATCGGCGCCTCCATGCCCGCCGACCGGGTGATGGACCCGCGCACCCTCTTGGTGCTCTTCCTGGGTCTGGCCGCCTTCTGCGTGGGCACCGGGGCCGGGGTGATCTTCGGCAAGATCATGTCGAAGTTTAGCAAGGAGCCCTTCAACCCCATGCTGGGCGCGGCCGGCGTCAGCGCGGTTCCCATGAGCGCGCGCATCGTGCACCACCTGGGCCAGAAGAACAACAAGAAGAACTTCCTGCTGATGCACGCCATGGGCCCCAACGTGGCCGGCGTCATCGGCTCGGCCGTGGCCGGAGGTTACTTCCTGGGCCTGTTCATCAACTTCTAGGCACTATCGCCCGCCAAACAGGGGAGCCCCGCTCGGGGCTCCCTTTTTTTGCCCGGGGGCAGCCCGGCCAGGGGGAAAGTATGGTTTCCGCGGGCCGGGGTAAGATGCTATAAATAAAACAATAACGCCGCCCCCCGGCGGTCTGCGGTAAAGGAAGCGTTTTGCGCGAGCCCCGGACCACCCTACACAATAGACTGGCTCTGGAGAGCCCCAAGGACGTGACGCGGGCCACGGTCCTGGTCACCGGCGTGGCCTTGCTGGTGTCCTGGCTGATCACCGGGGTCCTCATCCTGACCATCAGGTCCTTCTCCCCGGCCGGGCTCGTCACCGCCGCCCTGGCCAGCACCCTGGCCCCCCTGGTGGCCGCGCCCCTGTTGTCCCGGCGCAATTTCAAGCTCATGCTGCGGCTCAATCAGGCCTGTAGCGAGGTGGAGCGCCTCTCGCGCACCGACGACCTGACCCAGACCTACAATCGGCGCTACTTCATGGAGATGACCCGGCGGGAGCTGGCTCTTTCCGCCCGCCACGGCTATCCCGTGTCCCTGCTCCTGATGGACTTGGACTCCTTTAAGGAGATAAACGACAGCCTGGGCCACCTGGCCGGGGACCGGGCCCTGTTGGCCTGCGCCGGGCTGATCAAGGACACCATCCGCATGGGCGACGTGCTGGGGCGCTTCGGAGGCGACGAGTTCCTGGTGCTGGCCCCCTTCACCGGCCTGGAAAGCGCGGCGCTGTTGGCCGAGCGCATCCGGCGGGCCATGGCCGAGTCGGGGGTGATGGTGGACAACCGGCGGGTGTCGGTGCACCTCAGCGTGGGGGTGGTGAGCAACGAGCAGGGCGTCAACAGCGAGGACGAGCTCTTGGGCCTGGCCGATCAGGCCCTTTACCGCGCCAAGGAGATGGGCGGCGACCGCATAGAGCTGGCCGCCGCCTAGCCGCGGGTCATCCCCTTGCCGCCGCCACCCGCCTGAAGGGGCAGCTCCGCACCCGGCAACGGGAGCAAAAGCGCAGCAGCTGACCACCATACCAGGCCAAGGCCGAGGCCAAAAACATCACCAATAGCACGGGCTGGCCGATCAACCAGTAGAGCGGGTAGATCGGTATGGCCAGCATGAGGAACCAAAACCAAACTTTTTGGGCGCGGTTGAAGGGCTGTTCGGTGGGGCGCTTCACCAGCCACCTGGTGATGGCCGGCGGGGCTTGCAGGCAGTCGTGGTAACGGTGCAGGTGGGGGCAGCGGGGGCAGGCCAGGTGCCGCATCATGATGCCCGGGACCCCGTACCAAAAGACGAAAATATAAGGCAGCAGCCAGGGCCAATCCGCCCTGGCGATGCCGATGGTGCCCAGGATGCCCATGAGCATGAAGGAAGTTTGGGCCCATATCTTCTCGCGCAGGCCGAACCCCTCGGCCAAATGGCAGGCGGCCGGCCGCGATGAGTTCAGCTCTTTAACCGGTTGCATTGATCACCTCTCTGGCGAACGTGTGGGCGCTTTCCTGGTCGCGTGAGCCGGGCCCGCCGGGCGTTCAAGGGCCATGTTTCAGCTCCTTTTGCTCAGCGAGTCCACAAAGGTCTTGCCATAACTGGCCTTGATCTCGGACAGGTCCAGGGCGGAGCCGGTGTTGAGATACAAGGACACCCCGTCCAGGGCGGCGCACAGGGCCAGGGCCTGAGCCCGGCAGTCGTGCTCGATTAGCTCGCCTTGTTCGATACCCGAGCGATACACGGCGGCCAGGGAATCCACGGTCCGGGATATGTATTGTTCATAGGCCTTGAACAGCTCGGGCTCGAAGATGCTCTTGGCAATGGAGATGAAGATGAAGGCCAACTCCTTGCGGCTCTGGGACCAATAATCCAGATACTCGCTGATGTAGGTCTTCAGCTTCAGGCGGGGGCTGACCAGGCCGTCCATTTCCCGGAAAAAATGAGTTACTGGAACGGACACGCGTTCATTGGCGGCGGCCAACACGGCATCCTTGCTGGCGAAGTGGTGGTACAAGCCGCCCTTGCTCAGGCCCGCCCTGGCGGCGATGGAGCCCATGGACGCCTTCTCATAGCCTTTTTCGGCAAACTCCATAATGGCGGCGTCGATTATTTGCTCGCGGCGTTGTTTCTGAGGCAGTTGACGGGTCATGGTTTTCCCTTTATAAAAACCGACTGTCGGTATGTTTGCCGCCGGGCGGCTATTTGTCAATCAAAAAAAACGGGTCTCGTGGGGCTTGGCTGAATAACATTCCGATAATTAATAATAAAATCGTTGTATGTCCTGTTGGTTACAGGGCGCGGCCCATCGCTCGGTCCCGCCCCCGGCCGTGTTGGGGCTGAAGGGCACCGCTTTGCCAACCCATCTCCCTAATACGCTTTGCCGCCGCCTAGCCCGCCGTGGTATATCCTGGCTAAGGCAATCCGACCGCGCCGGCTGAATCATCGGAGAATGCAAGCTTGCCGCCAGCCAAGACCACCAGCATTTCCTGGCTCCAGATGAACGACCGCCAGGCGGTGGTGCGGGCCACCCTCATCGTTTCGGTGCTTTCCCTGCTGGTCTCCTGGGTGCTCACCGGAGGGCTCATGTGGCTCCTGGCCACCACCGCCGGGCCCCGCGAATGGCTGGTGGCGGCGGTGGTTACCACCATCGCCCCCCTGCTGGTGGCTCCGCCCATGGCCTACAAGAGCTTCGACCTCATGCGCCAACTGGTGGAGTCGCGCCGGGAGGTGGAACGCCTTTCCCAGAACGACGAGCTCACCGGGGCCCACAACCGGCGTTACTTCATGGAGATCGCCCAGCGCGAGCTGGGCCTGGCCCAGCGCAGCGGCCAGGCGGTGGGCCTTCTCCTGCTGGATCTGGACGGCTTCAAGCAGATCAACGACCAGATGGGCCATCTAGCCGGCGACCGGGCCTTGGCCGCCTGCGCGGCGGCCATCCAGGCCGGCATTCGTCAGGGCGACGTGTTGGGCCGCTTCGGGGGAGACGAGTTTTTGGTGCTGGCCCCCAACACCGGCTTGGAGGCGGCGGCCCGCCTGGCCGAGCGGGTGCGCGAGGCGGTCGCACAGGCCCGCATTGTGCTGCCCGAAGGCACGGTGCGCCTGGGCGCCAGCCTGGGGGTGGTTAGCAACGAGCAGGGCGTGCACGGGGCGGACGAGCTCTTGGGCCTGGCCGACCGCGCCCTGTACCGCGCCAAGGATATGGGCGGCGACCGCATAGAGCTGGCCGCCGCCTAAGCTGAGGTTGTCAAGGTAGGGTTGGTATTGATGTCTTGAGGTAGGGGCGGGGTTTATCCCCGCCCGCCAGCGCTTCGGCCGAAGAAGGTGGATATAAACCCCGCCTCTACATTGGAAATGTAAAAGATAGACTTCCCTCGGTGCCAGCCACGCGGCCCTCCGTAGGGTTTGGCTGCCTGAGCCTTCCTAGAAGGGGTTCTCCCCTGATTCCAGCTTGAGCAATGCTTCCTTGATGGGAACGCCGGAGCCGAAGCCGGTGAGCGCCCCGGTGGAGCCCACCACCCGGTGGCAGGGCACGAACAGAGGCACCGGGTTGTTGTGCAGGGCCTGGCCCACCGCGCGGGCCGCGCGGGGGCGTCCGATGATCCGGGCCACTTCGCCGTAAGACAAGGTCTGGCCCCGGGGGATGTCGCAGGTGGTTTTCAGCACGTCGCGGGTGAACTCGGTGAGCCCCTCCAGGTCCACCGCCGCGCTGAGCTTGGCCCGGCTGCCCGCGAAGTAGGATGCGATCTGGCGGCCCGCCTTGGTTTCCTCGGCGGGAACCTCCCTGAGCGCCACGCCCGGGGCGCGCTTGGCCAGCACCCGCTCGAACTCGGCGGCCTCGTCTTGCCGCAAAGTCAGGGCCACCAGGCCCTTGGGTCCCACCGCGCCGCGCACCAGGCCGATGGGCGTTTCCATCGTGAAGACCTTCAGCTCTTTCATGCCAGGCTGCCTTGCTCCAGATTAGCGGTTTCCAGGGCCGTGGCGATGGCCCCTAGGGTGGCGTCCTTGTCGGCGGCCCAGGCCGGGGCGATGAGCTCGTCCGGGCCGGGGTCGGCGGCCAGGCGGTGCACCAGCACCGCGCGGGGCAGGCGGGCCAAAAACTGGGCCACCCCTTGAGCATATTCCTCTTGCCCCCAAAGGGCCAGCTCGCCGGCGGCGTGTTGCCGGGCCAGGGGAGCCCCGGCCAGCACCATGAGGTTGTGCAGCTTGACCCCCCACACCCCGGCCCGGGCCAAATGGCGGGCCGTGGCGTTGGTGTGCTCCCGCCCCTCGCCGGGCAGGCCCAGCATGACATGGGCCACCACCCTGATCCCCCGCGCCTTGGCCTGGTCCACGGCCTGGTCGAAGCAGGCCGTGTCGTGGCCCCGGTTGATGCGCGCCAGGGTCTCGTCATGGGCGCTTTGCAGGCCCAACTCCAGCCACAGGGGCCGCTCCTTGGCCAGCCCGGCGATCAGTTCCCAGGTCTCGGGGGGCAGGCAGTCGGGGCGGGTGGAGATGATGATCCCGGCCACTGCCGGGTGGCGGGCCGCCGCGTTGAAAATGGGCTCCAGGGTCTTGGCCGGGGCGTTGGTGGCGCTGTAGGCCTGGAAGTAGGCCAGCACCCGGGGGGTGGGGCGGCCGGCATGGCGGGCCCGCAGGCGCTCCAGGCCGCTGGCCAGCTGCTCGGCCACGCCGCCTCCTTGGCCCGCGCCCGCCCCGCCGGGGGGGCAATACAGGCAGCCGCCGGGTCCGGTGCCGCCCGCCCGGTGGGGGCAGCCCAGGCCCGCGTCCAGGCCGATCTTTACGGTGGGTCCGCCGAAGGCGCGCCGCAGCCAGGGCCCCAGCAGGTTAATCCTGCCTTGCAGCCGGGCGGCATCCACGGGGCTAGCTTCCCTTGGGCGGCGGCTGGGGCATCACCCGGGCGTTCTCCTCGATCAGCCAGATGCGGTTGTCCGAGCCGGGGATGGGTTGGCCCTCGCCGTAGCGCTCGCGGTATTCGGGGTTGCGGCAGAGGCCGCGGTACTCGTGGCGGCCGTGGGGCGCGGTGAACTCCAGGCACACGTAGTGCCCGCCCTTGCCGTTGGGGCCGGTCTCGAAGTCGATAAGCCAGGCGTCGTTCCAGCGGATGTAGCGGTCGATCAGCCCGGCGGGCCGCCGGGTGATGATGCCGTCGGGCGGGAAGGCCCCGTTGTGGTCGGCCGCGAAACGCCGCGCCGCCTCGTCGATCTGCTGGGCCCGCTCCAGGAAAACCCGCACCGGCTGGGGCTCGCGCAGATAGAGCCCCCGCAGGGTCAGGCCCATGCTCAGGGCCAGAATCACGGCCAAGGCCCACCACTCCCAGGCCTTCAGGCGGGCCAGGGGGTTGGAGGCGGAGCGATTGGAAGCACGCGTTTTCATGGGGCTTGAATATAGCACAGAGCCCCCAGCTTGTCCCACGGCCCGGCGGCGTGCTATAGGTGGTTAGGAGCAGCGGGAGGTTACGCGCATGAAGGTAGGCGGTGAGCAGGCGAGCCTGATGAGTCTCAAGGAAGTGGTGGCCCAGACCGGGATTCCGGCGGCCACCATTCGCTATTACGATCAGCAGTTCGAGGAGTATCTGGGCATAACCCGGGGGGCCGGCCGCCGCCGCATGTTCGACCCCGCCTCGCTCAAGCGCCTCACCGAGCTGCGCCGCCTGCTCAAGGACGAAGGCCTCTCCATACGCCAGGCCCGCAAGCTCCTCACCGACGACGGCGACGGGGTCTCCGCCGCCGGGCAGATCGAGGCCCTGCGCGTTGAGGTGGATTCGCTCAAAGCCAAGGTGCGCTCCCTGGAGGAGCAGGTGAACCGCCTCAAGGATATCCAAAGCCGCACCCTGGCCCTGGTGGACGGCCTGACCAACCGCTGATCCCCCATACGATCAAGACCAGGCCCGCCTCCTTGCGAGGCGGGTTTTATTTTGGCATGGGCTGGAGGCAGCGGCGGGGCGCGGCCAGGAAAGGCTCCACCCGCCAGGGGCCGCCGCCGGTGCTCAGGGACAGGCAGCCCTGCCAGTTGGTGCCGTACACCACGGCCCCGGCCGAGCGGGCGCGTTCCAGGGGGGCGCGGTTGGGCGAGGGCCAGCGGCCCCAGCAGGCGCTGGAGAAGAACACCGCGCGGGGGGCCAGCCGGGCCATCAGTTCCGGGGTGAGCGAGCTCTTGGCCCCGTGGTGCGGGGCCAGGATGATCTGGCTGCCGCCTGGCGGCACTTGGCCGGCCACCGCCCGCTCCACCCGGGGGCCGTTGTCCCCGGGCAGCCACAGCCAGGAGCCTTCCAGGCCGAAGCCCAGCCACAGGGAGCGGTCGTTGCTGGGCAGGGCGGCCGCGTCCTGGCCCGGCCGGGGCCAGAGTAGGCGCAGCTCGGCCCCGCCGATTTCCCTAACGCGCGCAATCTGGCCGGGCCCCAACACCGGCACCCCACGCTCCCGGGCCAGCTCCAGCAAGCGGCCATAGGACCCGCCCTGAGGCGGCGCGCCGTTGGTCCACAGCTGGCGCGGCGCGAACCAGCGCAGCAAGAAGGGCAGGCCGCCCGCGTGGTCCTGGTCGCGGTGGCTGCAAGCCAGAACGTCCACGCGGTCGAAGCCATGGCCCCACAGGAAGGGGGCCACCACCTGGCGGCCGAAGTCGAAGTCGCTGCCCGGCCAGCCGCCGCCGTCCACCACCACCACCTGGCCGCGCGGCAGGCGCAGGACAGTGGCTGAGCCCGCCCCCACGTCCAGAACCCAGGCCCGCAGCTGGCCGTCGGGGGGTGGCGGCCCGCCCGTGCCCAGCCACAAGAGCAGGCCCGCCAGACCCAGGGCCCCGCCCAAGCCCCAGCGCCACACCCGGGGAAGGATGAGGGCGGCCAGGGCCCCGGCGTAGATGAGGGCCACCGACACGGGGCCGGGACCGGCCAGATAGCGCGTGGCCCCGGGCAGGGCGGCCAGCCAGGCCACCAGCTCCACCGCGCCCGTGGCGGGCCAGGCGGCCAGGGCCAGGAGCGCCTCGCCGCCAAAGCCCCACACCAGGCCCACCCCGGCGGCGATGAGCGCTAGGGGCAGGGTGAGCATGGCTACCAGAGGGATCAAGAGGGCGTTGGCCGGCAGGGAGAGCACCGGGAGCTGGTGGAAGCTAAGCACCGCCAGGGGCCACACGGCCAGGCCCACCGCGCCGCTGAGCCCCAGCCAGCCCAGCACCGCTCCCACCGCGCGCGGCCCCGGCGCCAGGCCGCGCAGCCAGCGGGACAGGGGCCCGGCGGCCAGGAGGATGGCGGCCACGGCCACGAAGGACATCTGAAAGGAGAGCGTGAGGGGCGCGCTAGGCCAGAGCAGCCCGATGACCAACGCGGCCAGGGCCAGCCCCCCGGCGGGGCGGTAGGGGCGGCCCGCCCACAGGGCGGCCACCAGGCAGGCGATCATGATCAGGGCGCGCAGGGTGGGCGTGCCCGCCCCGGCCAGGGCGGCGTAGGCCGCCGCCGGGATGAGCGCCCCGGCCGAGGCCAGCTTGATCACCGGCCAACGCAGGGGCAGGCCGGGCCAGGCGGCCAGGCCCCAGCGCAAGAGCAGATAGGCCAGGCCCCACACCAGGCCGATGTGCAGCCCGCTGATGGCGATGAGGTGGGCAGTGCCCGTGGCCCCGAAGGCCTCGCGGGTGTGGCCGCTGAGCCCGCCGCGCTGCCCCAGGATCAGGGCTCTGAGCAGCGCCCGGCCTTGGCCCTCGGGCAGGGCGTTCAGCTCGCCGGCCAGGCGCTGGCGGGCGGCCATGAGCCAGGCGCGGGGGCCGGAGGCGGCGCGGCGCTCCAGCAGCTTGAGCCCCGCCCGCTTGCCCGCGTAGGCCGTGGCGTGGATGCCCTGCCCGGCCAGGTGCTCGGCGTAGTCGAAGCCGCCGGGGTTGGCCAGGCCCACCACCGGGCGCAGGCTGACCCGCGCCGCAAAGCGGCTGCCCGCCGGAGGCGGGGCAGTGCCTTCGGCCAGGGAGAGGCGCAGCTTGCCGCTCACCGGATGGCCGTCCAGGCTGAGCGCTTCGGCCTCCAGGCGGAAGCCTCGCGTGCCCGGCTCGGCCGGGGCCAGGGCCAGGGCGGTGAGCTGGTGCTGCTTGCCGTCGGCCAGGCGGGCGACGTGGTCCAAGGGCAGGGGAGCGCTTTGCTCCAGGGAAAAGAGCCCCGCCCCGGCCAGGAGGCAGGCCAGGGCCAGCAGCCAGGGCGAGAGGGAGCGGCCCCCCAGGCCCCGCCAGAGCAGGAGCGCCAGAGGCAAGGCAGCCAGGGCCAGCAGGAGCCAGCCGGGCCAGGGACCCAGCCAGTTGGTCAGGACGATTCCCCCCACCAGGCCGCACGCAGGTATGACAAGCGGATGCAAGCGGCTCATGGGAAGTCATTGTAGTTTAATTGGAGGCGGCTTCGCCAGACGACGGCATACGGTGTTGCGGGGGGCGCTCGTTTCCTCGGCGTATTGGCATATACGCCTGCGGAACTCGCTTGCCCGCGCCTTGTCTGCCGCCGCCTGGCTGTGCCGAAGGTGGTGCGGGAAGATAGTCCTATCGGGCGCTGAAACAGTGACGGGCCCAGGTCGGGGCGCTGGGAAAAAGAAAGAGGGAAGGCCGCCATCGCCGCCTTACCCTCTTTTTATTACTCGCTTCTTGTCTCTTCCCGCTTTACTACGGCCCCGACTCCGCCTCGCGGCGGACAGTGGCCCCGGCGCTGGTGAGCTTCTGGTCGATGGCCTCGTAGCCCCGGTCCAGGTGGTACACCCGGCTGATGTGGGTCTCGCCCTCGGCGGCCAGGGCGGCCAGCACCAGGCAGGCGCTGGCCCGCAGGTCGGTGGCCATTACCTGGGCCCCCTTGAGGCCGCGCACCCCCTTGACCACGGCGGTGGAGCCGGTAACCTCGACCTCCGCGCCCAGGCGGCGCAGCTCGGATACGTGCATGAAGCGGTTTTCGAAAATCGTTTCCTGGAACACTGCGCTGCCCGAGTTGAGGCACATCAGGGCCATGAGCTGGGCTTGCAGGTCCGTGGGGAAGCCGGGGTAGGGGCCGGTGATGATGCTCACCGGGCGGGGGGCCCGCCGGGCGCTGACCACCAGGCCCTTGGGCGTGGGCTGGAAGCGGATGCCCGCCTCCTTGAGCTTGCCTACCACGCTGGTCAGGTGCTCCAGGGGCGCGTCCACGATGGTCAGCTCGCCCCGGGTGATGCCTGCCGCCACCATGTAGGTGCCCGCTTCGATGCGGTCGGGCATTACGCGGTGGTCCAGGGGGGCCAGCTCGTCCACCCCCTTGATGGTGATGGTGGCGGTGCCCGCCCCGCTGATCTCGGCCCCGGCGCCGCTCAGGGCCTGGCACAGGTCCACCACCTCGGGCTCGCGGGCGGCGTTGCGGATGACCGTGGTGCCCTTGGCCAGGCAGGCGGCCATGACCAGGTTCTCGGTGCCGGTCACGGTCACCAGGTCCATGGCGATCTCCGCGCCCTTCAGGCGCTTGGCCTCGGCCAGGACGTAACCGCCTTCCAGCTTGACCTTGCAGCCCATGGCCTCCAGGCCCTTGAGGTGCTGGTCGATGGGCCGCTCGCCGATGGCGCAGCCGCCGGGCAGCGACACCCGGGCGCTGCCCCGCCGGGCCACCAAAGGCCCCAGCACCAAGACCGAGGCGCGCATGGTCTTGACCAGCTCGTAGGGGGCCTCGTCGCCCTCGGCCCTGCCGGTGTCGATGTACAGGCGGTCGGTGCGGGTGCGCGTCTCGGCGCCCAGGGTGCCCAGCAGGCGGCCCATGGTGCGCACGTCGCGCAGGTCCGGCACGTTGGCCAGGCGGTTCTTGCCCCGGGTGAGCAGGGTGGCGGCCATCAGGGGCAGGGCCGCGTTCTTGGCCCCGCTTATCTTGACCCGCCCCACCAGGGGGCTGCCGCCGGTTATGACCAGTTTATCCATAATCCTTCCGCCGGCAGATGAGCACGCGCTCTATGCCGCTCAGGTCCGGGGCGGTGGTCACCTCGTCGAAGGCCCCGCTGGCCATGGCCAGCTCGGCCGCGGCGGCGGCCTGGCCCGCGCCCAGCTCCACTAAAAGCCAGCCCAGGGGCCTAAGATGCGCCCCGGCTCCGGCGATGATGCTCTGCACGGCATCCAGGCCGTTGGCGCCGCTCAACAGGGCCAGGCGCGGCTCGTGCTCCCTCACCTCGGGGGGCAGCTGGCTCCACTCGTCCTCGGACACGTAGGGCGGGTTGGCGGTGATCAGGTCGAAAAAGCCGTGCGAAGTGGCCACGGCCTCCCAAAGATCGCCATCCTTGAAGCAGACCCGCTCTTGTAGTCCTAGATTTTGTGCGTTGGCCCGCGCCCAGGTCAAGGCCTGCTCCGAAATATCGCAGGCCACCACTTCGGCGTCGGGCCGCTCGCTGGCCAGGGCCAGGGCCACCGCCCCGGAGCCGGTGCACAGGTCCAGCACCTTGGGCCCCTCCTGGCCCACCAGGCGCTCCAGGGCTTCCTGCACCAGATGCTCGGTCTCCGGCCGGGGCACCAGGACGCCGGGGCCGCAAGAGAGCTCCAGGCCCCAGAACTCGCGGCTGCCCAGGATGTAGGCCACGGGCTCGTGCTCGCGGCGGCGGAGGATCAGAGCCTTGAACTGGGCCAGCTCTTCGGGCGAGAGCGGTTGCTCGAAGCGAAGGTAGAGCTCCATACGGGTGCAGCCCAGCACCCGGGCCAGCAGAAGCTCGCCCGAGAGGCGGGCCGCCTCCACGTCGTACTTTTTCAGATACTGGGCCGCCCAGGGGATGAGCCGACCGACGGTCCAGGCCTCGGGCAAGGGTTTGAGCCCCTAGGCCGCGTCGGCCTGGGCCTTGAGGGCCTCGGACTGGAACTGCTGGATCAGCTCGGGGAGCATATGGTCCAGCTCGCCGGCCATCATCATCTCCAGCTTGTAAACCGTCAGGTTGGCCCGGTGGTCGGTGACCCGGTTCTGGGGGTAGTTGTAGGTGCGGATGCGCTCGGAGCGGTCGCCGCTGCCCACCATGGAACGGCGGGTGGCGGCCTGCTCGGCGGCGGCCTCTTCCAGCATCTTGTCGTAGAGCCGCGCCCGCAGCACCTTCATGGCCTTGGCCTTGTTCTTGTGCTGGCTTTTCTCATCCTGGCAGGAGACCACCAGGTTGGTGGGGATGTGGGTGATGCGCACCGCGCTCTCGGTCTTGTTCACGTGCTGGCCGCCGGGGCCGGAGGAACGGAACACGTCGATGCGCAGGTCGTCGGGGTTGATGTCCAGCTCGACCTCCTCGGCCTCGGGCATCACCGCCACGGTCACCGCCGAGGTGTGGATGCGTCCCTGGCTCTCGGTAGCTGGCACCCGCTGCACCCGGTGCACCCCGGACTCGTACTTGAGCTGGCTGTAGGCCCCCTGCCCGTTGATCATCACGATGACTTCCTTGAAGCCGCCCGCGTCGGTGGGGTGGGAGTCCATCTCTTCGTGCTTCCAGCCCTTGAGCTCGGCGTAGCGCAGATACATGCGCAGCAGGTCGGCCGCGAACAGGGCCGCCTCGTCGCCGCCGGTGCCCGCCCGGATCTCCAAAAGCACGTTCTTGTCGTCGTTGGGGTCTTTGGGCAGCAAGAGCAGGCTGATCTTATCCTCGAGCTCGGGCAGCTTTTCCTCGGCCGAAGCGATCTCGGCCTCGGCCATCTCCACCAGCTCGGAGTCGTCCTCGCTGAGCAGGAGTTGGTTCTCCTCCAGCTCCCTTTCCAGGCGCTGATAGGTGTCGAAGGTCTCCACCAGTTCGGCTAGCTCGGAGTGCTCCTTGGCCGCGTTCGTGTAGGTCTCGGGGTCGCCCAAAACCTCGGGATCGGCCAGGCTCTTCTCGACTTCCTGGTAGCGTTCGCGCACCTCTGTCAGGCGCTTTTTCAACTCAGGGGATAGGGACATAGTTTTTCACCAACCAGGGGGGCTAGCTCGCTTATTTCAGGAGAAATGGGCGGCTGGAACATCGAGCCTGCATCCATTAGCCCCGTAATAATAGGACTTAAGGTTATCAGAAGAAGGGTTGCGCTCGCCACCGGCATAGTCAGCCGCCGCCAGCCAGGGCGTCCGGCGAGCGAGGGCCGCCGGCCTAGTCGAGTAGCTACGTCCAGGCCCGGGCGAAGCCGGCAACGCGGTATGGCGGTGGCTGGCGCAGCCGGAGGCGCTGTCTTCCTGAAATATGCGGGCTTAAAGCACGCAGATGCTGGCCTCCTGGTCCTTGTCGGTGCAGGTGGCGGCCTTCAGGGCGGCTAGGGCGATCTCGATCTGGTCGTCGGAAGGCTCGCGGGTGGTCAGGCGCTGAAGTTGAAGCCCGGGCCAGATCAGGGCGCCCCAGATGCCCTTCCCCTGCTTTTTGCCCGCCAGGCGGATGACCTCGTAGGACACCCCGGCGATGGGCAGCATGAGCACGATCTTCAGGGCGATCAAGAGGGCCTGGTTGAGCCAGCCGGCCTCGGCCAGGCGGGGCACGAAAGGCAGGGCCACCGCGAAGACCAGGATGGAGACCACCAGCACCACCAGCAGGAAGGCGGTGCCGCAGCGGGGGTGCAGGCGGGAATAGCCCCGCGCCGCCTCCACGCAGAGTTCGCCGCCGGACTCGTAGCAGTAGATGGCCTTATGCTCGGCCCCGTGATACTCGAACACCCGCCGGATGTCGCGCATCAGGGAGATGATGTACAGGTAGGCCCCGAAGATGGCCACCTTGATCAGGCCGTCCACCAGATGAAACCAGAAGCTGTGGGTGTCGTAGCCGCCGGGCACCACGCGGCCCAGGGCCAGGGACAGCAGATGGGGCACGGCCACGAACAGGCCCAGGCCCGCCGCGATGGCCGCCACCAGCGTTAGCAGCAGGGCCCAGGAGCCCAGCTCCTCGCCCTCTTCCTCCAAGGCCTGCTGGGCCGAGAAGGACAGGGCCTTCATGCCCTGCACCAGGGTCTCGCCCAGGATGACCGGGCCGCGCAAAAACGGCCAGCCCAGCATGGGCCAGCGGGCCGCCAGGGAGCGCAGGGGGTCGTTCTTGACCAGGATGTCGCCGGAGGGACGGCGGACCGCCACGCAAAGGCGCGAGGGGGCTTTCATCATAACCCCCTCGATAACCGCCTGGCCTCCCACGTTGGCCGGGTTCATGGCATGGCCTCCCGGCTGATACTACTCCCCGGACTCTTCGGCGGCCTTGTCCTTGGCCTCGGCCGCGGCCAGGCGCTCGGCTTCCATCTCGGCCGCCTTGCCGGCGTACTTGTCCAGGTGGGCGTACTTCTTGTAGAAGCGCTCCACGCGGCCGGCGCTGTCCACCAGCTTCTGCTTGCCGGTGAAGAAGGGATGGCATGCCGAGCAGATCTCCACCCGGATCTCGTCCTTGGTGGAGCCGGAGAGGAACTCGTTGCCGCAGGCGCAGCGGACGGTCACCTCTTTGAAGTCGGGATGAATGTCGCTTTTCATTTCTATCGCCTCCTCAGGCGTGTGCTCGATTTAAACCGCAAGTATAACCTCTGCCGCCGCTTTTGCAAGATACGGCTGCGCCAGCCACCGGCATACTTTGTTGCTGGCCGCGCTCGGAGCTTAACGTAGCTTTGGCTACGCCTGCGGCCCTCGCTTGCCAGGCAGCGTGCCGCTGCCGGCAAAGCGGGTCGGCGCAACTAATCATTTCTTAAGCGCCTGTTGCTCCCGCCGTAACCCGTCGGCCACCCAAGCCTTGGGTCGCCTCGTCTTCCGGCGGCTGGCTGTGCCGCTAATCTAGAGCGATTCGCTCTTCGGGTTCGCGGCGGTTTGGCAGCTTCCTCGCCAGCTGGTTCCAACCCAACAATCCCCTTCGCCAACTCGAACCGGGCCGGCTAGCGGCTCATGGAGTCCAGGAACTCGGCGTTGGAGGCGGTGCCGTGCATCTTCTCCAAGAGGAATTCCATGGAGTCCACCGCGGTGAGCGGTCCCAGAAGCTTGCGGAGAATCCAGATGCGGTGCAGGTCGGCCTCTTCCAAAAGCAGCTCCTCCTTGCGGGTGCCGGAGCGGTTGATGTCGATGGCCGGGAAGATGCGCTTGTCGCTGAGCTTGCGGTCCAGATGGATCTCCATGTTGCCGGTGCCCTTGAACTCCTCGAAGATCACCTCGTCCATGCGGCTGCCGGTGTCGATCAGCGCGGTGGCGATGATGGTCAGCGAGCCGCCGCCCTCGATGTTGCGGGCCGCGCCGAAGAAGCGCTTGGGCCGGTGCAGGGCGTTGGAGTCCACGCCGCCGGAGAGGATCTTGCCGCTGGGGGGCACCACGGTGTTGTAGGCCCGGGCCAGGCGGGTGATGGAGTCCAACAGGATAACCACGTCGCGCTTGTGCTCCACCAGGCGCTTGGCCTTTTCGATGACCATCTCGGCCACCTGCACGTGGCGCTGGGCCGGCTCGTCAAAGGTGGAGGAGATCACCTCGCCCTTGACCGAGCGCTGCATGTCGGTCACCTCCTCGGGCCGCTCGTCGATGAGCAGTACGATGAGCACCACCTCGGGGTGGTTCTTGGCCAGGGAGTTGGCGATGTTCTGCAACAGCATGGTCTTGCCGGTGCGGGGCGCGCTGACGATGAGGCCGCGCTGGCCCTTGCCGATGGGGCACATTAGGTCCATGACCCGGGCGGAGTAGTTCTTGGGCTGGCCCTCCACCTCCAGGACGATGCGCTCCTCGGGGTACAGGGGCACCAGGTTGTCGAAGAGGATCTTGTCGCGGGCCACCTCGGGCGGCTCGTGGTTTATGTCCTCCACCTTGAGCAGGGCGAAGTAGCGCTCGCCCTCCTTGGGGGGGCGGATCTGGCCGCTGATGGTGTCGCCGGTGCGCAGGTTGAAGCGCCGGATCTGGGAGGGCGAAACGTAGATGTCGTCCGGGCCGGGCAGGTAGTTGTAGTCCGGCGCGCGCAAAAAGCCGAAGCCGTCGGGCAGGATCTCCAGCACGCCGGAGCCGTAGATGGCGCCGTTGCGCTCGGCCTGGGCGGTGAGCAGGGCAAAGATGAGGTCCTGCTTGCGCATACCGGCCGCGCCCTCGATGTTGAACTCGCGGCCCATGTCGTTCAGGGCCTTGATGGGCATTTCCTTGAGCTGGAGGATATTCAGGCTGCCGCCGGCGTCGGGGGGGGCCTCCTGGCCGTTGCCGCCGTTGCCGCTGTTGCCGGTTGCGCCGTTGCTGCTGCTGCCGTTGGGATGGGTGACGCCGTTGGCGTTGTTGGCCGGGGGGCGGCGTCGGCCGCGGGCGGGGCGGCGCTCGGTGCTGCGGGGGGCTTTGTTCTCGGTCATTGATCTTTCACTGTTTGGGTTGAGATGCTTGCTTCGGGATTGCCGCCTGGGGCGGCCAGGGAAGGCGCGGCCGCATGCGCGGCTCATGGCGCCTGATTACGTATTGTTTTGAGTGGTTCGCTTATCTAGCCGCGTGCTCGGGAAAAAAGGCTATTGGCGCTGTAGTCCCCGGGTGTATCCGCATATACGCAGGCGGTCGCAAGGCCGCGTGTCTGGGAGTTGTTTCCGGGGGCGATTATGACCGGGGGTCGGCGGCGCGGGCAAGAGAATCTAATTGTTGCCACAAACGCTTTACCTGCTTGAGAGTTTCGTCCAGGGCCCCCGCATTGTCAACTAAAAAATCGGCCAAGGCCTTCTTGTTTTTCAAAGGCATCTGGGCCTCCAGAGCCTCCTCGGCCTGGTTTTGGCTGCAATGGTCGCGGGACATGAGCCGCTTTAGCTGCACTTCGCGGGGCACCCACACCAACACGGTGCGGTCCAGGCCCCGCTGCCAGCCGCTCTCGAACAACAGCGGCACGTCGATGATGGCCACGCCTTGGGGATGCTCACTCTCCAGGCTGGCCAGCTGAGCGTTCGTCAGCCGGGCCACCTCGGGGTGCACGATGCGGTTGAGCTGGTTCCGGGCGGCGGCGTCGGCGAAGACCAGGGCGCGCAAACGGGCGCGGTCCAGGCTGCCGTCCGGGGCGATCATCTCCGGGCCGAACCTGGCCGCGATCCGCTCCAGGCCGGGGGAGCCGGGTTCCACCGCCACCCGCGAAAGCTGGTCCGTGTCCACTAAAAAGGCACCCAGCTCCACCAGCATCCGGTCCACCGTGGACTTGCCCGAGGCGATGCCGCCGGTGAGGCCCACCCTAAGCATACTCCTGCTCCAGGGCGCGGAGCACCGCGCGGAAATCCGGGGGCAGGGGGGCCATGACCTCCACCCGTTCGCCGCCGAGCGGGTGGGCGAAGCCCAGCTCCAGGGCGTGCAGCATTTGGCGGCCGGCTTTCTTGAGCGCCGCGCCCGCCGTGCCTTCCAGGCCGCTTCGGGTCCGGCGTCCGCCATAGGTGCGGTCGCCGCACACCGGGAAGCCCGCCTCGGACAGATGCACCCGGATCTGGTGGGTGCGGCCGGTGGCGATCTTCACCCGCAGCAGGCTGGCCTCCCCGTCGAAGCGATGCACCACCCGCCAGGCGGTGCGCGCGGCCTTGCCGTGCTTGGCGGCCGAGGACATGCGCTTGCGGTCCACCGGATGGCGCCCGATGGCGCTCTCGGCCTTGCCCTTGGCCGGAGGCGCGCCGCGCACCAGGGCCAAATAGGTCTTGTCCACCAGGCCGGCGGCAAAGGCGGCCACCAGGCCCCGGTGGGCTCGGTCGCTCTTGGCCGCCACCAGGGCGCCGGAGGTGTCCTTGTCCAGGCGGTGCACGATGCCGGGCCGGAGCTTGCCGCCGATGCCGGCCAGGTCGCCGCAGTGGGCCAAAAGCCCGGCCACCAGGGTGCCGCTGTAGTGACCCGCCGCCGGGTGCACCACCAGGCCGGGCGGCTTGTTCACCACGATGATTTCGGAGTCCTCGTACAGCACGTCCAGGTCCATGGGCTCAGGTGCCAGCTCCAGGGGCTCGGGCGGGGGCACCGCCACCACCAGCTCCTGTCCGGCGGCCACCTTGGACGAAGGGCGGGCGGTGCGGCCGCCCAGGGTGACGCGGCCCTCCTTGATGAGGCGCTGGGCCTGGGCCCGGGAGAGCTCCGGGGCCATCAGCTCGGCCAAGAGGGCGTCCAAGCGGCGGCCCGCTCTTTCGGGGGGGACTATGAGGCGGTGTTCTTGCACGGCTTAAAAGGAAGCCCCGGCCGGAGAGAGGCCGGCCGGGGCAAAATTATGCGGAAGAAGCGGGGCCATCAGGCGTGGAAGATCTTCTCCACCT
The DNA here is from genome assembly GCA_020444545.1 of Desulfarculaceae bacterium. Taxonomy (NCBI): domain Bacteria; kingdom Pseudomonadati; phylum Thermodesulfobacteriota; class Desulfarculia; order Desulfarculales; family Desulfarculaceae; species Desulfarculaceae bacterium. The sequence goes on along the minus strand of JAHLKT010000001.1, from coordinate 364,037 downwards.
CGGCCTCGATCTCGGCCTCCTCGGCCTGGCGCGCGATGGAGACCTCTTTGACCAGCAGGCTGCGCGCGGTGTCGAGCATTTTGCGCTCGCCGAAGGATAGCTCCTTGTCCAGCTTGAGCAAAAAGAGGTCGCGGAGCACCTCGGCCACCTCGAAGACCGAGCCGGTCTTGATCTTTTTCATGTAGTCGCGGTAGCGCCGGTTCCAGGTCTGACTTTCGATGACCACGTCGCGGTCCTTGAGGATGGAGTAGACCTGAGTAACTTGGCGCTGATCGATCACGGGCCGGAGGCCCACCGTGGCGGCGTTGTCGGTGGGTATCATTATGATCATATCGTTTTCCAGGATGCGCAGGATGTAGAAGCGCTGCGCTTGCCCGCCGATATGTTTCTCTTCCTCGGACTCGATGACCCCCACTCCGTGGGCAGGATATACCGCAAGCTGTCCCTTTTTGAACAAGGCGCTCTCCTGAGGAATGGTTGTATAGCGGTAGGTCGGATAACCTGTATGAATTGTTATTATATCAGGCGGGGTATTTCTGTCAAGCATTATCGGCGGGGGATGATGGGCTAAGTGCCCAGGCATAGGGCAAAAAACAGGGGCCGACCCCGAAGGGCCGGCCCCTGAGTTTTTGTGCCTTAGGTGCTTAGTTCAGCAGGCCGCTGTAGCCCAACAGAACCGGAGCCAGCACCAGGGAGACCACGCTCATCAGCTTGATGAGAATGTTCATGGCCGGACCCGAGGTGTCCTTGAAGGGGTCACCCACGGTGTCGCCCACGACTGCGGCCTTGTGGTTGTCGGAACCCTTGCCGCCGTGGTTGCCTTCCTCGATGTACTTCTTGGCGTTGTCCCAGGCGCCGCCGCCGTTGGACATGAACAGGGCCAGGAAGACACCCATGACCGTGGCGCCCAGCAGGGTGCCGCCCAGGGCGGTGGGTCCTAGGACGAAGCCCACGACCACCGGGGTAAGGACCGCCAGCAGGCCGGGAGCCACCATTTCCTTGAGGGCCGCGCCGGTGGCGATGCTCACGCAGGTCTCGGGATCAGGCTCCACGCCAGGCTTGCCTTCGAGCAGGCCGGGGATCTCGCGGAACTGGCGGCGAATCTCCTCGACCATCATGAAGGCGGCCTTGCCCACGCTCTCCATGGTCATGGCCGCGGCCAGCATGGGCACGATACCGCCCAGCAGCACGCCGATGACCACCATGGGGTCGGTGATGTTAATGGTTTGGAGACCGGCCGCCTGGGTGAAGGCCACGAACAGGGCCAAGGCGGTGAGGGCGGCGCTACCGATAGCGAAGCCCTTGCCGATGGCCGCGGTGGTGTTGCCCAGGGCGTCCAGGGAGTCGGTGATCTTGCGGGTCTCTGGTCCGAGGCCCGCCATCTCGCTGATACCGCCGGCGTTGTCGGCGATGGGGCCGTAAGCGTCCACGGTCATGGTGGCGCCCACGGTGGCCAGCATACCCACGGCGCTCAGGCCGATGCCGTAAATGCCCGCCACCTTGTAGCCCACGAAAGTGGCCACGCAGATGCCCAGGATGGGCAGGTAGGTGGAACGCATGCCCACGGCGAGACCGGAGATGATCACGGTAGCCGGGCCGGTCTGGGTGTTCTCGGCGATGTGCTTAACCGGCGGGCCGCTGGTGTAGTACTCGGCCAACAGGCCGATGGCGATGCCGCACACCAGGCCGCTGATGATGGCCCACCAGGGACCGGCGTTCATGCCCAGGCCCTTGAGGGCGATGTAGGACAGGATGGCGAAGATCACCGCGGCCACCCAGGTGGTGTAGCGCAGAGCGCCCGCCGGGCTGCCCTTCTCGAAGATCTTGATGGAGAACACGCCCACGAAGGAGGCGAGCAGGCCGGCCATGACCACCAGAATGGGGGCGGCCATGAGGGCCACTTTGCCCAGGGCGGGGTTGCCCACCTGGGTGATCAGGCCCGCGGAGGCGGTGGCGCCGATGGCGATGGTGGCGATGATCGAGCCGCAGTAGGACTCGAAGATGTCCGCGCCCATGCCCGCGATGTCGCCCACGTTGTCGCCCACGTTGTCGGCGATGACGCCGGGGTTGCGGGGGTCGTCCTCGGGGATGCCCGCCTCGACCTTGCCCACCAGGTCGGCGCCGACGTCGGCGGCCTTGGTGTAGACGCCGCCGCCCACGCGCGCGAACAGCGCGATGGAGCTGGCGCCCATGGCGAAGCCGTTGATGTACTGGGCGGTCACCGGATCATGACCGTAATACCAGAACCAGAAGCCCACGCCCAACAGGCCCAGGCTGGCCACCGCCAGGCCCATAACCGAACCGCTGAAGTAGCTGACGTTCAGGGCTCTGGCCTGGCCGAACTTGTTGGCGGCCTCGGCGGTGCGGCTGTTGCCGCGGGTGGCCGCGGTCATGCCGGAGTAGCCGGCTGCGATGGAGCAGATGGCGCCGGAGACAAAAGCGATGGCGGTGGGCCAGGCGATGCCGAAGCCCAGCAGCAGGAATACGATGACGGCGAAGATCGCCAGGATCGAATATTCCTTCTTCAAGAAGGCCATGGCGCCGGCGTGAATCTGACCTTCGAGCTTCTGCATAAGCTCGTTGCCGTTGGGTTGCTTTTTGACGTAGCCGTAAATCAGGAAGGCCACAAGCAGCCCGAACAGGGCCAGATAAGGCGCTGCTACGGTGAGTTGAAACATTACCCCTCTTCCTCCTCGTTGCTAAAGGGTCGGTGGAACTTTTGCATGGCCTCCTGGGCGCCCGAGGCGAGCATTACCTCCAGGCAATCCGCGGCGACCAGCACCGTTTCTGCTACTTTTTCACGCTGATCGGCATAAAAGCCGCTCAGCACAAATTTCTCTACGGGTTCTTCGAAACGCGGCCTTCCGATGCCCACCTTCAGGCGACCGAAGGCCTCGCTGCCCAATAATCGTATTATCGAGGCCACCCCCTTGTGGCCCCCCGGTCCCCCCCTGAGGGCCACCTTCAGCCGCCCCAGGGGCAGGTCCAGGTCGTCGTGCACCGCGATCAGGCTGCCGGGCTCCAGATCGAAATAGCCCAGGAGGCTCAGGGCCGCCTCGCCGCTCAGGTTCATGAAGGTCTGCGGCTGGGCTATGATCGTCTCGCGGCCCGCCACCCGGCCCTTGGCCCAGTGGCTGTGGTGCCCGCTCTTGCTCAGGACCAGACCGTGGCGGTCGGCCAAAAGGCTGGTGACCGCGAAGCCCAGGTTGTGCCGGGAGCCCGAATATTGCGCTCCCGGATTTCCCAGACCCAGGACCAAGGCCGGTCCTGGCATCTGGTCCCAATACGAGGCCAAGGCGAGCTACTCGCTGCCTTCCTCGGTCTTCTCTTCCTCGCCGGCGCCTTCGCCCTCGGCTCCCTCTTCGCCTTCGCCCTCTTCGCCTTCTTCTTCCTCTTCCTCCTCCAGGGCCAAGGTAGCCTCGGACAAGGAGACGATCATGAAGTTCTCCTCGGCCTGGAGCTTGGCACCCTCGGGCAGGGTCAGGGCGTCGGAGTACAGGGCGTCGCCGATCTCCATCTCGGTCACGTCAAGGGTGAGCGAGTCGGGAATATCGGCCACGGTGCCCACGATGGCCGCGGTGTAGGCGGTCTGGGAAAGCAGGGTGCCGGTGGTCATGCCCTTGGGCTCGCCAACGAGCTCGATGGGCACGTCGATGGTCAGCTCCTGGTCGGCCCGCACCTCGTAGAAGTCGGCGTGCAGGACGCTCTTGCCCAGGTAGTCGAACTGAAGCTCTTTGATCACCGCCATGCGGGGGGCGTCGTCACCGATGATGAGCGACAAGAAGGCGGTGCCGCCGCTGGACACGCGCAGAACGCGATCGATCTCGGCCTTTTCGATGGTGAGCTTGTCCGCCTCTTGGCCGCCGCTGTAAAAAATAGCCGGCACTTGGCCCTCGACGCGCATCTGCCGGGCCGGGCCTTTGCCAGTGCTTTCGCGGCGCTCCGCCGCCAGGGGTATCTGTTCCATGGTTGCAAACTTCCTCCGGCCGAACCTCTTCTAAACAGGTCCTGCCTGCTGGGTCATGTGACTATAATGCGATTTTTCACAAAAGGCAAACGAATTTCCGCGCCCCGCTCACCGCGGAAGCGGTCCTATGCTCGCCTGACTCCTAACAAGATGATTGCCGGCGACAACCCCCGGCAATCATCTGTGTCGACTACTAATTTTGCTCTGCGCCCTTTTGGGGGCGCCCCGGGTCGCCTGTCTATACGAACAGGGAACTCACCGAATCCTCCATATGGATGCGCCTGACCGCCTCGCCCAGAAGCTGGGCCACCGAGAGCTGGTGGATCTTGGGGTTGGAGGCGGCTTCCTCGGCCAGGGGGATGGTGTTGGTGACCACCACCCGGCTAATGGGGCTCTCGGCCAGGCGGGTGACCGCCGGCCCGGAGAGCACCGGGTGGGCCGCGCAGGCCCAGACCTCGCTGGCCCCATGCTCGGTCAGCGCCCGGGCCGCCTCGGTGAGGGTGCCCGCGGTGTCGATCATGTCGTCCAGGATCACCGCCCGGCGGCCCTTGACGTCGCCGATGATGTTCATGGCCTCGGCCACGTTGGCCGCCTCGCGCCGTTTGTCGATGATGGCCAGCCCGGCCTGCAACCGCTTGGCGATGGCCCGGGCGCGCTCCACGCCGCCGGCGTCGGGGCTCACGATGACCGCGTCGCCGGTGAGGTTCTTGCGCAGATAGTCCAGCATGATGGGCGCGGAGTAGAGATGGTCCACCGGGATGTTGAAGAAGCCGCCGATCTGTCCGGCGTGCAGATCCATGGCCAGCACGCGGCGGGCCCCCGCCGTGGTGATCAAGTCGGCCACCAGCTTGGCGGTGATGGGCACCCGGGGGGCCACCTTGCGGTCCTGGCGGGCATAGCCGTAGTAGGGGATCACCGCGGTGATGCGCTGGGCGCTGGAGCGCCTGAAGGCGTCCAGCATTATCAGAAGCTCCATCAGGTGGTCGTTGACCGGCGGGCTGGTGGACTGCACCACGAACACGTCCGAGCCGCGCACGTTTTCGCCCACCTCCACGAAGACCTCGCCGTCGCTGAAACGGCGCACCACCGCCTGGGACACCGGCAGGTGCAGGTAGTGGCAGATCTCCTCCACCAGATGGGGATTGCTGTTGCCCGTGAAGACCTTGAGCTTGTTGAACATGGCTTCCCAGTTATTCCCCGGGCCCCACGGGGCCCAATACCCGGCGCCCGGCGCGCGGCCGCCTGTTTGGCGCGTCCGGCGCGGGCCTCTGCCGCCGGGGGGCGGACCGGGCGGGCGCCGGAGCCTAAGTAAGACCTAAATTTTTAACAGGCTTCCGCCAAAAAGCCAGCCCTCGCCCGAACTCCACCATCGGAGCCCGGCGAGAGTCTCGCTGGCTCAAAGCCGCGCCGGCCTCAAAAGGCCGGCCCCCCCGTTGGCGGCGACTGCCCGGTGCCGGCCTATCCGCCGGCTTCGCTGACCAGAACGTCTTCGTTCCGGACGCGTTCGTATTCGGCTAGAACCGCATCCTCGATCATGCGCCGCGTTTCCCGGTTCAGGGGATGTGCGGTGTCCTGGTAAGTGCCATCCTTGCGCTTTTTGCTGGGCATAGCCACAAACAGGCCCTTATTGCCATGGATGATCTTGAGGTCTCTCACCAGGAAGCAATGATCAAGGGTGATAGTTGCGTAAGCCTTTAGTCGCTCTTCCTCTACCGGGAAGACCCTTACCTCGGTCACGTCCATGCTAAGCCCCCTCCTCGTAGCTCAAGCTCTGACGCCTTGGCAAGACCGAACCCACCACCCTCCCCGTTGGCGGAGGCGGCGGGCCGCTTCCCCACACTGGGTGGCTTGGGCGAACACCCCGAACACGGTGGGTCCGCTGCCGCTCATCAAACACCCCTCGGCACCGGCCTCTTTTAGCGCCGACTTGATCTTGCCCAGTATGGGGTGCTCCCTAAGAGAAACCGACTCCAAATCATTGAACAGGAGTCCGCCGATAGGGTCCGTCTTTCTTTGGGGGCGTTTTATTTTAGTGGTTTGAAGGGTATTTGTCCATTGCAAATCAAATTGTTGGTAGACCCAGGCCGTGGACAGGGCGAAGCCGGGATTGACCAGGACATAGTGCAGGGGAGGGAAATCTTCCCAGGGCTCCACCCGCTCGCCGATGCCGGTGCACCAGGCGGCGCACCCGGCCAGGAAGAAAGGAACGTCCGCGCCCAGCCCGGCGGCCAGCTCGGCCAGGCGCTGGGGCTCCAGGGCGCTTTGGTGCAATGCGTTAAGAGCGATGAGCGCGGCGGCCGCGTCGGAGCTGCCCCCGCCCAGTCCGGCGGCCACGGGGATGCGTTTCACCAAATGAAAACGCGCCGCCGGGGGGCGGCCCAGGGCGGCGTAATAGGCGCGGGCCGCCTTAAGCACCAAGTTGTCCGGGCCCTCCAGCTCGGGGCGGTCGCAGCTGAGGCTCAGGCCCGGGGCGCCCAGGGTCACTTCCAGGGTGTCGCTTAAGTCCAGGGGCTGCATGAGGGTGGCCAGGTCGTGGTAGCCGTCGGGGCGGCGCCCCAGGATGCGCAGGTAAAGATTGACCTTGGCCGGGGCCTCGAGGGTCAGATGCATGAGCCCCTCACGAAAAAGGGGGGCCCCGAAGGGCCCCCCGGTTTGCGGTTGGTCTAGTTTTTAGGCGCCTTGATCACCACGAACAGGGTGGAGTCGCGGCGCTGGACCAGCAGGAGCAGGCCGTCGCCGGGCTTGAGCTTGCCCGCCGCGTCGTTGAACTCTTGCAGGTTGGTCACCGGCTTCTGGGCCGCCTCCAGGATCACGTCGCCGCGCATCAGACCGGCCTCGGCCGCGGGGCTGCCGCCCTCGATGCCGGTGATGACCAGGCCCTTCTTGCCCGGGATGCCCAGCTGCTTGGCCAGGTCGGGGGTGAGCTGCTGCAGGGCCAGGCCCAGCTTGTTCTGCTCCACCTTGCCCACCTTGGCCTTGGCCGGGGTCTCGGACTTGAGCTCGCCGATGGTGACCTGCAAGGGGCGCTTCTTGCCGCCGCGCACCACTTCCACGGTGACCTCGTTGCCCACCTTGGTCTCGGCCACCAGGCGGGGCAGGGCCTGCATGTCCTTGACCTTCTTGCCGTCGTAGCGCACGATCACGTCGCCGCGCTTCAGGCCGGCCTTGGCCGCCGGGCTGCCGGGCACCACGTCGGCCACCAGGGCTCCCATGGCCTCGTCCAGGCCGAACTTCTCGGCCAGCTCCTTGGTCACGGGCTGGATAGTGACGCCCAGCCAGCCGCGGATCACCCGGCCGGTAGTCTTGAGCTGGGCCACTATCTGCTTGGTGGTGTTCACCGGGATGGCGAAGCCCAGGCCCTGGCCCTGGGGCACGATGGCGGTGTTGATGCCGATCACCTCGCCCTTGAGGTTGATCAACGGGCCGCCGGAGTTGCCCGGGTTGATGCTGGCGTCGGTCTGCAGGAAGTTGTCATAGGGGCCCGCGCCGATGATGCGGCCCTTGGCGCTGATGATGCCCGCGGTGACGGTGTGCTCCAGGCCGAAGGGGTTGCCCACGGCCAGGACCCAATCGCCCACCCGCACCTTGTCGCTGTCGCCCAGGGACAAGAAGGGCAGCTCATGATCGGCCTTGATCTTGATCAGGGCCAGGTCGGTCTTGGGGTCGCGGCCCACGATGGTGGCCGGGTATTCCTTCTCGTCCTTGGTCCGCACCAGGATCTCGTCGGCCTCGGCCACCACATGGTTGTTGGTGATGGCGTAGCCGGTGGGGTCGATGATCACGCCGGAGCCCAGGGCGCGCTGCTTGAACTCGCGGGGATGGCCCGGAGGCATGCCGGGGCCGCCGGGACCGCCGGGGCCGCCCTGGCCGCCGAAGAAGCGGCGGAAGAACTCATGCAGGTCGGGCGCGCCGGGCTGGTTTTCCGAGCCCGGGCCCTGCTGCTGTCCCTGGAAGTTGTACATGCCGGGGCCACCGGATTTGATGACCTTGACGATGCGGATGTTGACCACCGCCGGCGAGACCTTGGAGGCCAGGTCGGCGAAGGAGGCGGGCACGTACTCGGCGCTCGCCGGAACCGCCACGGCCAGGGCCATCAACAGGGCCAGCGCCAGCAGCAGGGGCTTATGGATATTCATACGTCTTGCAAAAGACATTTAGTGTCTCCTCCTAAGAAAGGTGAATTAGGAGGCTAGCGTGCGATCTGGACAAAGGCCATGCGCAGCTCGGTCAAGGCGGTCTCCACCAACTGCTGCTCCTCGGGGCTCAGGTTGCCCTGGGTCTTTTCCTTGAGCATGGCGATGGTGTCGATGGTGTGCCGGGCCAGCTCCAGGTCCGCGGGCATGGGCTGCCCGTTGGGATCGGGAATCTGGCCCAGGTGCATCATGGTGGCATGGGCAAGGGATAGGATCAGTCCGCTGAAGTCCACCGGAGGCAGATGGTGCCTTTGTCCCTCTTGGGGCTCTTGCTCCATCTCCATCTCCAGGTCGGACCCCTGGCCCAGGTCGGGCTGGGGATCGGGAGGCGGCGGGGGAGCCGCGGCCTCTTCGCGCAACTGAGTCTCTTTCGCCTCCTCTTGGGCGGAGGGCGCCTCGCCGTCCATGTCGAAACGGCGGCGGCGATCCTTTACCGTGAAACCCTTGTCTTGTTCGCTCATTTACTAGCCTTTCGTGAACCTAACCACCGGAACGCACCAAAACTTTTACGTGTCGCCAACCGGAACGCACCTATCCGGTCGCCAACTATCCATAACTATAAGTATGCCCGGGGCCATGCGCAACCGGGCAAAGCCCGGAGGCGGGCCGGGGGCCCAAAAAAGGCCCGGCCGCTCGGGGGAGCGGCCGGGCCGGAATGCCTTGGCTGGTGGGCCTTGCTACTTGGGTTGGTTCACCGCGAAGTCGGCCACGCCGGTCTTAAGGTACTTGCTGATCTGGTTGGCCACGGCCACGGCCACGTTCTCCTGGGCCTCGAAGGTGTTGGCCCCCAGGTGCGGGGTGCAGGCCACGTCGTCGGCGAACACCAGGCGGCTATCGGCCGGCAGGGGCTCCACCTCGAACACGTCCAGGGCCGCGCCGGAGAGCTTGCCCTCGGCCAGGGCGTCGCACAGGGCGCCCTCGTCCACGATGCCGCCCCGGGCGCAGTTGATCAGATAGGCGCCGTCCTTCATCTTGGCGATGTTCTCGGCGTTGAACAGGCCGCTGGTTTCGGCGGTCTTGGGCACGTGGATGGAGATGTAGTCGGAGTTGGCCAGGATGTCATCGAAGCTGGCCGGCTCGGCGCCCCGGGCCTTGATGTCCTCGGGCCCCAGGAAGGGGTCGAAGCCGATGACCTTCATCTTGACGCCCGCGCCCAGCTCGGCCAGGATGCGCCCGATGTTGCCCATGCCCACGATGCCCAGGGTCTTGCCCTTGAGCTCGCGGCCGCGGAGCTGCTTCTTCTCCCACTTGCCTTCCTTCAGGCCCCGGTTGCCCCGGGCGATGTGGCGGCTAAGCGCGAAGATGTGGCCCATGGCCAGCTCGGCGGCGGCATTGGAGTTCTGGCCCGGGGTGTTCATGATCACCACGCCGGCCTCGGTGGCCGCCGGGATGTCCACGTTGTCCAGGCCGGTGCCGGCCCGGCCCACCACCTTCAGCTCGTCGGCGGCGTCCAAGAGAGCCTGGTCCACCTGGGTGGCCGAGCGGATGACCAGCCCGGACACGCCCTTGATGGCCTGGCGGAGCTCCTCGGGGCTCAGGCCCGTGTTGACCTCCACCTCGAAACCCTCGTCCTTGAAAATCTGCACGCCTTTTTCATGCAGGGCGTCAGAGACCAGTATCTTCATGACTACGCCTCCCCGAAAATCTTCTGGGCCGCGGCCACGCCGGAGCCCATTTCGAAATCATAACCCAGGCCGGCCAGAGCCATCTCGATGGCGCTGATGGCCTGCAGGGTGTCGAACTCGCTGATGAAGCCCATGTGGGCCACGCGGAAGATCTTGCCCTTGGCCTGGGCCTGGCCGCCGGCGATGAAGATGGCGTACTTGTTCTTGAGCCAGCCCACCACGTCCTGGGCGTCCATGCCCTCCGGAGCCATGACCGCGGTCAGGCCGGTGGAGGCGTTCTCCTTGGAGTAGAGCTCCAGGCCCCAGGCGGCCACGGCGGCCTTGAAGGCCTTGGACTTGATCTCGGTCTCTTTGTAGATGTTCTCCAGGCCGCCCATCTCCTCCATGACCTCGAAGATGTCCAACAGACCCAGGAACAAGGGCACCGGCGAAGTGAAGGAGCCCTTGTTGATGCTCTGGGTCTTGAGCTCCTTGGCCCAGGAGAAATAGAACTTGGGGCAAGTGGAGCTTTCCATCATCTTCTTGGCCTTGGGGCCGATGGCCGCGAAAGCCAGGCCCGGAGGCAGCATGAGGGCCTTCTGGGAGCCGCTGATCACCACGTCCAGGCCCCACTCGTCGGTGGGGATGTCGTACACGCCCAAGGCGCTCACCGCGTCGACCACCAGGACGGCGCCGGTGTCCTTGGTCACCTCGGCCAGCTCCTTGATGGGGTGGTTCACGCCGGTGGAGGTCTCCAGGGCCTGCACGTAGACCGCCTTGATGCTGGGGTCGTCGGCCAAAAGCTTGGCCACGTCGGCCGGCTTGACCGCGTGTCCCCACTCCACGTCCAGGTTCACCGGGACGCAGCCGTAAGCCTCCAGGATCTCGGTCCAACGCTCGCCGAACTTGCCGCCGCGGATGGCGATGGCCTTGTCGCCCGGGGAGAGCAGGTTGGCCACCGCGCTCTCCATGGCGCCGGTGCCGCTGCTGCAGAAGACCAGAACGTCGTTCTCGGTCTTGAAGATCTTTTTGAGACCGGCGCGCACCTTGCCGAAAATCTCCAGGAAGTCGCTGGAGCGGTGGTGGATCAAGGGCTGAGCCATGGCCAGCAGGGTGCGAGGCGGAACCGGCGTGGGGCCAGGCGCCAAAAGGGAGACTTTTTTCATCGCGGAGCTCCTTACCTTGAATGTCCAAACGGGAGATACGGTTGGGACGGCGGCGGACCCGCTGGGGACCGGCGCTTGCCGCTCAGGTATTAAGACCTATCGTCAGCCCTGAAAGGCGGCCGCCCGCATCGCACTCCCGGTGCAAGCTAAAACTCCCGCCCCGCCTTCGGCGGCAGCGGGACCGGCAATTTCCCGGATGCCGTTTTGTAAGCCCATAAAACCAACTCTGTCAAGGTTATTGTGCGAAAGTGAGCCAAAAGCTACCATCGCCGGGCCTCCCGCGCCACCGCCGCCGGGCCCGGCCGGGGGCGAAGGGCAAAAGAAAGGGGGCCCGGCTTTAAGCCGGGCCCCCTTGGGGTGATTTATGCGGTTAAGCTTGTCTTAGAAGACGAAGCGGAACTGCACGCCCAGCAGCCACTCGTTGCCCTGGCCGTTGCCGGTCTGGGGGCTGTCGCCGTAGTTGAAGTACGAGAACTCGGGGTGGACACCGAAGTTCTTGGTGAACTGGTAAGGCACGGCGATGAAGGCGCCCATGCGGACGTTCTCGTCCTTGGAGAAGCCGTTCTTGCCGGACCAGGCGTCGTTGGAGAAGTTCTCGTAGCCCACGCCACCGGTGATCATGATCTTGCCGATCTTGTACTCGCCGGCCAGGATACCACCGTAGATGGTGGTGTCGTCGATACCGCCGGTGGTGATGCCGTTGCGGTAAGGCTGGGTAAGGGCGACGGGGTAGAAGGGATACTCAGTCGCGAAGTTCACGCCGTAGTGGCCCTGGAACTTTAGGGTGAAGGCGCCGACAGTGTACTTGATCGGGAGCACGAAGGCCCAGGTGTTGTAGCTGTCGTCAAAGGCGCCGGTGCTGCCGGACTCATACTTGTGGTTCACGAAGTTGAAGCCCGGGTGAGCCATGAAGCCGCCGAACTTGAACATCAAGGTCACGCTGGCGCGGGGGAACATGAAGCTGCTGTCGGTGCCGGTGCCGAAGTAGTTGGTCTTCTGGCGCGGCTCTTCCAGCGCGAACTGGACGCCCCACTTGGCGGTGTTATAGGTGAACTGCACCTGAGGCACGCGGTGAGGCCACAGGAAGCCCCAGCCGAACATCAACAGGTGAGCGTTCTCGTTCAGGCCGACGTACTGACGCACGTGGTAGGCCAAGGAACCGAACCAGTTGTCGGTCTGACCAGCCAGGATACGGCAGTTGCCCACACGCCAATAGGCGTAGGCATAACGCAGGCTGACGCTGGCTTCGGGCTGCAGGCTCTTAAGGCCGAGCTCGATACGGCCACCCACGTTTTTGTCCACGCTGTAGAAGCGGGCGCGCAGGTAGCTGTGACCAGGCATGTTCAGGAACCAGCTGCCGACCGCGTCGGAGCCGTTGTTGGTAAGCTCTTCGCTACGCTGATCCCAGCCGATGTCGGTCAGCATACGAGCGCCCATCTGGAACGTGTAGGTCGAAGGCGACACGTCCGCCAGGGCCGGCACGGATACGGCCAACATGGCCATCGCCGCGATAGCGATGATCATAAATTTCTTCATTAGACCTTTTCTCCTTTCCAGGGATACCGGAAGCGCCATTTGCCGTTGAACACTATGTCCAGGGCTGGCGATTCCAGCCGAGATCCTCCGTCCTGGGTAGGCTCACCCCTGGGCCTTTGTAGGCGGAGAACCTTGCTAACAAGGCCACGACAGGGCGGAAATTGACGCCGATCTCCTAGCCGAGAGACGGCTTCCCGTGGTCCTGACGAAACCTTGTCGCCAAAAATAGCAACTAAGGCGGCGGTTTGTCAAGCTGATTGTAATATCTTTTCGCGGCCCTAGAAGACATTAAGCCGGCCCGGAGCGCGAGGGAGGCTCGGAGGGAGGGCGCAAGGCCCGCTTGCCCAGGGACCACAAGACGCGCATGGCGATGTATATGGGGATGAACCCGGCCGCGAAATTAATGGTCCAGGGGGTGAGCGGCAGGGGCACCTGCACCGAGCCGAAGCGCCAAGTCAGCCAGGCCATTGCCAAAAAAGCGGGCCACAGGGATGAGGAGCCCATGGCCACGCCCATGAAGAAGCTCTTGCCGAAGGAGTCGTTGGCCTGGTCGTTAAACCCCTTGTATGCCAGCCGGTTGCCGGCCTGGAGTGCCTCCCAGCTCTTCTCCTGGCCCTCCATCATCAGCCGCTTCTCGCGCTCGATGTACTCCCGGTTGAACCAGTGCACCAGGGCCAGGGTGGCCTCGCCCAACAGGGTGCACCATAGGCAGAGCATGGCCGTGCCCACCCACCAGCCCGTCACCGGGTCGGCGAACCAGCGGTAGGGGGCGATGAGGATGGGGTCGGCTTTTGCCAAGAGCCAGTACACCGGGTCCATGATGCCTCGCCTGAAATGGGGCGCTCGTACCGGACAAGTATAGCCCAAATAACAGCGGGGCGGCCGCGATGGGCCGCCCCGCTGGTTGGTGCTTGGTCGTTTGGGCCTAGAAGGGGGGCACCCAGCTCTGTCCCAGGAAGCCCTTGGTGGTGTAGCGCAGGCCCACGTAGAAGGCCAGGATGATGAACATCCACTTGAGGCCCTTCTCGGGGATGTACTTGGAGGTGCGCGGGCCGATCATGGAGCCGATGAAGATGCCGATGAGCTCGGCGCCGATGAGGCCCCAGGAGACCACCACGCCCTTGCCCACCATGTAGGAGAAGATGCTCACGATCATGCCCACCAGCACGGCCAGGGCGCTGGTGCCGGCCACCAGGAACATGGGCAGGCCGGCCACCGAGGTGAGGAAGGGCACGAACAGGAAGCCGCCGCCCACGCCCAGGAAGGAGGCGATGGCCGCGATGATGAGCCCGCCCAGCATGGGGATGAAGGCGCGGAACTTGAACTCCACCCCGAAGAAGGTGAAGCGGATGGTGCCCATGAAGAAGGTGATGATCATGCCGGCCAGGGCCAGCAAATAGGCCACGATCATGAACTTGCCGTAGAGGTTGAACCACAGGGCGCTGAGCACCACGCAGCCCAGGGCGACCCACATGAGGCCCTGGTTGCCCTCGACGATCTTCACGCCCTTGTCGCTGGTGTCGCCTTCCTTGGTGCTCTTCTCAAAGGCCGCCGCCGCCGCCTTGGCCGCCTTCTTGGAGGCCTGGCCCCGGGGGGTCATCTCGTAGATGAGGAAGCAACCCAGCACGAACACGATCAGGCCGAAGTAGCCCAGGTAGTCCTTGAGCGAGACCTTGCCGGCGCTCAGCTCGGGGACCATCCAGGAGCCGGCCACGCCGCCGATGGCCAGGCAGGCGCCCAGGGGCAGCACCAGACGGCCCATCTTGTAGTAGTTGAAGCTGGAGATAAGGGCGGATAGGCCCACCAACCATTGGTTGGACACGCGGATGGAGTCGGTGACCAGCTTGTTCACCGGGTTGCCCTTGCCGAAGCTCTTGGCGTAGTCGGCCAGGCCGAAGATGGTGATGTGGCCCACGCCGGCCATGATGCCGCCGAAGGCGCCCACCGTGGAGAAGATCCAGCCCACCCAGATGGCCCACAACAGGCCCCAGACGTAGTGGGCGGCCGGCGCGCCGGGGATGCCCAGGAAACCGGGCTCCGGTCCGCGCTGGGCCACGCCCGCGGCCACGGCCTTTTTGGTCTTGTCGGCGTACTTTGGATCGGCCAGGCTCTTGGCGATGGCCGTTTGCAGTTTAGCCGGCATGTCCTTGCTGGCGATCTGAGCCGTCGCCTGGCTGTCACCCGCGGCGGGTTGTTTCTGGGCCAGAGTGCCGCTCGCTGCCAGAACGGTCATCAGGCCCAGAACCATGAGTGTGACGGTTGCCAACCAAAGCTTCCTCATGTCTGCCTCCCCGGGCGCAAGGCCCCGACGGTTATGTCGATGTGTGTAGGTTCACAGTTGTATGGAAAAACCGGCGTCGGCCGGGCTATGCCTTGAATATCACAACCCTCGCTAGGCTTTCAAGGGTTCCGCAAAGAATAATCATTCCGTTGCATTATGAAACCTGGCCAGCTCTTGGACCAACTCCTTGTACAGCCCATCATACACCTGAGACATGCCGGGGGCCACCTTGGCTTCCCTCTCCAGGCTGGTCACCGGCGCGTCCAGGCCGCACGGGCGTATGTGGTTGAAATGACTTAGGTCGGTGCTCACGTTCATGGCCAGGCCGTGCAAAGTGACGCCTTTTTGGATGGCCAGCCCGATGGCCGCGAGCTTGCGCCCTTGCACCCAGGCGCCGGGACGTTCGGGGTCGCCCGCCGCCTCCACCCCGAACTCGGCGGCCGTGTTGCATACCGCCCTGGTGATGGCCTCCACCAGGTTGCGCGCCCCAAGCCCCCGCTCCCGCAAGGATATCACCATATAGACCACCGCCTGGCCCGGGCCGTGGTATGTGACCTGGCCGCCGCGCTCCACCTCGTGCAGGCCGAAGCCCATCTCCGCCAGCTTTTCCGGGGGCATGAGCACGTGGCCAAGCTCGGCGTGGCGCCCCAGGGTGAACACCGGCGGGTGCTCCACGCAGATCAGGGCGTCGGGCACCTTGCCCGCGGCCCGTTCCTGGTGGCGGGCGCGCATGCGCTCCAGGGCTTCCAAATAGGGGGTCAATCCCCAGTCCAGCCTATGGATGGGAGGTGCGGGCATTGGGCAACTATAGAATTTGGCGGTCCAAATAGCAATACCCTGCCTTGTGCCGGGCTAGCGGGCGGTTTATTCTATAAACTGCCTTAATTCTTTTTGGAAGGGAAGCGGGTTTTGGGCGACAAGGGTAAGAGTGACGGCAAGATAGGCTTCTGGGAGGCCTCGGCCATCGGCGTGGGGGGCATGGTGGGCGGCGGCATCTTCGCGGTGCTGGGGCTCAGCGTGCAGCTGGCCCGGGGGGGCACCCCGGTGGCCTTTGCCATCGCCGGGGCGGTGGCCCTGCTCACGGCCTATTCCTACGCCAAGCTATCGGTGCGCTACCCCAGCCGGGGCGGCACGGTGGTGTTCCTGGACCGGGTGTTCGGGGCGGGCTATTTCAGCGGCTCGGCCAACGTGCTCTTGTGGCTGTCCTATGTGGTGATGCTGGCCTTGTACTCCTATGCCTTCGGTTCCTACGGGGCCACCTTCTTCCCCGGCGAGCACAACGCGCTGGCCAAGCATCTGCTCATCTCCCTGGGCATCGTGGCCCCTACGGTCTTGAACGTGGCCAGCGCCAAGATCATCGGTCAGGCCGAGATCTACGTGGTGGCCATCAAGCTGTCGATCCTGCTGTTCTTTTTGGCTATGGGCTTCGGAGGGGTGGAGCCCTCGCGCCTGGCCATGGACCAGTGGGTGCCGGCGGTGCCCCTGGTGGCCGGGGGCATGATCATCTTCGTGGCCTACGAGGGCTTCGAGCTGATCGCCAACACCGGCGAGGACATCAAGAACCCCCAGAAGAACCTGCCGCGGGCCTTTTACACCTCGGTGATCTTCGTGATCTTTCTCTACGTGGCCATCGCGGTGGTCTGCGTGGGCGGGCTGTCCATAGAAAAGCTGGTGGGCGCGCGGGACTACGCCCTGGCCGAGGCGGCCAAACCCTTCCTGGGCTCGGCGGGCTTCACCCTTATCGTGGTGGCCGCCTTGCTCAGCACCTTCAGCGCCATCAACGCCACGCTCTACGGCTCGGCCCGGCTTAGCTACACCATTGCCAAGGAGGGCGAGCTGCCCGCCGCCCTGGAGCGCCAAATCTGGGGCCAGCCCCTGGAGGGCCTGTTCATCACCTCGGGCCTGGCCCTGATCTTGGCCAACACCGCGGACCTGAGCTCCATCTCTACCCTGGGCAGCGGCGGGTTCCTGCTCATCTTCGCGGCGGTGAACGCGGCCAACCTGAAGGACGCGGGGGAGACCAAGTGCAACCGCTGCCTGGCAGGGGTGGGCGCTTTCGCCTGTTTGGCGGCCTTTGCGGCCATGGCCTGGCAGAGCATCAGCGACACCCCGGCCCACGCCTGGGTGCTGGTGGCCATGCTGGGCGGGGCGCTGCTTTTAGAAGGCGTTTATAGGCTGGTAGGGTTTAAAGGCCCTCGCAAAAAGAAGGCGCAACAAGCCAAGCCCAGCGCTTGATCTCTTTGCTCAAACCCCGGTTTGTTTTCTTTGCGCAAAGCGCAAAGAAAACAAACCAGATAGTTTTTTGAGGGGGAGCCCGAGGGGGAACTTTTTTCCAAAAAAGTTCCCCCTCGGATAAACTACCTACCCATGAACCACATCAAAGGCATCATCTTCGATTTTGACGGCACCCTGGCCGAGCTGAACCTGGACTTCGGGGACATGGCCCGCCAGGTGGAGGCCCTGGCCCGGGACGAGGGCTTTGGCGGCCCCTGGCCGGAGGGCTATTTGCTGGAGGCGCTCAAGGTGGTGAGCGCCGAGCTGGGCGACGGCTTCCCGGAGCGGGCGGGGCGGCTCATCGAGGCCATCGAGGTGGAGGCGGCCGGGCGCTCGCGGCTGTTCGAGTTCACGCGCACCCTGCTCTGCAACGCCACCACCCTGGGCTATGACCTGGCGGTGGTGACGCGCAACTGCGGCCCGGCGGTGCGGCGGCTCTTGCCCGAGGTGGACGAGCTGCCGGTGTTCCTGCCCCGGGAGAAGTCTCCCCGTCCCAAGCCCCATCCCGGCCAGCTTTTGGACGCTTGCGATGCCCTGGGCCTACCGCCCATGCGCGCGGCCATGGTGGGCGATCATCCCACGGACATGCAGGCGGCGGTGGCCGCCGGGTGTTTGGCGGTGGGGGTCACCTCCGGCCGGGTGGGCGAGGAGGAGCTAAGAGAAGCCGGGGCCGAGGTGGTGCTGCCGGACGCGAGTGGGATAATAGAGACGTTGGGAAGAGGTTTTTAAAGTATAAAAGCCGGATCACACTTTAGCTTAATAAACGGTTTAAGTCCAAAAAATCAAATTAGATTTTTTATGGCATCCGGAGCCATGTCACGGAATATTTCTGACGCAACACAATGGTTGGTTCGTCTATAAAGGCAAGCTCGGGGTAAGCAGCACGAACAAAGTTGATTAACCCATTTGCTAACTTTAACACTTTCATCTTGGTATTTTTCTGGCTCAATACCATCTTCTAATTCGATATGTCTCCTTATTAGGTAAGCCGCTAAATCAGCTATCTGTATTAGCAAGGCTCGCTCAGAATCGGCAAAATATGGAACATCAATTATCTGATTTAGCTGTGTGCCGTCGCCAACCAAGCCATAATAAGAATCAGTCCAGTTCGGCGGACTGTTGAGTAAATCGCAAAATTTATCAGCTTCCCGAACCTGGTGATCAAAAATCAGCACCGTATGGCCTTTGTTGCTTTTGATCGTCTGGTGATTTCTCTGAAGAGCCAAGACACAATGCAGTGCAACTGCCTGCCAGGGCGACAATAGGCCATGTCTCGCTTGGTGGGTAGAGAATAAATTGAGATCTACAGCGCTTACCACCAAGGAATGCTTTCGTCTCAGCCACCACTTAACTATGGAGTCCATTACGTCGGATCGTTTGTCTCCACTTACTTGCCTCCAAGGGCCGTTCCCACTGTAAAAATCTTTGGTGTGAAATTCGGTTATTTCCTTCCCAAGCGCTTTGGAAACGTTTGATAAAAAATCGTTCCAAATCTCTTTTGTTATATGCATCCTATAGGCATCAACGATTACCCCTGCCATTACTAGCAGGTCGCCCTTGCCGCTTTCATCAAAATATGCAAACTTCATAAGTTCTGTCTTTCCCCCAAAACAAAAGCGCCTGCCCCCCGGCAGACGCTTTAAATCATCTAACCCCTCGGGCCTACTTACTTCCGACACGCTGGATCGGCGATAGTCCTCTGCAACTCGTCCAGCTCCTCGGCGGAATACATGCTCACCCCGTCCACCGCCTCCTCGTTCCAGGCGCTGGCCGGGTTCATGGCTTGCAGGGTCCAGGCCTGGCAGCCGCCCACCGCCTCGGCCATGCGCCCCAGCTCCTCCGGGCCGTGCCACTGGGGGCAGATGGTGGAGCGGAACTCGTGGGCTACGCCGCAGGCCTTCAAATACTCCAAAGACTCGCGCACCCGGTCCACCTCCACCGCCCGGCCGCAACTGCGGCGGTAGGCCAGGGGCTCCAGGGGCGCCTTCACGTCCATGGCCACCATGTCCACCAGGCCCTGCTCCACCACGCGGACCAGGGCCTCGGGCCGGTAGCCGTTGGAGTCCAGCTTCACCTTGAAGCCCGCCTGTTTCACCTCGCCCAGAAGCCGCTCCAGGCCAGGGTGCAGGGTGGGCTCGCCGCCGGACACCACCACCCCGTCGATCCAGCCCACAAAGGGCTTGAGCCGGTCCAGCACCCCGTCCAAGGGCAGGGTCAGATAGCTGTCCGGGTCCGATACCAGGGCGAAGTTGTGGCAATAAGGGCAGGCGAAGTTGCAGCCCGGCAGAAAAAGCACCGCCGCGATCTGGCCCCGCCAGTCCAAAAAGCTGGTCTCGATGAAGCCCTTTACCGGCGGCAGGCCCGCCGGGGGCAGGGTGGTGGCCGGATCAGGCATGAATGGTCTTGAGATAGCTCTTGATCTTGATCGCCCCGCTGATGTGGCTGGAGTCGTCCAACACCAGAATGGGCAGCTCCTTCTCGGCCACCTCCACCAGCTCGTGCCAGGCCAAATGGGCCAGGGCCGCCGGGTCCTCGGGAGTCAGCACGTCAATGCCGATCCCTAAGGCGGCCAGGTCGAACTTGTCGGTGATGTAGTGGCACTTCTCGCAACCCGGCTTGGTAAACAGGGTCATACGATTTGCCCTCCTTTAAGATTGATTTCAGAGCTTCCGGGGGAACCCTTTTTTGCAAAAAAGGCCTCCCCCGGGCCCCCTCCCAAAAAACTCCGCGAAATTTCCCCGCCCTGGCCCGGACCTGCGGTCCGGTCTGCGGCCGGGAAAATTTCCCTGGGAGTATGGGGGTGGCTCACTGCCTTCATTGCGGTTGCCAATCTTTATTTACCTGCCTGCTCTTTTCGGCCTGGGTCGCGGGTTCGAATCCCGCGCCCCCGGCCTCTCCCTGACTAACCGACCTTGGCCTCGGTGTCTCCCTCGGGCGGGGCGCTAAAGAAGCCCTGGTTGCGCCAGCGGTCGCGCAGCTCGCCGACCTTGCCCTTGTTCCAGGAGCTGACCCGGGTGAAGTAGCCGGTGATGCGGGTGATGAGGTCCAGGTCCTCGGAGCCGCAGTGGGGGCAGACCTCCACCAGGCCGCGCACGTTCTGCTGGCAGTCCTTGCAGCAGGAGAACTCGGGGCTGAAGGCCACCTGGTCGTTCTTGGTCTCGCGGAAGATCTTGATCACGAAGTTGGCCAGGGACTCCTTGGAGGGCTTCTGCTCGCCCAGCCACACATGGGTGATGGCCCCGGCCTCGATCAGGGGATGGAAGCGGCCTTCCAGCTTCACCCGCTCGATGGGGTTGGTGTGCGATCCCACGTTGAACAGGGTGGAGTTGGTGTAATAGACCTCGTTGTTGAACAGGTCGCCCTTGACCGCGTGCTTGGCCCGCTCGGGGAAGTGCTTCAGGTCCAGCTTGGCGAAGCGGTAGGAGGTGCTCTCGGCCGGGGTCTGCTCCAGCACGAAGCGCATGCCCTCGCGCTCGGCGTACTCGTCGCAGAGGTACTTCATCTGGGCGATGACCTTGAGGCCGAACTTCATGGCCTCCTCGGAGTCGTGCAGCTCCTGGCCCAGGTGCTCGTCCACCATCTCGTTGAGCCCCACCATGCCGATGAGGTAGGTGACCCGGTGCATGCGCAGATAGGGCTGGCCGTCCAGCTCCATGGCCAACAGAGCCAGGGGGCCGCGGTTGCCGAAGGAGAGCAGGCGCTCGATGAAGCGTTTTTTCTCCACATGGGCCTTGGCCGCCAGGCGCACCCGCTGGCGCAGGATCTGGAAGAGCTTGGTGTCGTCGCCGGCCGCCTCGTAGGCGATGCGCGGCAGGTTCACGGTCACGTTCTGCAGGGCGCTGTAGCGCATCTTCCAGGGGGTCTTGGCGTCGTCGATGTCGCTCTTTTCCAGCTTAAAGGACAGGCGGCAGCACTCGGAGATCTTGGCGGTCTCGCCCCGGTCGAACACGAAGTAGGTGTTGCCCTTGTCCGCGGCCACGTCGCAGATATGGTGCAGGAAGTCCATGTGGCCTTCGGTCTGGAAGAACTTCTCGGTGATGTGCACCAGAGGCTTGGGGAAGAAGAAGGGCCGGCCCGCGCCGTCGCCCTCTTTGTAGACCTCGAAGAGCTTCCACACGAAGCGCTGGGCCTCTTTCTCGTACTCGGCGTAGGTCTTGCCGGTGTACTCGCCGTTGGGGCCGATGGCCGGCACGTCCTCGAAGTGCTTGGGGACCTCCCAGTAGAGGTTGATGTCGGTGAAGATGGCCTGGCCGCCGCGGGCCACCGCCTGCTGGGAGAACTCGAAGATGAGGATCTGGGCCAGCTGCTTGACCGCCTTGTCGCTCAGGCCCTCCAGGTAGGGCGCGAAGAACAGGTTCACCGCGTCCCAGCCGATGGCTCCGGCGAAGTTGGATTGCAGGGCGGCGGCGAACTTGACCATATGGGCCAGGAGCACCTCGGGGTGCTTGGCCGGTTTGGCCAGGGCCAGGCTGGCGGGCAGGTTGAGCCCGAACTTCTTGATGTACTCCAGGCTCTGGCCCGAGCAGTAGGGGCGGTCCACGAAGCCCAGGTCGTGCAAGTGCAAATCGCCGCGCATATGGGCGTCGCCCACGTCCTGGGAGAACACGCTGATCAGGGCGTATTCCTTTTTGATGTTCTCGGCCAGGGTGAGGTTGGTGGCCTCCGGGCCGTGGGGCACGTTGGCGTTTTCCTTGTTGGGCAGCCGGAGCATGTTGTCCACGTCGTAGAGCGGCACGCCCAAGCGGGTGTGGCGCAGGCGCTCCTCCTCCAGGCCGCGCTCGATGAGCTTGGTGTTGACCAGCTCACGGATGAGGGGAGCGGTGACCATCTTGATCCCCGCCGCCGCGATCTGGGTCTCCACCTCGGCGGCGATCTCCTTGGCGGTGATGTCGTCGAGCTGGGTCTCGCGGATGAGGGCTTCCTCGATGCGCGCCCGGTCCCACGAGTCCATTTCTTCGGCGCTGGTGCGCACGAACAGGGCCATGTCGGTGGTCTCGGAGTTTATGATCGGCTCGGCTTTTTTGCTGCCATCCACTACCCTAAGATCGGCCATCTTCAATATCTCCCGCCACTTTGGTTGCCCCCCTGGGGGGTGCCTGCCGCCAGGCCCTTATTATTGGACCGCCCGAGGGGCAGCCGCCACGCCAAGGCCCTGGGCCCGGTCCGCGAAAACGCGAGCGCGCCCGAGAACATCTCTCAGCCGCCCGCCTGCTTTTCGCCCCATGTGCCGCATCGCCCTAGGCCCTGTTTTAGCTCCAAAAACGTGAACGGCCTGCTTGTGCCGCTCCTTACCCGCTATGTTGTACGGCTCTCATCTTCGTACACTACATATGGGGGTGTCAACCCTTAAAACGCATTTTTTGGCGCATTGTCAGGAACTGATATCAATTGTCACTTAACCCCTTGCCTTGCTTGCATACCTGGCGTTTCACGGGGTGACGGGATTTTTTACAATTTAGTAAGGGGGCCTCTTGGTGGGTTTTTTGGGGTAATGCATTGTATTTGCATATAAATTTGCCAGAATCCCCGGCGGGGCCGCTTTCGGGCTTTCCGGGCCGTGCCCTGAGGGGGCGTCTCGTTGTATGGTGGGGACCATGAGGGTCTTGCACTTACACGACCGGCTTTCGGCCCGGGGCGGGGCCGAGCGCCATTTGCTCAGCCTGTTGGCCCGGCTGCAAGGGCGCGACGACACGCTCTTGGCCGTGGGTTTTGACGACGCCAGCCTGCCCCCGGCCGAGCGGGTCGAGATCGGCCCCTGGCAGCGGGTCAAGGGCCTGGACCGCTCCGGCCTGAGCGCGCGGGGGGGCCAGGCGGCCCGCGCCCGCCTGGGCGAGGCCATCGACGCCTTCGCGCCCGAGCTTATCCATGTGCACAACCTCATGGACCCGGGGCTCATGGCCCTGGCCGCCGAGGCCGGGCCCACGGTGATGACCGTGCAGGACCATCGCCTCTTCTGCCCGGGCCGGGGCAAGCTCTTGCCCGATGGCCGCCTTTGCGACCGGGCCATGGGGCCGGAGTGCCTGGCCTGCTTCGACGACCCGGACTATGGCCGCCGGATGCTGGAGCTGACCCGGGCCCGCCTGGAGGCGCTCCAGGCCATGGGCCGGGTGCTGGTGCTCTCCAACTACATGGCCTCCGAGTTGGCCCTGGTGGGGGTGGACCCGGCGCGCATCAGCGTGCTGCCCCCGCCGGTGGAGCTGCCCCCGCGCGTGGGGACAGGGGAGCGGGGCTATCACCTGCTGGCCGGGCGTCTGGTAGGGCGCAAGGGGGTGCGGGTGGCCCTGGAGGCAAGGGAGCTGCTGAGCGAGCCCCTGCCCCTGGTGGTGGCGGGCGACGGCCCCCTGGCCGGGGAGGTGGCTCGGGCCGCCAGTGCCTCGGGCGGGCGGCTGATCTTTGAAGGCTGGGCCGATCGTGCTAGGATGGGCGCGCTGTTGGCCGGAGCGGCCAGCCTGTGGGTGCCCAGCCTGTGGGCCGAGCCCTGGGGCCTGGTGGGGCCCGAGGCGCTGAGCCGGGCCACTCCGGTGGCCGCCGCGCCGGTGGGCGGGGTGCCCGAGTGGCTCCGCCCCGGCGAGCACGGCCTGGCCGCCGCTCCCGGCGACGCCCGCGCCCTGGCCGAGGCCGCCGACCGTTTGGCCGCCGATTCCGCCCTGGCCCGTGGCCTGGGCCGGGCCGGGAGGGACTGGGTGCGGCAACACCTGGACGAGGACAAGCTTATGGCCCGATTGAAGCAGACCTATCAGCGCGCCCAAGAGGCCAGGCCGTGAACCAGGCCGACCCCTTTGCCGCCGACCCCTCGGTGCGGGCCATGCGCGCCGTGTTCGCGGCCCTGGAGGCTGCCGAGGCCGAACTGCTGGGCCGCAGCGGCCTGAAGGCCTGGGACCCGCGCCTGCGCGCCTGGCGGCAGAAGGCGCGCGATGCCTTCGAGGCGGCCTGGCCCAGCGCTCTGAGCCAGGGCCTGGCCCGCCAGCCGGAAGAGGCCGCCGCGCTCTATCTGCTCTGCCTGGGGCGGCTGCTCACCGCCGGCGGCCTGAGCCTGCCGGAGGGCGCCCTGCCCGAGGTCCCGGCTCTGGCCGCGCTGTTGGAGAAGGGCTCATGATCCGTTTGCGCCTGTTCGGCCGCTGCCGCATCTACCACGATCCGGTGAGCCCGGTGCTCAAGGCCCCGCCCCAGATCGGGTGGTCCGCCTTTTACCGCAGCATAGATCTGGTCACCCCCCGCCACCTCAAGGGGCCGGAGCTTTTGCGCCGCACCAAGGGCTGGTGGACCGTGGAGTCCGGGGATATCGAGCCGGTGGTAACGGCCCACGGCCATCTCACCGTGGGCCAGGGCGGCGAGCTAATGGTGGAGTTTGAGGACCAGGCCGCGGCCGAGGCCCTGGCCACCGCACTCAAGGAGAAGTTCGGGGAGCAGGTGTTCCTGGCCCCCTGAGGCAAGCCCGGATATTTCATGAGCGACCAACCCATCATCATCGAGCAGGACGAGGACGGCGCCTGGGTGGCCGTGTGCCCGGGGATGCCCGGCTGCATCAGCCAGGGCAAAAGCCAGGCCGAGGCCAAGGCCAACCTGAGCGAGGCCATGGAGGCCTACCAAGAGTGCCTGGACCGCCGGGGCGAGGCCCTGGCCGACTGCCTGGGCGGGCAAAAGCCGTGAGCGGCTGGCCGGTGGTTTCCGGGCGGGAGGTGGTCAAGGCCCTGGGCCGGGCGGGCTTCGAGCTGAGCCACCAGAAGGGCAGCCATATGGTGCTGCGCCGCGCGGCCCCGCCCCACCGCCGCCTGACCGTGCCCGACCATGACGAGATGGCCAAGGGCACCCTCTCGGCCATCGCCCGGGAGAGCGGCCTGGGCCCCGGCCGCCTCAAGCATCTGCTGGCCGTGGCATAACCCGCCCCGCATGGCCGGGGATAAGGCTATAATTTAGACATAGGCCGGTCCTGAAGCCATGGAGGTTGAAGATGAGCGAGTGCAAGGCCCCGGAGCACAACGGAGACCAGGAGCTGGAGCAGATGCGCGACCGCGTGGCCGAGGCGGCGGCCCGGCTGTACGAGAAGAAGGGGCGCTCGGCCTCGGTGGACGAGATCGCCGTGGCCGCCGGAATCTCCACCCCGGTCACCTACCAGTTCGTCAAGAAGCCCTCGGACATCATGCTCTTGATCATGGAGCGGCTGCAGACCAAGTTCTGCGCCGGGGTGCAGGAGGCGGTGGTGGACGGCGCGCCCGCCCTGGACCGCCTCTTGGAAGCCATGGCCCAGTTCTTCAAGGTGGTGGATTCCGACGCGGCCAAGGTGGTGTTGGTCTACCGCGACTCCCTGACCCTGGGCAAGGAGGGCCGCAAGCGCATCATGCAGCTGGAGCGCGAGGGCGTGGAGGTGTTCAAGAACATCCTGGACGAGGGCGTGGCCAGCGGCGAGTTCCGGGCCATGGACACCGACCTGGCCGCCTACGACATCGTCATGGCCGGCCACGCCTGGGCCCTCAAGGCCTGGCACTACAAGCGGCGCGGCCTGAGCTTCGCCCATTACCTGGCCCGGCAGCAGGACGTCTTCGCCGCCGCCGTGCGTCCTTAAGGCTAAATAAATGACCAACTACCGCCGCATCGTCTGCTGCCTGGACTTCAGCCCCCAGGCCGATGCCGCCTTTGCCGCCGCCCTGGAGCAGGCCCAAGACGAAGGGGCCGAGCTGATCCTGTTGCACGTGGTGCACTCCGGGGCACCCACCCTGCCCGGCGAAAAACCCGGCGTGGTGCGCGGCCTGAGCCGCGAGGAGCTCAAAGAGCGCCTGAAACAGGAGATGGACCAGCGCTACGTGCAAAAGGCCGGGGGCTATCCGGTCAAGGTGCGCCTGCGGCGCGGCCTGCCCAGCGTGGAGATCCTGGACGAGCTGGCCCAGAGCAACGCCGGGCTGGTGGTCATGGGGGCCGAGGGCCTGAGCGGGGTGGGGCTGTTCCTCCTGGGCTCGGTGGCCGAGCGGGTCAGCCGCCGGGCTCCCTGCTCCTGCCTGGTGGTGCGGCCGGCGCAAAAAAGCGTAACCCCGGCCGGGGGAGATTCGTCTGTGGAGTAGGCCCCAGCGCGCCCCCACAACCCCCACCGGAGGACGGCCATGCTCCTGAGCAGTTGGCGCAAGGAAATTTTCCGCCCCGAGTGCAACCCCGGCTTCGAGTCTTTGCACTGCATCGCCCACCTGGACCAGAACGTGGGCGAGGCCCTGCCTTTTCTCAACACCCAGCTCGGCGGCCATCATTACCAGCTGGACCCGCCCGCCGTGACCTTCAAGGTGCACGGCCGCCTCATCACCGTGCACCACGACCGCATCGCCATCAACGCCCTGAACGACGAGGCCGAGGCGGACAAGATCCTGGCCTGGCTGCAAGGGGAGATCAACCAGGCCTGGGAGCAGCGCGGCGAGATAACCCCCAGCACCGACTCGGCCCCCGAGCCCCAGGTGATGCACATCCTGCGCCTATTGCCCAACAAGGCCGGCTGCGGGGCCTGCGGGCGGCCCACCTGCCTGGTCTTCGCCACCCTGGCCGCCCAGGGGGTGCTGGGCCCGGGGGACTGCCCGGAGCTCTCGCCCCAGGCCGCCGCCGCGCTGGCGGAGTATCTGGGCGGCTTCAGCTTCGACCTCTAGGAAACGCTTCCCTTTACAGCCGCCGCTCCGCTTTGGCAGGATGGGCTCGTGAAACCGGGGGGCCGCGCCCCGCTCAACCCGGAGGCTTGTCATGAACCACCGCCTGCTCGCCTTGCCCGTATTGGGCCTGCTCTTGTTCCTGGCCGCGCCGGGGCTGGCCGCCGACCCCATGGCGCAAGTGCAGGCCGGGGTGGCGGCGGCCAGGGCGGGGGACACCGCTCAGGCCGAGGCCGCCTTCAGCCGGGTCATCGAGGCCCAGCCCAAAAACCTGAAGGCCCTGGCCGCGGCCTATTACAACCGGGGACGTCTGCGGGTGGGGCTTGGGAAGTGGGCCGGGGCCGAGGCCGACCTGGCCCAGGCCATCGAGCTGGACCCCGCCCAGGCCGGGGCCTATGCCCTGAGGGGCCGCGCCCTGAGCCATCTGGGCCGCTGCCCCCAGGCCATGCCCCTGTTCGCCGAGGCCGTCAAGCGCGCCCCCAAGAACCCCACGACTTACGTGTGGCGGGGCGAGTGCCGCGCGGCCTTGGGCGACCTGCCCACCGCCGGGCAGGACTTCTCCCGCGCTCTCAAGCTGAACCCCGACAACGCCGCCGCCCTGTACAACCGGGGCACGGTGTATCTGCGTTTGGGCGATTTCAAAAAGGCCGAGGCCGACCTCAAGCGCTCGGTGGAGATCGAGCCCGCCTCGCAGAACGCCTGGTACAACCTGGGCCAGGCCCTGGCCCGCCAAGGCCAGTGGCAGCGGGCGGTGGAGGCCTGCAACCGCCTGTTGGCCCGCTACCCGGCCGACGCGGGGGGCTACAGCCTGCGGGGCATGAGCCTCTACCGCCTGGGCAAGCTCCCCGAGGCCGAGAAGGACCTGGACCGGGCCCTGTCCTTGCAGCCCAACAACCCGGAACTGCACTATGACAAGGCCTTCATGATGATCCACGAGGGCCGCCTGGAGCAGGCCCTTCTGGAGCTGGACCAGGCCATCCGGTTGCAGCCCGACATGGCCGAGGCCTGGTTCAACCGGGCCGGGGTGAACCAGGACCTGGGTCGTTTGCCCCAGGCCGTCTCGGACATGCAGCAGTATCTGCGCTTGGCGCCCAACAGCCCGCAGGGCCGCCAGCGCTTGGCTGAGTTGCAAAAGCTTATGAAGGGTGGCAAGGCCCCGCGCTAGGGGCCTGAAGAACGGCCTAGAAGATCAGCTCCAGCACGCCGGGATGCTCGGCCACCGCCCGGCCGATCACCGCGCCCTTGATTCCCCGCTCGGCAAGCAGGTCCAAGGCCCGATCAGCCTGATCCGGGTCCAGGCCCAGGAGCATGCCTCCCGAAGTCTGGGCGTCGGCCAAGAGATCCACCTGAATCTCCTCCGGGGTTCCCCGGAAGCTCAAATTATGCGCGCAGAAGTTGCGGTTGGCGTGGCTGCCCAGGGGCACCAGGCCCATGGCCGCCATTTCCCGCGCCTCGGGGATGATGGGCACCGCGCCCGCCTCGATCTCCAGGCCCACGCCCGAGGCCGAGGCCAGCTCCAGGGCGTGGCCGATGAGCCCGAAGCCGGTGATGTCCGTGGCTCCCTTGACCCCGCAGGCGCTCATCACCTCGGCGGCCGGGGCGTTGAGCGCGGTCATCACCTCCACCGCGCTGGCCACCGCCTCCTGGCTGGCCAGGCCTGCCTTCAAGGCCGTGGCGATCACCCCGGTGCCCAGGGGCTTGGTGAGCACCAAGACCTGGCCCGCGCTCAGGCCCGCGTTGGTCACCAGCTGGTCCGGGTGCACCACCCCGGTGACGCTGAGGCCGTACTTCAGCTCCGGGTCCTCCACCGAATGCCCCCCGGCCAAGACCGCGCCCGCCTGGTGCACCGCGTCCATGCCCCCCCGGAGCACCTCGCGGAAAATCTCCACCGGGTGGTCCTTCACCGGGAAGCAGCAGATGTTCATGGCGGTGAGCGGGCGTCCGCCCATGGCGTACACGTCGCTCAGGGCGTTGGTGGCCGCGATGCGCCCGAAGAGGTAGGGGTCGTTGACGATGGGGGTGAAGAAGTCCAGGGTCTGGATCAGGGCGATCTCATCGGTGAGACGATAGACCCCGGCGTCGTCGGCGGTGTTCAGGCCCACCAACAAGTCGGGGTGCTCTTCCGTGGGCAGCCCCTGGAGTATGCGCGCCAGATCCGCCGGACCTATCTTGGCGGCTCAACCGGCGGCGCGGGCTTTTTCGGCCAGCTTGGGGTCGTCGCCCATCTTGTCTCCTAATCGCCGGCTTCGCCAGCCACCGGCATACGGTGTTGCTGGCATCGCTCGGGCCTCGACGTAGTTTCAGCTACGCCTGCGGCCCTCGCTCGCCAGACGCCTTGTCTGCCGGCGGCTGGCTGTGCCGGTTGCCCTTATAAAGTGCTCACCACGGATGGTGACTCATATGCTGGGGGCACGCAAACAGAAAACCGCCATCCCAGCATTCTGGACTAATTTGGCGCGGAACGCCTTTTAACGGCGCAGGGTGGCCTTGAGGCGGTCGGGATTGAGCAGCAGCCCCAGGGCCTCCAGGGGGCCGGGAACCACCACGTCGGCCGCGCTCAGGGCGGCGGTGGCCGCTCCCTCGGGCCCCAGCACCGCGATGCCCAGGGCGGCGGCCTTGAGCATGTAGGCGTCGTTGGCCCCGTTGCCCAGGGCGGCCACGCTTTTCGCGCCCAGGCCTTCAACTATAGCCTGTTTTTGCCCGATTTCATCGCCCGGGCTGATCAGGGCCAGCGCGGCGGCCGGGCCCAACAGGCCTCCGGCCGTGCCGAAGGTGTCGGCCGTGACCAGATGGCATTCCAGCGAGGCGCTCAGCTCCTCCACGGCCTGGCGCACCCCGGGCAGCAGGGCGCCGTCCAAAGCCAGGGTGCCGTTCAGATCCAGCACCAGGTGCCTCAGCTCCAAGCGCCGCCAGCCGGGGATATCCACCACCAGGGACATGGCGGGGCCTACTCTTCCAGCCCGGCCAGGCACAGGGCCATGAAGGCCTGGGCCGCGGGGGAGTGGGTGCGCTTCTTGCGGGTGACCAGATAGAACTGGCGCTTGAGGTTCACCCTGTCCAGATCCACCTCCACCAGGCGGCCGGCGGCCAGCTCCTCGGTGATGGCCCGGTGGCTTAGGAAACCCAGGCCCACCTGGGCCCGCACCGCCTGCATCACGGCCATGGTGGAGCCCATCTGGGCCACGATATTCATCTCGGCAGGATCCAGCCCAGCTTTTTTGAGGGCGCGGGCCAGGAACATGCGGGTGCCGCTGCCCGGCTCGCGGAACACCACCGGCACCTGCTTCAGGTCCTTGGGCTCCAGGCTTTTGCCGTAGGGGTGGCCCTTCCAGCCGGCCAGGCTAACCACGTCGTCCATGAGCGGCGAAAAGGCCAGGCGCTCGTCCTCCACCGTGGCCCCCACGATGCCCGCCTCCAGCTCGCCGGTCTGCACCGCCTCGGCGATCTGGCGGGTGTCGCCGATGTGCAGGGTCGCCTTCACCTCGGGATGCAACAGCCGGAAGCGGCCGATGAAAGCGGGCAGCACGTATTGGCCCGGGATGGTGGAGCCGCCCACCACCAGCTCGCCGCGCAGGCGGCCCAAAAAGGCGTCCACCGAGCGCTGGGCGTCGTCCACCCGCTCCAGGATGTCCCGCGCGTGGTCATAGAGCAGCTCGGCCGCCTTGGTGGGCAGAATCTCCCGGCCCAAACGGTCGAAAAGCTGGACTCCCAGCTCCTCTTCCAGGCTCTTTATGTGCCCGCTTACCGTGGGCTGGCTGAGGAAGACCTCCTCGGCCGCGCGGGAAAAAGACCGTCTTTCGTATACCTTGGCGAATACCTGCAAGCGCCTGAGATCCATGGCTTGGCCCACCAGTCCTATTGGTGAAGTATATGGGCAACTATCGAGATGACCAAAGATAGCAGGCCCGGGGACAAGGGTCAAGCTAATCGGGAAACGTCCTTAGAACTTGCCTCCCCGTGAGCGCAGGATGGACCACACCAGCCACAGGCCGATGATGCCGGAGATGAAATAGCCCATCACGCCCAACAGGGGCAGGCCGAAGATTTTGGGCTCCACTCCGGTGGTGACGATCATGGAGCTGCCCAGGATCAGGGCGGCCACGACGAGCCCCACCGTGACCCGGCTGGCCCCCTCCTGCACCGCCCGGGTGAGGGGCACCAGGCCCTGGTGCTTGATCTGGAGGTTCAGCTCGCCCTTTTCCAGCTGGGTGACCACCGCGTCCAAACGGCGCGGCAGGGCCTGGAAGAAGCGGAAGCCGTCGTTGAGGTGGGCCAGCAGGCGCTTGGCCATGGTGTCGGGCCGCCAGCGCTCGAAGTAGAGCCGCCAGACGTAGGGCCGGGTGGCCTCCACCGGGTGGTAGTCCGGGTCCAGGGCGCGGCCCACCCCCTCCAGCTCCAGCAAGGCCTTGTCGGCCAGGGCGTATTGCATGGGCACCCGGAGATGGTGCTGGCGCATTATCTCCATCATGTCCAGGATCAGCTGGCCGGTGTCGATGGGCGCGCCGCCGTCGTGGCTCATGTCCTCCAACAGCTCGCTCACGTCCTGCTCCAGGGAGGGATCGCTCCCGCCCGGGGGCACCACCCCCGCGTCGGTCCAGGCCCGCACCACCCCGGGGGCGTCGCCCTGCAAGGTGGCGATCAACAAATCGCAGAGGATGTAGCGGTCCTGGTCGCTGAGCCGCCCCACCAGGCCCCAGTCCAGCACCGCCAGGCGGGGCTCGCCGCCGGGGTCGGTGGTCACCATGAGGTTGCCCGGGTGGGGGTCGCCGTGGAAAAAGCCCTTGAGCAGCACCTGGTCCAGCATCATCTCGGTGAGGTCCTGGGCGAGCTGCTTTTTCTGCTCCGGGCTCAGCTCGGCCTTGTCCAGGGTCGCTCCCTCGACCAGATCCATGACCAGCAGGCCCGGGCTGCACAGCTCCATCACCGGCTGGGGCACCACCACCTTGGCGTCCGGGGCCAGGTTGGCCCGCGCGGTGCGCATGTGCTTGGCCTCCAGGGCGAAGTCCAGCTCCTGGTGCAGGGAGCGGTCCATCTCCGCCACCAGGGCGGGCAGGGCGTAGGGGGCCACGGCCTCCAATTCCTTGTCCAGCAGGCGGGCCAGAGTGGTCATCAGCTCCATGTCCGCCCGGATGGTGCGCCCGATGCCCGGCTTGCGCACCTTCACCGCCACCTCGGAGCCGTCCTTGGCCAGCACCGCGCGGTGCACCTGGGCCAGAGAGGCGCTGGCCAGGCACTTCTCATCGAACTGGGAGAACACCTCGCCCAGGGGCCTCTCCAGCGAGTCCTCCACCTCCTGTTTGATCTTGGCGAAGTCCAGGGGGGTCACCGAGTCCTGGAGCTTGCGTAGCTCCAGGATCAGCTCGGGGGGCAAAAGGTCCGGCCGTTGGGACAAGAGCTGGCCCAGCTTTACGAAGGTGGGGCCCATCTCCTCGGCCACCATGCGCAGGCGGGGGTAGACCCCGTAACGCTTGGCGAGCTGCTCTCCGCCGCTCTTGGCCCCGGTGCCCCGGGTGAAGGGCAGCTCCAGGCGCTCCACCAGATCGGCGAAGCCGTGGTGCACCAGCACCATGGCCAGCTCGGTCAGGCGCCCCAGGTTGCGGAAGGTCTCCAGCACCTCTACTGGTCTCCGCCGGCGCTCTCCATCTTGCGCTTGATAGCGTCCAGCTCCAGCTCCACCTTGGCCAGGCGGGCCTCCAGGGCCTCCACCTCGGAGCGCTTGACCAGATCCAAAGAGGCCAGGGCCTCGTTCACCGCCTCTTGGAGCTTGTCGCCCCAGAGCGACGCCTGGCGCTTGGACTCGGCCACCACCTCCTCGGCCACCTTCTCGGCCTCGCTGGCGCTCATCTCGCCGCGCTTCACCGCGTCGTCCATGAACTGCATGGCCTTTTCCTTGGTGAGCACCGCCGCCCCCAGGCTGGCCAGCATAAGGTTTTTGATGGTTTCGAGCATTGCGAAGCTCCTTTTTGGCACCGGGGCGGCCCGTTAAGGCGCTTGACGCCCCGGCCCCTTGGCTCATATGGTTTAAATTATGGAGGATCGGTGGCGCCTATCGGCCGAGGGTCCCGGACCAATATTCCGCCGCCTCCTTCTCAGATTATCCTAAATGCCTGTTCCGGCGGTGTCAATTTGACGCCAGCCCGCGCCGGGGACTGGAGGACGGGTGGCTCGCGCCCTTTCGAAGCATACGCGCCGTCCCTCGGTGGGGGCCAAGCTGGCTCTGGTGCTGGTGGCGTCGGTGTTCGGTTCCACCCTGCTCCTGGCCGGCCTGCAATACTGGCTGGCCCAGGGAGCGGTCAGCGAGCACTTCAAGGAGCACGCCGAGTCCCATCTGCACCGCGCCATCAACCTGATGCAATCGTTGGGCAGCCAGGCCGGCGGCGCGGCCCGGCGAATGGCCATGGCCCAGAACCACGGCGCCCTCAAGTCTCTGGCGGGCAACGGCTTCTTCCTGTTCGGCCTGGACAACCAGGGCAGGGTGGTGGTGCCCCCCCGCGAGCCGGACGCGGTGCTGCCGCCCCCCGAGATCCTTCGCCACATGGCCTCCACCGCCTGGGGCGTGGTCAGCTACCGTCAGAAGGGCAAGCCGGTGATGGTGGCCTACGACCGGCTGCCCAGCGGCGAGCTGATCGTGGGGGTGAGCGCCTCGCCGGTGTTGCCCTCGGGGCCCCTGGGCCTGAGCATGTGGCAGGTCACGGTGTTTTCCGCGGCGGTGGTGGCCCTTTTGGCCGCCCTGGTGGCGGTGGTGTGGATCCACTGGTTCCTCTCGCGCCCCCTCAAGCGCCTGGCCGACGAGGCGGTCCAGGCCGCTTCCGGCGACCTGATCCCTCCCGCTCCCTTGGAGCGCGGCGACGAGCTGGGGCGCCTCTCCCTGGCCCTGAACCACCTGACCAGCGCGGCCCGGGCCATGGTGGAGCGGGCCCGCGAGGAGCAGGCCCGCTTCCAGCGCCTGTTCAACGACAGCAAGGACGGGGTGTTCATCACCGGGCCCGACGGCCGTCTGACCGACGTGAACCCGGCGGTGGTGGAGATGTTCGGCTATGGCGGCCGCGAGGAGATGGTGGGACTGAAGGCCACCAAGCGCCTCAACGCCAACCAGGAGGAGGCCCAGCTCTACCTGAACTCCCTGCGGGCCCAGGGCTACGTGCAGGACTTCCCGGCCACCATGCGCCGCAAGGACGGCAGCGAGTTCGAGGTGCTCATCACCGCCACCCGCGACGAGGACGGCGAGGGCCGCTTCGGCATCATCCGCGACGTGACCCAGATGCGCGCCGGCCAGCTGGCCCTGGGCCAGAGCGAGGCCCGCTACCGCCGCCTGGTGGAAAACGCGCCGGACATCATCTACCGCTGGTCCCTGAGCGAAAAGCAGTTCGACTACGTGAGCTCGGCGGTCACCGAGGTGACCGGCTACGCCCCCAACCGCTTGCTCAAGGGCGAGATGAGCGTGGCGCGCATGCTGCACCCGGAGCACCGCGAACGGGCGCGGGCCCACCACAAGCGCCTGCTGGCCAGCGCCCCGGGCGAGCTGTGCCGCGAGGACTACAAGATCATCACCGCCTCGGGCGAGACCCGCTGGCTGCGGGACAAGGCCCTGGTGATGCGCGACGAGATGGGCCGCCCCCTCATGCTGGAGGGCATCGCCACCGACATCACCGAGCGCAAGCTCCTGGAGCAGGAGCTCAAGCGGGGCCGCCAGATGGTGGAGAGCACCCTGCAAGGCCTGCCCGCCGCGGTCATGGTCATCGACGAGCAGCACAAGGTGGTGCACTGGAACCGGGCCATGGAGGCGCTCACCGGCATGGAGGCCAGCCAGATGGTGGGCACCAGCCAGCAGTGGCGGCCCTTCTACCTGGAGCCCCGCCCGGTGCTGGCCGACCTGATCCTGGAGGGCGATCCCACCCAGGTAATGGAAGGCTACGCCGGCATGGGGCTCAAGCGCTCGCCCCTGGTCGAGGGCGGGCTGGAAGGGGAGGGCTTCTTCCCCACCCTGGAGCCCGACGGCCGCCACCTCTACTTTTTGGCCGCGCCCATCACCGGGGACAACGGCCGGGTGACCCACGCGGTGGAGACCCTGGTGGACCTTTCGGACAAGCGCCGCCTGGAGCGCGAGCTTCGGCGCCTGTCGGTCACCGACAGCCTCACCGGCCTGTACAACCAGCGCTTTTTCTACGCCACCCTCAGGCGGGAGATCGAGGCCGCCTCGCGCTACGGCACGCCCCTGTCCCTGCTCATGGCCGATCTGGACTTCTTCAAGGCCTACAACGACCGCTTCGGCCACCTGGCCGGGGACAAGGCCCTGCGCCTGTTCGCCGACACCCTGGGCTCCTGCGTGCGGGGCATGGACCTGTGCTGCCGCTACGGCGGGGAGGAGTTCGCCATCCTGCTGCCCCACGCCACCATGAACGAGGCCCTGGGAGTGGCCGAGCGGGTGCGCGCCGGGGTGGCCAACACGCCCTTCTCGCCCGACGGCGGCGAGGGCAAGGTGAAGATCACCGTGAGCCTGGGGGCGGCCACTCTGGGGCCGGAGGAGCAGGAAGAGGACTTGGTGCGCCGGGCCGACGGCGCGCTCTACGCGGCCAAGCAGGCCGGCCGCGACAGCGTGGCGGCCGACCTCAGGCAGGGCGGGGTGAAAGTGATGGCGCGGGGCGCCGCCGGCCTGGGAGGCCGCTAGGCGCGCGGGGAGATCAGCGCATTTGCAGGGTCAGGGTCTCCTGGCCCGGCGCGCCGGTGATCAGGAACTTGGCGTCTTTTTCGCCCGGGGCCAGGAAAGGCTCTCCGTCCGGGCCCTTGATGGGGAACTTCACCAGATACAGCTGGCTCCACTTGCCCCAGAAGGGGTAGATGGCCTCGTTGATGGCGGTGCGCCGCTTGATCAGGCGCACGTCCTCCGGCTCCAGGCGCTGGCCCTTCTTGTTGATCAGATAGACCCGCCAGTTGGCTTCCTTGCCGTTGAGGTTGTTCCATTTGCGGTCCGGCACGTACACGCTGCCCAGGATGGTGTTGTACTTTTCGTACTCGGCCTTCTGGTCGGCCAGGTCCTTGGCCTTCTGGGCCGCGTCCCAGGCAAAGGCCTCGGCCCGCCGGTCCACCCACGCCTTGCGCACTTCCCAGTTGGCGGGCAAGACGTTGAGCAGAAGCTCGGTGGCCGGGCCGGTGTGGATGGAGCCGTCTTGCACGAACTTCTTGATCACCGCCTGGAAGGCGGCGTCCGCCGGCCGGGGCCGGGGGTCGAACTCGTGGTAGGCATCCTTCACCGTGGAGCAGGCCGCCAAAAGGGCCAGGGACAGGATCAGGGCAACCGCCAACCTGCGCGCCGCAAACATGAACATCGTCTCCTTGGCCCGGGGGCCTTGCGGGGGCGGGCCTCCTAGGCCTCGCCCAGAATCTTCTCGAAAATGAAGTCCACCTGCTTCAGGTGCCCGGAGGTGTCGAAGGCCGCGTCCAAAAGGGCCTCTTTCTTCTCGCCCAGGGCCGCGCTCAGCTCGGGGTCGTTCTCCAGGCGCTCCCGGAAGGAGCCGCCATCGGCCCAGGTGGCCATGGCGTGCTTCTGCACCAGGCGGTAGGCGTCCTCCCGGCTCAGGCCGCCCTCGGCCAGGGCCAGGAGCACTTGCTGGGAGTGGATCAGCCCGCCGGTGAGGTTCAGGTTCTTGAGCATGTTCTCGGGATAGACCGTGAGCCGCTCCACCATGCCCGCCAGCCGGTTGAGGCTGTAGTGGGTCAGGATGTCCGCGTCCGGCCCGATGGTGCGCTCCACCGAGCTGTGGCTGATGTCGCGCTCGTGCCACAGGGCCATGTCTTCCAACGCGGCCAGGGCATAGCCTCTCAAAAGGCGCACCTGGCCGGAAAGGTTCTCGCTGCCGATGGGGTTGCGCTTGTGGGGCATGGCGCTGGAGCCCTTCTGGCCCTTGGCGAAGGCTTCCTCCGCCTCCAGCACCTCGGTGCGCTGCAAATGGCGGATCTCGATGGCCAGGCGCTCGATGGTGCCGCCGATGATGGCCAGGGTGCAGAAGTACTCGGCCAGGCCGTCGCGGGCCACCACCTGGGTGCTGGCCACCGCCGGGGTCAGCCCCAGCTCCTCCATGACCATGGCCTCCACCTCGGGGGTCACGTTGGCATAGGTGCCCACCGCGCCGGAGATCTTGCCCCGGGCGGCCGCCGCGATGGCCCGCTCCAGGCGCTCGCGGTCGCGGGCGAACTCGGCGTGGAAGCCCACCAGCTTGAGCCCGAAGGTCACCGGCTCGGCGTGGATGCCGTGGGAGCGCCCCATCTGGATGGTGTACTTGTGCTCCTCGGCCCGGGCCTTGAGCGCGGCCAAAAGGCGGTCCAGGGCGGCCAGGATCAGCTCGCCGGATTGCTTTATAAGCAGGGCATAGGCCGTGTCCAGCACGTCGCTGGAGGTCAGGCCCAAGTGGATGTAGCGGCTGGAGGGTCCCACGTGCTCGGCCACGTTGGTCAAAAAGGCGATGACGTCGTGGCGGGTTTCGAGCTCGATCTCCTCCACCCGGGCCACCTCGAAGGCGGCCTTGTTCTCTATCTCGGCCAGGGCGTCGTCGGGGATGCGCCCCAGCTTGTTCCAAGCCCGGCAGGCGGCGATCTCCACGGCCAGCCATTGGGCGTAGCGGTTTTCGTCGGTCCAGATGCGGCCCATTTCGGGCAGGGTGTAACGAGCGATCATCTTGATTCGTCTCCGAAGTGGGGGCTCTCCGCAGCCCAGGTTCATCTTAGGGCCATATGCCCCGGCAGTCAATGCGCAGCCCCGGCTTGCGCCGCCCGGCCGGGGGACTTAGCATTGTATACAAAACCTGGCGAGATACCACTATGACCGAACACATTCCCGGCCCTGCCCAACTGATCATTCTGGCCCTGTCCTGGGCCGTTTGGTGCGTGGCGCACAGCCTGCTCCTGGCCGGCTGGCTGCGCCCCCGCCTGGAAAAGGCGCTGCGCCTGAACAGCGCGCAATACCGCCTGGCCTACTCGGTGCTCTCGCTGCTCAGCATCTACCCGGTGGTGTGGTACAGCCGGGAGCTGGGGGCCTTGTCGCCCCTGCTTTGGGGCTGGCCCTGGCTGGGGCTCCAGCTGGCGGCCTGGGCCGGGGCGGTGGGCCTGCTCTTGTGGTCGTCCTGGGATTTCTCCCGGGGCGGCTTCGATCTGCTGGGCCTGGGCGCGGCCTTTCAGCCCCAGGGCGAAACCCACCGCCTGGTCACCAGCGGGGCCTACGCCCACCTGCGCCACCCCATGCACCTGGCCGCCTTGGTGGTGGTGTGGCTCCGGCCCCATTCCGGCCCGGCCGACTGGCTCATCTCTATCCTGCTAAGCGCCTATATCGTGGCCGGCACCTGGCACGAGGAATCCCGCCTGCGGCGGCAGTTCGGCGGCGAGTACCGCGCCTACGCCCGGCGCGTCCCCTTAATCCCTTATCTGAAGTGAAGGCTGCATCCATGTCCGACCCGTATGTTCACGGCTACACCGAACGCGAGGCCCAGCGCCTGGGTGACCAGGCCGGCACCCTGGCCGAACTGCTCCACGAAGACACCCACTACCCCGCCGGGGCCAAGGTCTTGGAGGCGGGCTGCGGAGTGGGCTCCCAGACCCGCTTCTTGGTGGAGCACAGCCCCGAGGCCCAGTTCACCTGTTTGGACATCTCGACCGAATCCCTGGCCGCGGCCGAGGCCCAGGCCCGGAGCCAAGGCTGGGACAACCTCACCTTCGTGCAGGGCGACCTCTACGGACCGCCCTTCGAGCCCCAGAGCTTCGATCACCTGTTCGTGTGCTTCGTGCTGGAGCACCTCACCCGGCCCGTTGAGGCGCTGAAAGGCCTGGCCAGGCTGGTCAAACCCGGGGGCACGGTCACGGTGATCGAGGGCGACCACGGCTCCTGCTACTTCCACCCCGAGCAGCCCGAGGCCCGGCGCGCCTGGCAATGCCTCATCGACTGCCAGGCCGGCTTGGGGGGCGATTCGCTCATCGGCCGCCGGGTCTACCCCCTCATGGCCGAGGCCGGCATCGAGGACATCGTGGTGGGCCCCCGCGCGGTGTATTGCGACGCCTCGCGCCCGGCCTGGGTGGAGGGCTTCGTGCGCCTTACCATCATCCCCATGGTGGAGGGGGTAAAGGAGCAGGCCTTGGCCGAGGGCATGATGAGCCCGGCCGAATGGGAGAAGGGCATCGCCCAGCTGCACGACACCGCCGCCCAAGGCGGCACCTTCCTTTACACCTTTTTCAAGGGCGTGGGCCTGGCCCCGGCCTGAGAAGGCTTTGCCAAGCCGCCCGCTGGGCATATAATGAAATAAACGCCCCAACATAATCCGGGGTATTGCCTGCCCGCACAGGGCTGCTCTTTCCAATACTGGGTGTTGTTATGAAGTTGTCGCGGCTCTTTTGCTTTCCCTTGCTCCTGCTCCTGCTCTGGGCTCCCTCGCCGGCCTCGGCCGACACCATGGCCTTTTTCAACTTCGGGGTGTCGGGCAAGGACTACGGCACCGGCTACATCTCCCACAAGGGGGTGTACGTGCACAACGGCACCATCGTCAACTCGGCCAGCCTGGCCCAGGACGGCGTGGTGGGGCGCATGGCCGGTTTCAGCGACTTCAGCATTTACGACGCCATCGGCAGCGAGATCCAGGCGGGGGGCACCTACGACGTGGCCCAGGACTTCTCCTTCCTCTACTTCGACGACCTCAGGCTCTACAACACCCTGCCCGACGACCCTTACTGGGACTACCGCCACAACATCGGCTACCGCGCCCCGCTGAATCTGAGCACCATCAGCTTCAGCGGCGACGGCAAGTACATGACCCTGTCCGGCTCCCTGGCCAACTGGACCGTGGGCTCCAAGGCCTTCGACTCCGAGGTAATGGAGATCATCACCTCCAACGACCCGGCCGAGTTCAACCTGGTGATCGCCGCCGACAGCTCCATCGTGGACTTTTTGAACACGGGCAAGGGGGGCAAGCTGGCCACCCGGGTGGAGTCGGGCACGGTGAGCGTGGGCGGCTCGGCCGCCGCGCCCGAGCCGGGCACCCTCATGCTGGTGGGTTCGCTGATGCCCCTGGGCTGGGCCCTGCGCCGCCGTTTCCGGGCCTAGGGAGAGGGCGGCCTCTCGCCGCAAAACTTGCGCCTGTGGCCTCCAGCCACTAATATGATGGCGTAGCTGTAAATTGACGGGTTCGACCCTGGGCGGGGCCTGCCCACGGGGGAGGGTGTGCAATGAAAATCAAGCGATTGGCTCATATCGGGGTGGCGGTGAAGGACCTGGGCGAGGTGGCCAAGGTCTACACGGAAATGCTGCCCCTGGAGATGACCTCCACCGACGACGTGGGCGAGCTCAAGACCGGTTTCGTCCCCGTTGGCGAGACCAACGTGGAGCTGGTGATGAGCACCACCCCCGAGGGCATCATGAGCAAATACGTGGAAAAGCGCGGCGAGGGCATCCACCACCTGGCCTTCGAGGTCGAGGACATCGACCAGGCGGTGGAGGAGCTCAAGGCCAAGGGCGTGCCGCTGACCAGCGACGAGGCCAAGCCCGGCGCCCACGGGTCCAAGGTGGTTTTTCTGCACCCCAAGGCCACCCACGGCGTGTTGATCGAGCTGGTGGAGTACCCCGAGGGTCACTAGCTTTTAGCCAACTACGGAGAGCAATCCATGTGGGAATACACCGACAAGGTTAAAAAGTACTTCACCGACCCCGTGAACGTGGGCGAGGTGGAAAACCCCGACGGGGTGGGCGAGGTGGGCTCTTTGGCCTGCGGTGACGCCCTCAAGCTCAGCTTCAAGCTGGGCGAGGACGGCAAGATCGTCGACGCCAAGTTCCAGACCTTCGGCTGCGCCAGCGCCATCGCCTCCTCCAGCGCCCTCACCGAGCTGGTCAAGGGCAAGACCCT